>ONHS01000072.1 GCA_900317715.1 uncultured Bacteroidales bacterium | reverse complement strand
ATAATTATGAACAACTCGCTTTCTGAATAATAAAAATCCGTAGTTCTGCGAAAGATGTAGAACTACGGTGCAAAGATAACAAATATAAATATGTCACGAAAGATGAGCCGCCATGTTCGACAATAAAGATATTAACATCTTATCAACAAACAAGCGGGCACAAAAAAAAAAGCGCGATCACCTTTGGCAATCGCGCTTGACTTAGTAGCGGGGGCAGGACTCGAACCTGCGACCTCCGGGTTATGAGCCCGACGAGCTACCACTGCTCTACCCCGCAATGTTTTTCAGGCTGCAAAAATACACTTTTTTTGGATTTGACAAAATATTTTTCTAAAAAAATTTTCGAACGATTTTTTTTGTATTTTTGCCGGCTCAATTGAAAGAGGCTCTTCAATTGATTATTAAACAATTAACCTCAATGTTTCATCCTTAAAAAGCCCCTGTCTTAGGCTAATTTAAGACAAATTTTTATGTCAGAAGAATTATTGAATGCTCCTGAACAAACTCAAGAAATCGAACAAAACGTGGAAAATGTTGCTGAAAACGCCGCTCCCGTTGTAGAAGAAACCGCTCCCGCCGCTGAAGAGGCTATGCCCGCAGTTGAGGAAAAGGCTCCCAAGGCTCCCCGCAAAATGCGCGAGTTTGAGAACCCCTACGCTGACGCAATGGCCAACTTCGACTGGGATAAAGTTTCCGATCAAAACGACCGCTACTCAAAAGAGGAGCAAACTCGTTTGGAAGATCTCTACACCAAGTCTTTCAAATCCATCGACCAAGACGATGTCATCACCGGTAAGGTGGTCTCCATCAACGACCGCGAAGTGGTGATCAACATCGGCTTCAAGTCCGACGGTGTCATCAACGCTTCCGAGCTTCGCTACAACCACGACCTCAAGATCGGCGACGAAATCGAGGTTTACGTTGAAAGCCAAGAAGATGCAAACGGTCAAATGCAACTTTCCCACAAACGCGCCCTCATCCTCAAGTCATGGCAGCGCGTCAACGAAGCATACGACAACCAGGAAGTCATCACCGGTTATGTGAAGGGCAAAACCAAAGGCGGTCTCATCGTGGACGTTTTCGGTATCGAAGCCTTCCTGCCTGGTTCTCAAATCGATGTGAAGCAAATCCGCGACTTCGACGTTTACGTTGGCAAGACCATGGAGTTCAAGGTGGTGAAGATCAACCACGACTACAAGAACGTCGTTGTTTCTCACAAAGCCCTCATCGAGGCTGAAATCGAGGCTCAGAAAGCTGAAATCATCAGCAAACTCGAAGTCGGTCAAATCCTCGAAGGTACTGTCAAGAACATCGTTTCTTACGGTGCATTCGTCGATCTCGGCGGCTTGGACGGCCTCATCCACATCACCGACCTCTCTTGGGGTCGCATCAACCATCCTTCTGAAGTGGTTGAACTCGACCAGAAGGTCAACGTCGTTATCCTCAACTTCGAAGAGGGTAAGAAACGTATCGCCTTGGGTCTCAAACAACTCACTCCTCAACCTTGGGAGAAACTCGATCCCAACTTGAAGGTAGGTGACAAAGTCAAAGGTAAAGTGGTGGTCATCACCGATTACGGCGCCTTCGTGGAAATCATGCCCGGCGTTGAAGGTCTTATCCACGTTTCCGAAATGTCTTGGTCACAGCACCTGCGCACCGCTCACGACTTCCTCAAAGTCGGTGACGAAGTGGAAGCTGTTGTGCTCACCCTCGACCGCGAAGGACAGAAGATGTCCCTGGGTATCAAGCAACTCATCCCCGATCCGTGGGCTAACATCCTGGAGAAATATCCTGTCGGTTCCCGTCACACCGCTACGGTTCGCAACTTCACGACCTTCGGTATTTTCGTGGAACTCGAAGAGGGCGTGGACGGCTTGATCCACATTTCCGACCTCTCTTGGAACAAGAAAATCAAACATCCTGCTGAATTCACGAAAGTGGGTGAATCCATCGACGTGGTTGTCCTCGAAGTGGACACTGAAAACCGTCGTCTGAGCTTGGGTCACAAACAACTCGAAGAGAATCCTTGGGATGTCTATGAGACCATCTTCACCGTTGGTTCCGTGCATGAAGGCACTATCACCGGCGTGAACGACAAGGGCGCTACTGTGATGCTCCCGCACAACATCGAGGGCTTCGCATTCAACCGTCACCTCGTTAAGGAAGACAAATCCACCGCTAAGGAAGGCGAAACTCTCCCGTTCATGGTGGTTGATTTCTCCAAAGACGCTAAGAAAATCCATCTCTCCCACACCAGAACTTGGCAACCCGACAGAGACACTGAAGAGAGAGCTAAGAATGACGAAGAGAGACAGAAAGAGCGTGACATTCAAAAGGTTAACGAGAGCAACGTGGAAAAAGCCACGCTCGGCGACCTCAACATCCTGCAATCATTGAAAGAAGACCTCGAAAAAGAGGGTAAATAATTTTTCTCATAACGATTGTTTTGTTAAGGGCGGCTCGGCAACGAGCCGCTTTTTTAGTTAGTAGTTAGCAGTTTGCAGTTAGCAGTTTGCTGACGACTTTTGACTTTGACTTTGACTTTGAACATGGAACTTGAAAACATATTCCCTATTCCCCACTACTCCCTCGCAAAACAAAAACAAAAAAAGCAGCGGCATGGATGATACCACACCGCTGCTTTTCATTATAAAAGGTTAGGGATTTCGCGATTAGGCGTTTTTGATAGCGGCTTGCGCTGCTGCCAAACGAGCCACGGGCACGCGGAACGGAGAGCAGGAAACGTAGGTCATGCCGGCTTTGTAGAAGAATTCCACAGAAGCGGGATCACCACCGTGCTCACCGCAAACACCGCATTTGAGGTTGTTGCGGGTGCTGCGACCACGTTCCACACCTAACTTCACCAGTTGACCGACACCTTCTTGGTCGAGGGTGTTGAACGGGTCAGCCGGGATGATCTTCTCCTCGATGTAATCCTTCACGATAGCGTTGACGTCGTCGCGGCTGAAACCGAAGGTCATCTGAGTGAGGTCGTTGGTACCGAAGCTGAAGAACTCGGCTACGTTGGCAATCTGGTCGGCCACTAAGGTAGCGCGAGGAATCTCGATCATCGTACCGTACATGTAGTTGATTTTCACACCGAACTTGCCTTCCACTTCAGCTTTCACACGGTTAGCGATGGCTTTCTGGTGCTCAAGCTCTTTCACATTGATGGTAAGCGGAACCATGATTTCGAGGTGCGGATCGTGACCTTCGTTCATCAGTTCAGCAGTAGCCTGGAACAGGGCGCGGAACTGAGTCTCCGTGATTTCCGGATAAACGATACCAAGACGCACGCCACGCAAGCCCATCATCGGGTTCACTTCGTTGAGAGCATCGATACGTTTCTTGATTTCTTCGAAGCTAATGCCACGCTCCTGGGCGAGGGCTCTTTGCTTGTCTTCGGTATGAGGAACGAATTCATGCAACGGGGGATCCATCAAACGGAAGGTCAGCGGTTTGCCATCCATCACCTTCAAAGTGCCCTTTGCAGCATTCTTGATGTAAGGTTCCAGCTCGTTGAGGGCAGCCACACGCTCTTCGGTGGTGCTGGCGAGAATCATGTTGCGCAACTTGGCGAGAGGTTCTTCGCTGTTCTTGCCATAGAACATGTGTTCGATACGGAACAGTCCGATACCTTCTGCACCGAAATTGACGGCGTTCTGAGCATCTTCGGGGTTGTCGGCATTGGTGCGGACACCCATCTTGCGATATTTGTCAACCAGCGCCATGAATTGCTGGAAGAGCGGATTTTCAGTAGCATTGATCATGCCTACGGGTTCAGCATAAACCCAACCCTTGGAACCGTTCAAGCTGATGGTGTCGCCTTCCTTGAACTGTTGGTCGCCGATCTTCACAGTGCCCTTTTCGAGGTCGATCTTCACAGCGTCGCAACCGACGATACAGCACTTACCCCAGCCACGAGCCACGAGAGCGGCGTGAGAGGTCATACCACCACGAGCGGTCAAAATACCGTCAGCGGCACGCATACCTTCGACATCTTCGGGGTTGGTTTCCTCACGAACCAAGACGTTGGCCACCTTAGCGGCACGATATTCCTTTGCCTTCTCGCTAGTGAGGGCGATTTTACCCACAGCACCGCCAGGACCTGCAGGCAGACCCTTTGCGATGACGGTGTGTTTCTTCTCGTCATCCGTGTCGAGAATCGGGTGGAGAAGTTCGTCGAGTTGCTCAGGAGTGAGGCGCATCACGACCTCCTTCTCATCGATGAGGCCTTCCTTCAACATGTCGAGAGCCATGGTCAAAGCGGCGACGCCAGTACGTTTACCAACGCGGCACTGCAACATATAGAGCTTACCATCTTGGATGGTGAACTCGATGTCGAGCATGTCATGATAGTTTTCTTCAAGGATGCGACGCACTTCGCAGAGTTCTTTATACGTTTCGGGCATCAGCTCTTGCATAGAATGCATGTGCTTGTTCTGCTCGTTCTTAGTATCATCGTTCAGCGGGTTGGGGGTACGGATACCGGCCACCACGTCTTCACCTTGTGCATTGATCAACCATTCGCCATAGAATTGGTTGTCGCCAGTAGCGGGGTTACGGGTGAAAGCCACACCAGTAGCGGAACCGTCGCCCATGTTACCGAAGACCATGGTCTGCACGTTAACGGCAGTACCCCAGTCGTCCGGAATACCTTCGATGCGGCGGTAAGAGATAGCCTTCTTACCGTTCCAGCTCTTGAACACGGCCTTGATGCCGCCTTCGAGTTGAGCTTCAGCGTCATCCGGGAACTCAGTGCCGAGCACCTCTTTGATGCGGACCTTGAAGTCCTCAGCGAGTTGCTTCAGTTCTTCGGCCTTCAGTTCGGTATCTGATTTATAACCCATTTTCTCTTTGTATGCATCGAGCATATCGTCGAGTTGCTTGCGGATGCTCTTGCCATCGGCGGGTTCAATGCCCTCAGCTTTCTCCATGACGACATCAGCGTACATCATGATGAGACGACGGTAGGAGTCATACACGAAACGGGGGTTGTTGGTCTTCTTGATGAGGCCAGGGATGGTCTTGGAGCAAAGACCGATATTCAGCACGGTGTCCATCATGCCAGGCATGGACTTGCGCGCACCTGAACGGCAGCTGACAAGCAGCGGGTTCTCGGGGTCGCCGTATTTCATGCCCATGATGTTCTCCATGTTCTTCATGCCTGCGTGGACCTCGTCCATCAAGCCGGCAGGGAGCTGGCAATTATTCTGATAGTAGGCTGTACAGCACTCCGTGGTAATGGTCAGACCAGCCGGAACGGGGAGCTTCAGCAAGCACATTTCGGCCAGATTGGCGCCTTTACCACCCAAAAGATTCTTCATGTCCGCTTTACCTTCGGCAGTTTTTCCGCCAAAAGTATAGACATACTTCACATTGTTATTCGTCATTTTCAAATAGTTTTGAATAAAAAATATTTCTCTAAAATCGGCCGCGAAAATACAAAAAAAATGGGAACGAAGAGATAGGGGGTGAAGGTTTTTTTCTGGGGGTTGGCTATTGGCTATTGGCTATTGGCTGGTTATTGGTTTAGAGGTTATGGTTTATGGTTTAGAGGTTACACGGTTAGAGGGTTAGGAGATTAGGGGGTAAACGGGTGTAGGGGCGAATGATGATTCGCCCCTACACCGACAAAACGTTAATAGGATCGATTACGCGACGGTGACGGCGGTGCCGGAGGCGGTGACCATCAGCATGCCGTTGTTCTGGCCCAGGACCTCGTAGTCTAGGTCGATGCCGACCACGGCGTTTGCGCCTTTCTCCATGGCACGCTGTTCCAGTTCCCGAAGCGCGGATTCGCGGGCATTCATCAGCTCTTCTTCGTAAGATCCTGAGCGTCCGCCCACGATGTTGCGGACTCCCGCAAAGAAATCTTTCACAAAATTGATGCCGGTGATGACCTCGCCGAACACGATGCCGTGGTAATTCACAATCTGTTTGCCCTCGATGGAGGGAGTGGTGGTTAAAATCATAATGGTTTAGTTTTTAGTTTACTGTTTACTGTTTGCCGTTTTTTGTTGATGGTTTAGGGGTTATAGATTGGCTATTGGCTGTTAGCTGTTAGCTATTGGCTGTTGGCTAAAAGCTAAAGGCCAACTGCTAACTGCTAACTACTAACTGCTAACTTCCAGTTGTTTACTTTCCTGCCAGCAGTTCCAGCAGTTGCACTTGGTAGAAGTACTCGCAGCGGGCTTGGGCGAGGTTGGAGGCGGCTTGCAGGTAGTTGTTTTTCGCTTCGTTGAATTCGGTGCTGGTGTACTTTCCCGCTTCGTAGAGGGCTTCAGACAGCTCGAAGTTTTCGAGGGCAGTTGTCTCGGCCACACCGCTGCTTAACCATTTCTCACGGGCGGCCACCGCATTGTAGTAGGCCTGCTGGATCTCTTTGTATAAAGCCTTTCGGACGTTCTCCGACTGCAACTGTTGACTTTCCAATTGCAGCTTCGCCATACGAACGCCGTTACGCGTTTCCAAGCGGTTGAAGATCGGCACATTGAGGGTAAAACCTACGTACGGGCTGAAGTTATCACCCAGTTGGGACGCAAAACCCTTCGAAGTGTGTCCTAACAGCGCGTAGTAGTCGGTAATGAGTCCGCCACTCATCGAAAGGGTCGGCCACCAGCCTGCTTGCGCCAGTTTGATGTTCGTCGCCGCCGCCTCCGTGCGCACCTCCTCGGCCTTCACTGCCGGACGCATGGTCACCGCCTGCGCGAAAATCTGCTCCGGATTCGACAAAATCTCAGGCGCCAACAACGAGGTATCGGGCACAGCCACTTCGAAGCCTTCCGGTGAAGAGAGTTCCAACAGCTGGGTCATATCCAAAATGGCGAGATTCAGATTGTTACGCGCCTGTGTGAGGGTTACGCGACTCTGCGCGAGGGTAGATTTACGCGAGGAGACCTCCGCCGGACCGATTTTACCCGCATCTCGCAACACGGTTAACCGTTCCACCTGTGTGGAGTCGATAACAATTTGCAATTCAGCCACTTTGCACAATTCCATGTTATACAGAATCTGCATATAGGCCTGCGTCACCGCGATACGGATATCCTCCTTGGCTTTGTCACAGTCGGCATTCGCCGCCTCCAGGTTGAGCTTTCCCATCGTGATGTTGTTCTTGACCCGGAAACCAGTGAACAGGTTCATACTCCCGCCAAGTCCGAAGGAGGTGTTGGCGGTGTTGGAGCTCACGTAGGTGTTGTCTTCCGAAATGCCCCTGCCGAAGGAGAAGTTCTGCGACGCAGTCGCCTGCACCGTCGGCCATACACTGTTCTTCGCGGTATTCAACGCCACCTCCCGCTGTGCCACGACGTTCTCGCTCTGCTTCACCGTGAGATTATGGTCCAACGCGTATTGCACGCAGGATTCGAGGGTCCAGGGGGAATGCTGGGCATGGGATATGGTGAGGGACGTCAACATTACCATGACGACCGTTAATGTTTTTAATTCATAATTCATAATTCATAATTCATAATTCATAATTCTGCATTCTACATTCTACATTCTTAATTCTTAATTACCTTCGCGCCACGGACTTTCTCCCCTTCCTTCAGGCCGCTGGTGACCACGATATTGATGCCGTCGCTGAGGCCGGTGGTGATGGCGCGGCGGTCGTAGGTGCCAGTGGCGTTCTTCACATAGACAAAGGTGGAGTCGCCGGAGAATTCGAGGGCACTTTCAGGGATGGCAAGGACGTGTTCGGCACTCTCCAAGACCAACTCGGCATTCGCGCTGTAGCCGGAACGTATCTTGTTGTCCTCCTGAGGTTTCACGGCGGCGCGAATCTCGAACTGGTTCACACCGTTGTTCTGTACGGCCTTCGGGGCGATGTACTCCAACACCGCGTCGAAGGTGTAGTTCTGCAGCGCCCCGATGGTGATGGTCATTGACATTCCTTCGCGCAACGTGCCGACCTCCGTTTCATCGACGTTGCCCTTGAAAATCAGGTCATTCATGTCGGCGACGGTAGCCACGGTGGTGCCGTCGTTCAAGGTGTTAGCCTGGATGACGGAGTTACCGACCTTCACGGGAATGTCAAGAATGAGTCCTGAAATGGTGGAACGGATGAGCGTGGAACTGGAGGTTGCATTGGCGGAGGAGACACCATCGCGGACGATCTCCAACGCATCCTGCGCCGCCGACTTCTCTTCGCGTGCCTGGTTCAAGGCTTGCACTGTTTTTTCGTACTCCTCCTTGCTGACCAGATTGCGGTCATAGAGCGTTTTCTCCCGCTCGTAGTTGGTTAACGCCTGTGCGTAGTTGATTTCGGCGAGGCGCACACGGCTTTGGGCCGCACTCAACGAGTTCATGTCGGGGATCACCTTCAGCTTGGCGATGACTTCGTTCTCCTTCACTTCCTGACCGGCCTCTTTGTATAATTCAGCGATGATGCCGTTGATTTGCGGCTTCACGGCCACTTCGTTGCGCGGTCCTATCTGTCCGGTGATCAGCGTTTTGCGACTGACATCCATGTAGGCGACCTCGTACTCGTTGAAGGTCTCCTTCTCGGGCCGCGACTTCTTGAAGAGGAACACGAAGGTTCCGATGAAGATGAGGGCGATTAGCGCCCCGATTGCGTATTTTAGGGTCTTTTTCATTGTATATTAGGTTTTCGTTATATTCTCGTTATTCGTCGTCTATTCATCGTCTCTCATCGCTTTTCATCGTTTTTCATCGCTCACTCGTCCCTCATCGCATCTACCGGTTTGATGTGCATCGCACGGTAGGCGGGGGCGATGCCGGCGAGGAGGCCGAGGATCATCAGTAGCAGCAAGGCGGAGATGGCGGTGCTGAACTGGATTTGGAAGACCGCGTGGTGGGCAATGGTTTCCAGTAGCTGCAAAAGCAGTACGGAGAAGACGATGCCCGAGAGGCCTGCCACTGCCGTCAAGGCGATGCCTTCCATAACAATCTGCGAGAGGATGTCTTTCGGGGTGGCACCGATGGCCCGGCGGATGCCGATTTCCACCGTCCGCTCGCGCACGACCACCAGCATGATGTTGCTCACCCCGATGGCACCCGCCAAGAGCGTGCCGATGCCCACCATCCAAATCAGGAAGTTGATGCCGCGGAAGAGGTTGTCCATGATGCTGAACATCACCTCCATGTTGAGCACCATCATCGCCTCTTCGTCTGTCGGGTCGATATAGTGCTGACCGGCAATCACTTGGCGGATTTTGCCTTCCAAATCGCCCATGTTCACCCCTTCGCGACCGATGGCGCAGATCATGCCCACCGCTTCCCCGCTGTTCATCAGGTCACGCATCACCGTGATGGGCAGCGTGACGGACTCTGCGCTACTGCCTCCGATATTGATGTTGGAGGTACTCACGTCCACTCCAATCACCTGATAGAAAACGCTTCCCACACGGATATATTGTCCACAAGGATTATCCCCATCGGGGAAAAGCGACTGCCAAATCCGCTCACCAATGACGCAGACTTTCCGTTTCTGCTGCACATCCACCTCGTTGAGATAGCGACCAAATTTCATCGAAGGAGTCTCCACCTTAACGTAATCCGCCCTCACCCCTTTGGCGTGACAAGAGGCAGTATGGTCATCCCGGGTGGCGATAAGTCCCCACTTCGGCAGTTCTGGCGTAACCACCTCCAACTCAGGGACTAAAATTTGCAGACGTTCAATATCTTTATATTGTAGGTTCCAGGTCCGCCCTTCCTTGAAGCCCTTATAGGGTTTGGTAGTCTCACTGGCGGCAATCACGATGGAGTTGCTCGCAAACCCTTCGAAATTCCGCATCAGCAGTGCCTTCACCCCTCTACCACCCCCAATGAGGAAGAGCAGCATGAAGAGTCCCCAAAAGATGCCGAAGCCCGTGAGGAGACTGCGCCGCTTGTTCCGCGTCAGCGCGTCTAGGATTTCTCGGTATGTATCGGTGTCGAATCGCACTTTGGTAATGGTTATGGGTTATTGGTTATTGAGGGTTATGGTTGGGAGGTTATAGGGAATAGGGAATAGGGTTTACGGTTTACGGTTTACAGTTTACGGTTTCAGGTTTCAGGTTTCAAGTTCAAGTTCAAGGTCTAAGTCTAAGTCTATGTTTAAGTTTATGTTTATGTTTATGTTTAAGTCTATGTCGTTAGCCAAAGGTTAACAGCCAACTGCTAACTACTAACTGCTAACTGCTAACTATTATCAGCTAACAGCTACGTCTCGTTAAGGGCCTCTATCGGTCGGATTTTCGCGGCTTTCATCGCAGGGGAGAGGCCGGCGAGGGTGCCGGCGATAATCAACACGACTGTGACTCCGATGGCAATGTCAAGGCCGACCGTCGGGTTGACGAACAGGCGGATCTTTTCCCCGAAAAACTCTACGGAAGACTGTCCGACCGTCATCTGCATCACTTCGCACGCCACCATGCCGAGGAACATCCCCACATATCCAAAAAAGGCTGTGATAGAGACACTTTCGGCTAAGATCAGCTTCATGATTTCCCAAGGAGAGGCACCGATGGCCTTGCGGACGCCAAACTCGCGAGTGCGTTCTTTCACCGTGATCAGCATGATATTGGAAACGCCGACGACACCGCCCACCAACGTGAAAATGCCGAGGACCCACAAAGCTTTCCGAAGGATTCCAGTGCCTTTGTTCATCTGCATGTTCTGCGTGAATCGGTTCCAAATCCAAATGGAACTCTGGTCGTCGGGGGCAGCCTTGTGCGCCTTGTTGATGGCAGTTCGGTAATATTCCTCAAATTGATTGTTATCTTCCTCTGTTTCAAGACCATGAAATGTAAACACAATCTCATCTTCGTAATTCATCGCATTCTGCATCATCTGCAATGTGGTTATCGGGACGTATTCATCGACTCGCTGCGAGGATTTGTCGGTTTTATAGACCCCGACCACGACCCAAGTGTTGTCGTCCGCCGTTATCGTCTTGCCAACCAAGGAGATATAATCCTCGCCACCATTCATCAGCTGGCTGGCATGAGAGGCGGCCAACACCATACTTTTCCGATGATATTGCAAGTCATATTGGTTGATAAACCGACCCGCCAGCATTTCTATCTTACTCATCTCCTGATATTTAGGATAACAGCCATTGAGATTGGAGGAGACATGCTGATTATGGAATTTCAAGATAAAGGGGCCTTTAAACAGAATCGCAGAAACATCATCCACATGCTCATCAAACGCGGCACTTTGCGTAATCTTTATATCATTGTCATTCAAATCGATCTCTCTTCCTGCCTCATAACCATTGGCAGGTTGACTGGTTCTGCCACCATATACCGCCATGGTGTTGGTGGCAAAGCGTTCGCCCTGTTGGTTGAAGGCGTTCATCAGGCCGTTGCCCGCACCGAGGAGCACGATGAGCATGAAGATGCCCCATGCCACGGCGAAACCCGTAAGGACGGTGCGCAGCTTATTGCGCTTGATGGACTCCCATATTTCCGCTAACAGGTCTTTCATGGCTTATTTCATAATAGTGGCAGTACCAAAAACAGATGCTTTATGTTGTTCATTCATCGTCGTTTCCCCGATAATGCCGTCCTTGATGTGGATGATCTTGTCGGTACAGTTGGCCACGCCGCTCTCATGCGTCACCACGATAATGGTGACCTTCTCCGTGCGGTTGAGCTCGGTGAGGAGGTTCATCACCTCCACGGAGGTTTTGGAGTCAAGGGCACCCGTGGGTTCGTCAGCCAGCAGGATGCGGGGCTGCGTGATCAGCGCCCGCGCGATAGCCACGCGCTGCTTCTGTCCGCCGGAAAGCTCGTTCGGATAATGATTCGCCCAATCGGCCAGACCAAAATGCTCCAGATAGCTCATCGCCAGCTCGTTACGTTTCTTCCGCCCTACCCCTTGGTAGTACAACGGCAATTCCACATTCTCCACCGCCGTCTTGAAGTTGATCAGGTTGAACGACTGGAACACGAAGCCAATCAGGTGGTTGCGGTAGTGCGCCGCCTCCTTCTCGCTCAAATCCTTGATGAGATTGCCGTCCAGCCAGTATTCACCCTCATCGTAATTGTCGAGGATGCCGAGGATGTTTAGCAGCGTCGATTTTCCCGAGCCGGACGCGCCCATGATGGAGACGAACTCGCCCTGCTCGATCCCGAGATCGATGCCCTTCAACACGTGCAACGGTTGGCCGTTGTTGTAGGTTTTGTGGAGGTTGTGGAGGTCGATTAACATGATTTTGGCTATTGGCTATTGGCTGTTGGCTGTTGTGTTAATGCCTGAATAAGGTTGACCGTTTGCCCCATTCTTTTTGCTTAATTTAGTTGGTTTCATTTTTCATTTTTTTTTGCAACCGTTTAGTTGCA
>ONHS01000119.1 GCA_900317715.1 uncultured Bacteroidales bacterium | reverse complement strand
TGGGGACAACTAAAAGGATTGTCGTGACTATCGCAGTTTCAGCAGCACCACGTTTTCCACGTGCTGCGTGTGCGGGAACATATCCACGGGTTGCACCTTCACCACACGGTACTTCGGGTCGAGCAAGGTGAGGTCGCGGGCTTGCGTGGCTGGGTTGCAGCTCACATAGACGATGCGCGGCACCTCCAATTTCAGCAGCTGTTCGATGACATTCGGGTGCATGCCGGCGCGCGGCGGGTCGGAGATGATGACGTCTGGTTTTCCGTGCTGCGCGATGAACTGGTCGGTGAAGATCTTCGCCATGTCGCCCACCACGAACTCCGTGTTCGTGATGTGGTTCTGCGCGGAGTTGATTTTCGCGTCCTCCACGGCGGTATCCACGTACTCGATGCCGACCACTCGCTTGGCTTGGTGCGCCACGAAATTGGCAATTGTGCCGGTGCCGGTGAAGAGGTCATAAACAACCTCATCTTTCTGGATGTCAGCAAATTCGCGCACTACCTTGTAGAGGTTGTAAGCCTGCTCGCTGTTGGTTTGGTAGAACGATTTCGGCCCGACCTTGAACTGCAAGTTCTCCATTTTTTCGGTGATGTAGTCCTGACCGGCATAGAGGTGGAACGGCAGGTCGAAGATGGCGTCGTTGAGCTTGGTGTTGATGACGAAGGTCAGCGAGGTGATTTCAGGGAAGCGCTCCATCAATGCGGCCAGCATATCCTTCACCTCCTGGTTGTATTTCGTGACGATGAGCACCACCATGAGGTCGCCGGTGGAGGCGGTGCGGATAATGATATTGCGCAGCAGACCCACCTGTTGGCGCGGATCATAAAAGTCGAGATTGTGCTCAATGGCGTACTGCTTGCAGAAGAGCCGGATGTCGTTGCTTGGGGCAGCCTGCAGCCAGCAGTGCTTGATATCCAGTATCTTATCGAACATGCCAGGCACATGGAAGCCGAGGCAGCGGTTCTCGAAGAACTCGCCTTCCGCCTGCTTCTTCATATCCTCGTAGGTGAGCCACAGCATGGTGGAGAAGGTGTATTCCAGCTTGTTGCGGTAATAGTAGATCTTTTCCGACCCGAGGATGGGCATCAGCGGCGGGAACTCGAATTTGCCGAGGTGCTTGAAGTTGTCCTCGACCTGTTTCTGCTTGAACTCTAACTGTTTCTCGTACGTCAGCATCTGCCATTTGCATCCGCCGCAGTTGCCGAAGTGTCCGCACGGCGGCACTACGCGGTCGGGCGACGGCTGCTTAATGGCCAGCAGGTTGCATTCCGCGTAGCCGCGTTTGCGTTTGTAGACTTCCACATCGACGATGTCGCCAGGCACCGCGTATGGTACGAATACCGTCAGCCCATCGACTTTTCCGACGGCTTTTCCCTCCGCCCCTGCGGAGATGATTTCCAGATTTTCTATGTTATATCGTTTGAAGCTCATATTCTTTCATTTTAGACGTAAGACGTGAGACGTAAGACTTTTTGGGGCCTTACGTTCATTTTTGTTATATGACAAATTGTTCTCTTCTTTTCATTCTAACGCATATCGTTTATGTTCTCTAACTTCTCAAGTCTTAAGTCTTAAGTCTCAAGTCTTTGAAAAATCCCTCTTGATCGACATATTGGAACACTTTCTCGGGCATCATGTAGCGTACGGACTTGCCGTTTTTGAGGTTGTCGCGGATGAGGGTGGAGGAGAGAGCCATCAGGGGCGCATCGACGAGGTGCACGTGCGGGTGCGTGCGGAAATCACCGCCGTCGTAACCGGGACGGGGATAGACGTAGAGGTGGTAATTCTCCAGAATGTACTCGTAGTTGAACCATTTCGTGAAGGTCTGCAGGTTGTCCTCGCCCATGATAAGGCAGAACTCGCGCTGGGGGTACTGTTCACGCAGCACCTGTAGCGTGTAGCTCGTGTAGGAAGGTTTCGGGAGCGAGAACTCGATGTCGCAGGCCCGGAAGCGGAGGTCGTCGCCGATGGCAAGGTTCACGAGATGTAGCCGTTGGCGGTCGTCCAGCAACGAGGCTTTCTTCTTCAGCGGGTTCTGCGGCGACACCACGAACCAGAGTTCCTGCAAGTCAGAATGTTCCAGCAAATACTCGGCAATAATCATGTGCCCGACGTGTATCGGGTTGAACGAGCCGAAGTATAAACCTGTTTTCTTCATTGTTCTTTTCAAAAAGGGTGCAAAGGTACAAAATTTCGGGTTACAGAAACAAATCCTCCATCGTGACTTCCGATTGAATGTCGTCCGAGTATTTGTTGGGTAGAATGCCATGTGTGGTGATCATGGTGAGATATAGCGCTTTGCGGGTTTTGGTTTCCTGACGGAATATTTCCCGCCGTTGTATCATCTTTTCGTCGTATGCCTTTGTGATTTCGTATTGGCTGGCGGAGTATTTCATCTCGCACAGGTTGATGGTTTGGTCCCGACGGTCAATAATCATGTCTATTTGCCCGCCACGTTCTCCATTTTTACTTCGCCAAGAGCATACATCGCTTTGTATACCATTGATTCCCAATGCCTTCTTGATTTGTGGAAGATGCAGCAGACACACTTGTTCGAAGGCATATCCACGCCAAGTGTTTTGCACGGGGGTGTCTAACATGTTGCTCCAATGATTATCGTCTTGGCCATGATACCCTTTTACGAACTTGAGATAAAACAGAGAAAACAAGTCTGTCAGTTGGAAAAGAGCGTCCCTCTCGCTTTTCCCGAAAGCCGAATATTTCCGAATGAAGTCGCACTTTTGCAAGTTGTTCAGTATTTCAGTTAATCCGCCATTATCCTGAAGTTTTAAGGTATTCATTATCTCCCGACGGGAAAGGCCCATGTTTTTCTTGGCCAATGTGGCCACCACTGCCTTGTAAACATTGGATTGCGAAAATAAGGACTGGAATAGAAAGTCATATTCGTTTTTGAGTTGGGCGGAAGGAGCAAAGAACAGAGCATCAACGTTTTGCGTAAGGCTTAAGTTTTTTTGTAGCAGACTTATATAGTAGGGGATGCCGCCGAACACCATATAGCCATCCAGTATTTGTCGTCTGTTCCATACTATTCCTTGTTCTGATAGAAGTTGCTCGGTTTCGTTGAGGGTGAATGGCGATAGCGGGATATTCAAGGTGACACGACCGCGAAGACCTCCCTTCCCCCCGAGGAACTTGTCGGTCATCCAAGTGGTGGCGGATCCGCATACTATTAGCTTGAGGTCTGTTTGTACGCAGCCCCAGCTGTTCCAGAACAATTCAAATGCTTTTAGGAAACGGCTTCGTGGCGTATCCATCCATGGCAACTCGTCCATAAACACGACTTTTGTGGTCTCTTTGCTATGGATTAGCAGATGTTTTAACTGGTCGAAGGCGGAAAACCAGTCTTCGGCCATCGGATATGCGGCGTTGGAATATTCATTCAGCTGTTTGTTGAAGAAGGTCAGTTGCTCTTTCTTGGTTCCCTGATAGATTCCTGTGGTGTAAAAGGCAAATTTGTCCTTGAAATGTTGCCGGACGAGGAATGTCTTCCCGACGCGCCGTCTACCATAGACGGCAATCAGTTCGGGCTTACCACTTTTATAACTGGTATTCAATAAGTTGAGTTCGTTTTTACGACCTATGATTTTCATTTTGGAATACTTTTAATCTAGTGGCAAAGATATAATTTTTTGAGTTACCGCCACTATTAAATAAATAATGGTAGCGGTAAGTCGTTTTTAAAATGGGTTACCGCTGTTTTTTTTGGAATATACTTTTCCTGAACGGATCAAACTGCTCTTTCATGGTAATGGCGATAATCAGCTCTTCAACGGAAGCGATGAGATAGATGACCCAATATATTCCGATAAGGCCCATGTCTATGTGATATTGAAACCAATTCTCGAATGAAGTTGAGTTGTTGATCCGGAATGATTGGATTGCTAATGTTTTAAGAGGAATGTAGAACAGCAAGGAGTATCCAGCTATTTTGTTCAGCACGGTGTGTATTCCAGTGAATTTTCCCCAACGTGTTTCACTAACGGCTCGCGTAATAAACCGAATGAGCAATATGAAAGCAAAAGCCACTCCGCCCTCAAACCAAGTTTCTCCGAGCACTATATTCGATAAATAATGGTCTTTTGCTATACTACATACAACAAGATAGCCGATAATCCCTACAGCAAACAACCAATTGGCTATATTGTTCTCCTTGATGGCGTTATCGTCAACGAGTTTCCATTTTGATCTCAAGAAGTCCCCATAAAAGATGCTCAAACATCCCAAAATATATAACGCCACAGTTTGACAGATAAACAGAAGGGTCTTTGGGTGTCAGCAATGCGAAAAGCGGCAGCAAAACCACCAAAGCCATCCGGAAACGGTTCAGCCAATGGACTGTTCGTGATGCAGTGGTCATGTTCATCGTTATTTAATTATTTAGAGCAGATTACAATAGTTGAGGTCAGGCAACGAAATGTTTGTTCACGGTTATAGCGTGATGCTCAGCAACTCTTCAGCAAAGCGATGAATGCCATTCCGTATCCTTTCAGTTTGTCTTTTGCGCGGTTTAGACCTGTGATTCAGATAGTTTGACAGCTGTTTCTGATTGATTCCTGTCATTTTTTCCATGCCGGATAACGACATATAGTGAGAATAATATTCGAGGAAACTTGGCACATCTAATTTCCATTCTATTTCATAATCCTCTTTAAGCAGTTGTGGCCAACGTTCCTCTGGTAAGTTTTCTTTTAGAAGTCGGATTGCCTCGAAGGTGTCCGCCTTAACTTCATCAATACTGCCACCTGCGGCATAAATGCCATCACAGTTTTCGGAGTATGCCCCGAAATGGTCTTTGGATTTCTCAATCACTATGATTATCTTTTCCATTTTATTTATTTCATAGCTGCAAAAATAGCAAAATTTCCATTATTTTTTTGAAATCAGCACAAAAAAATTTCTATATTTGCAAAGTATTAATATTGTATATATAATATTTGTAACTACGCAACACCCCACCCAACATCCCTGTTAAACAACCTAACTATCTTAAAAACAACAAGATACAAAGTTGTAAAATACGGAAATCGCAGAATATCAATACTTTATAAAAAATTACACTAAAAATACCTCTTTTTCCAGCCCCTCGAAATTCGATTTTGGCAGAAATTTTCCGAAAATCTGCGAAAATTTCCCCTTCCGGGGAGCAGGAGAGGGGTGAAAAAGGGTCAAAAACGGCCATTTTCGGGGTGTTTTTTCAGGGAAAATGCATTTTTATTTCACTGATAATCAGCTATATAGCATAAAAAATGCAAAAAAATAAAAAAAAGTGCGTTGAGTGTGATGCGTGTAATGGAAAAATACTATTTTTGCAATCCCAAACGACGACGATATGG
>ONHS01000070.1 GCA_900317715.1 uncultured Bacteroidales bacterium | reverse complement strand
CGTTTAGGTTAGAGAATTCATTAATTCCGTAGAACGTGCCCAAAAAACCTGTCGGGATAACACCAGCTTCAGGAGCCTCGTCCATCACAGAAACCATCAGGTAATCGTTCACATCACCCATAACTCTGTAATCGAAGCTCAACAGCACGTCGCTAGCGGGCAAATTAACCTTAACGTATGCATGAGAAACAGCAGCGGTGTTTACATTATATTTATTAGTAACACCGTTGGAAGAAGAAATATACAATTTGTTATTGTCGAAACCTTGTGCTTGACCAAAATACCATTGATTGGTAGCGCCATTAGCCAATTGCCAGATATCGGCGTAGTTGTCTTCAAACGAACAAGTGTAAGGCAGCGTGATATATGACGGAATAATGTCATTAGCATCACGAGGCAGCAATTGAAAGTCATTGTTGTGAACAGTGAAGAAACCGACAACAGCAGCATCAGTACCTTCTTCGAAAGTAGCTTCGATGGTTTTGAATTTATTGAAAACTTGAATAGAATTCTCACCTTCAGTATAGGTCACAGAAGTAGAACTGCTGGTATTGAAGGAGCCTGCGCCAAAATGGCCATTTGTCACCTTCACCAATTTAGACATATAGTCGTTAGGGTTAGCGAGCAATTGAGCGAGCGTCACCTCAACAGGAGCCACAGCAGTGCCGGCAACACCTTCAGCCGTATTCGTTGAAGGAGTCAGCTCTATTAAGTTTCTAAAAACAGAGCGTGTACCAACAACCAGAAATCACATCACCATTGTCGTATTCATTTGTGATGATGCCTTGGTTATCATAAACGAGCAGGCCACCAGTGGCATCCTGCACATACATATTCACACCATTGCGATAAACGAAGGTCAGATCGCCAGTGATTTGGTATAAACCATTTTCAGCAGCATAGAAAGCAGCGATATTAGCCAATTGTACCGGGAAGGTAAGAGTGACAGTAGAAGTAGGACTTGTCGTTTCACCAACCACTGCATAAGCGGTGATGACGGAAGTAGCGTTCACGGTGAAAGGAGCATTGTAGAGAACCGGTTCACCGCCGTTGATAGCGTAATAAACGTTTGCATCTGCAGCTGCTGTCAGAGTGACAGTTTGCGGGGTGTAATAAGTGCCTGTAGGAAGAGAGAATGTAGGAGCAGCAACAGCAACAGGAGCATCGCCACTTTCCATCTTGTAGAGATTGAGCAAATCCATGTTATAACTTGACAGTTTGTAACATGAAAAACGTTGCTGACCGTTCGAGGGGTTATATCTGAGATAACGGTCATTATTTTGAACATTCTGAATACTCCAACCGTTATCAAACACCGGTGTCCAATGACTCAAATCATTCGACTCAGCAATAAGGCACGCATAATTTTTACTAGTAATTGTTGAACTAGCAGCATAAACTTGTGCGGCCTCGTTATATATCGTAATGGTACCTGCATTCACAGTAACTAACCATACGATACTTGCATCCGGATTACTGATGCCATCGTTTACAATCGTCACATCAGTAGTTCTTTGAATGTAAGATGAGTTACCTGGTGCTCCTTGTTCATTGAGCATGGCAGCTTCACCATTCACATCGGTTATTACATAATAACCTGTTGTCAGCTCAGCTTGCGAGTTGATCTTGGTAAATGTCCCAGTACCCTGATATTGGGCAAAGACATTTCCTACCGCCATCAGCGTAATCAGCATGAGGGCGGCTAAGCGCTTGACCTGTCCGGTCAGCCTCTTTAAAATGTAAGCTTTTCTCATAGTTTGTAAAATTTTATGAATAATAATTAATTTAGTTTATATTCTATTACTACTATTTTAGCATGTTACAACATATAGCATACCAAGCCGCAAAGATACTTTTTTTTTATTATGGTTTGACGAAAAAAAATTTTTTTATTTTTGCCGTTCAATAAAAAACTTAGAAATATTGATGTTATGGTGAAACTTTCTGTCGTGATTCTGAACTGGAACGGAAGAACTTTTTTGGAGCGTTTTTTGCCTCGTTTGTTGGAAACGTTGCCAGATTATGCCGAAGCGGTGGTGTGCGACAACGCCTCCACGGACGATTCCGTGACGTTCATGCAAGAGCATTTCCCGCAGGTGCGACTGCTGCTCAACGACCGGAACGAAGGCTTCGCCAAAGGCTATAACCTTGCCCTGCAGCGCGTTGAGGCGAAATACTACTGTCTGCTCAACTCCGACATCGAAGTTGCCGACGGCTGGATCGAACCCGTCATTGAGCAGATGGACGCCAACGAGAAAATTGCCGCCGTGCAACCCAAACTCCTCTCCTTCCATCGCCGCGACGAGTTCGAATACGCAGGCGCAAGCGGCGGCTACATCGACAAATACGGCTATCCGTTCTGTCGCGGGCGCGTGTTCAGCAACGTGGAAAAAGACCACGGACAGTACGACACCGTGAAGGATGTTTTCTGGGCTACCGGCGCGGCGATGTTCGTGCGCAGCGACGTCTATCACAACATGGGCGGCCTCGACGACGACTTCTTCGCCCACATGGAGGAAATCGACTTCTGCTGGCGCATCAAGAACATCGGTTACAAAATCAAAGTGAACCCCGCTTCTGTGGTTTATCACATCGGCGGCGGCACTTTGCCCAAAAACAACCCCAAGAAGACCTTCCTCAATTTCCGCAACAGTCTCTACCTGCTCATCAAAAACCTTCCAGAGGAACGACTCGTAAAAACATTGATAATCAGGTTTTTCCTCGACCAAGTGGCGGCTTTCTCCTTTCTTGCGCAAGGACATTTCAAGGATTTCACCGCTGTTTATAAGGCCATCTTCACCGTCATGCGCACTTACAAACAGTTCCAAGCCAAGCGCAGCACCCTGCCGAAACTGGCCTTCCAAGACTGCTACCCCGAGTCCGTGGTGAAACTGCATTATCTGAAACGCAAAAAAATATTCGACGGGGAGAATTTTTCATAAATATGGATTAATATGGAGTGTTTTGCCCTCTTTTATCACTATTTGCTGCCCGTGATGGCCATTTTAGGTGTATTGGTCTTCATCGGGCTTCAGTTTATCACGCCCGCCTACGGCATGACCTTCAACAACCGTTGGGGCTTTTCGGTACGTAGTAATCTAGGCTGGTTTATCATGGAGTGTCCAGTATTTTTCACGATGCTGATCCTCTATTTCATATCGTTGGCAATGGGCATAAAACCTTTTAACATAGTCACTTTCGTGATGTTCACCTTCTTTGAGTTCCATTACTTCCAGCGGTCGTTCATATTCCCGCTGCTGATGAAGGGACAAAGCAAAATGCCCATTTCGGTTATTCTCCTGGGAATGACCTTCAACACGTTCAACGCCATCATGCAGGGCGGCTGGCTCTTTTTCTTCTCACCCGCCGATGCCTACCCAATTTCCTGGTTCTGGTCGCCGCAGTTCATCTTCGGCACGGCACTCTTCCTTTTCGGAATGGTGGTCAACTTGCACTCCGACCGTGTGATCCGCGACCTGCGCTCCGACGTGATGGACAACAACTACTACATCCCCCACGGCTGGATGTTCCGCAAAATCAGCTCCGCCAACTATTTCGGAGAGATTCTCGAATGGGCGGGGTTCGCGATCCTCACCTGGTCGGTGCCTGGCGCGGTATTCCTCCTCTGGAGCTTCGCCAACATCGTGCCACGCTCCAAAGCCGTTTACGCCCGCTACACGCAATTCTTCGGCGAGGAGTTCACCTCGTTGAAACGGTATAAAATCTTTCCGTATATCTATTGACGTGGGACGTATGACGTGGGACGTATGACGTGGGACGTATGACGTATGACGTGTGACGTATGACGTATGACGTGTGACGTGTGATGTGTGACGTATGACGTGTGATGTTAGGGTATGGGGGTGACACCCCTGCCTGTGGTATGTTGCCCATAGTGAAGCTAACAAGGAAAAACCATTACCAACCATAATAAAAAATGGAAGAATTAAACGAAACCTCTATTTCCGTTCTCACCGGAATGGTGGCGGATTTTACCACAAAGAAAGTTACCTCCTGTCTGCCGTTGGCACAGTCGGGGTCACACAGACGATATTATCGCTTTACTTTTGAAGATAACAGCACCTTGATTGGCGTTTATAATGAAGATATCGCCGAAAACAGGGCTTTTTTTGAATATACGCGCTTCTTTGCGGAGCAAGGGTTGAACGTTCCCGCATTGCTGACCATCCATGAGGATCAGAAGCACTATTTGCTGAATGACCTCGGCACGCAAACCCTCTACGACAAACTTTGCGAAATCCGTAAGCAAGATGGTGATTTCCAAGAGATTATGCCGGATTATCGGAAGGTGGTTGCCGCGCTGCCACAGTTCCAACTGTCGGCGCGCAAAGGTCTGGACCTTTCCGTGGCATACCCCCGCGCCGCTTTCGACCGCCAGTCGATGCAGTGGGACCTCAACTACTTCAAGTACTACTACCTGAAGATGGTCAACATCCCTTTCAACGAACAGTTGTTGGAGGATGATTATCAGTCATTTATGGACTACCTGCTTTCCGCAGATGACGACTTCTTCCTCTATCGCGATTTCCAGTCCAGAAACATCATGTTGTCGAATGACGATGTTTATTTTATTGATTATCAAGGTGGTAGAAAAGGAGCCTTGCAATACGACATTGCTTCGCTGCTCTATGATGCCAAGGCCGACCTTTCGCCAGAAGTGCGGGAGGAGCTGTTGGAGACCTATATGGATCATCTTTCGAAATTGATTTCCGTAGATAGGGCGCAGTTCAAAGCCTATTTCAACGCTTTTTCGCTCATCCGCATTATGCAGGCGATGGGTGCGTACGGCTATCGCGGCTATTTCGAACGTAAGGTGCACTTCCTGCAGAGCGTGCCCTACGCCATCCGTAACATGCGCTATCTACTGCAACAAAATGCGCTTCCCAACAATCTCCCAGAACTGCGAAATGTGTTGCAGACGGTGGTGGAAAGCTATGTGGAACCCATTTCACAAAGTTCTGATAAACTGACGGTTACTGTGCAAAGTTTCTCCTTTAAGAAGGGGATTCCCGAAGACAAATCAGGCAACGGTGGTGGCTTCGTCTTCGATTGCCGTGCGCTGCCAAATCCAGGTCGCGAGAAGCAATACGCTACATTTACAGGCAAAGACGAATGCGTGAAGCAATATTTACGCCAATACAAAGAGGTGGAAACCTTTGAAAATCACGTATTTGCGATTGTAGATATGTCGGTTGATAATTACCTGGAACGTCGTTTCAATAACTTGATGGTCAACTTTGGTTGCACTGGCGGTCAGCACCGCTCCGTCTATTTCGCTGAACAAACCGCCGCCCACCTCCGCGCAAAATACCCACAGGTGGTCGTGGAATTGCGACACACGGTTATTTCTTAATAATGCTTTCTTGCTAGCCCCGCTACGACATACCACAGACAGGGGTGTCAACTCCTGTACCTGTGTACCCACGCGCATTGTTTGACACGACCCCACGTTCACAAATCACACGTCACAAGTCATAAGTCACAAATCACAGCACTCCGATTTTTAACAATACGGCAAAAATACGATTTTTTAACGAGCATTTCACACAAAATTCGTATCTTTGCCGCCTTTATAAGTTTACATTGGATAAATATTGTAAGTCAATGAATAATAGAATCTTAGTCGTGATTTTTGGTTTGCTGCTTTCTGGAATGACCATCTATGCGCAAACCTCTCCGAACAAACATTATCAGCAAGACAAAACCAAGATGGATCAGCTGCTGAACGCTATTAACTCCATGTATGTCGATTCGGTTGATTTTGATCCTCTGGTGGACAAAGCCATCGATGAGATGCTCAAGGAGCTGGACCCGCACACCGCTTACATCCCCTCCAAGGACGTGGCCGCCATGACGGAACCGCTGCAAGGCTCTTTCGACGGCATCGGCGTGACCTTCCAAATCATCAAGGACACCATCAACGTGATGGAGGTCATCATCGACGGTCCCTCCGAGAAAGTCGGCTTGATGGTGGGCGACAAGATTGTCAAGGTGGACGACACCGTGGCGGTCGGCAAGGTGATCTCCAACGATTGGGTGCGCAAGCATCTGCGCGGCAAGAAGGGCACCAAGGTGAAAGTCACGGTGGTGCGCGGCCGCAAGAAAGAGCCCATCGACTTTGTCATCACGCGTGGCGCCATCCCCATGTACAGCATCAACGTCAGCTTCATGGCTGACTCAACCACCGGCTATGTCAAGCTGGAACGATTTGCCGCCACCTCCACCACTGAGCTGAAAAAGGCGATTCGCAACCTTAAGGAGCAAGGCATGCAGAACCTCATCCTCGACCTGCGCGGCAATGGCGGCGGCTACCTCAACGTCGCGTTCGAAATCTGCGACCAGTTCATCTCCGGCAAACGCATGATTGTCTATACCGACAACTTCCGCAAAACCGGCGAGAAATACTTCTCCTCCGAAGACGGTCTCTTTGAAGAAGGCAAGCTGATCGTGTTGGTGGATGAGAACTCCGCTTCCGCCTCCGAAATCACCTCGGGCTGCATCCAAGACTGGGACCGCGGACTGGTCATCGGTCGTAGAACGTTTGGTAAAGGATTGGTACAAAAGCCGTTACGCCTTATTGACCAATCCGAGGTTCGTTTGACGATTTCCCACTATTACACGCCCACGGGTCGTTGTATCCAGAAACCCTACGAAGATGGTTTGGACGCTTACTTCAAAGATTTGCAAACCCGCGCCAAAAACGGCGAATATTATACCGCAGAAAACATCAAATTCCCTGATTCTCTGAAATATAAGACTCCGAAAGGCCGCGTGGTTTATGGCGGTGGCGGTATCATGCCCGACATCTTCATCCCGCTGGACACCACCAAATACTCCACCCTATTCAACGAAATCGTCAGAAAGGGCGTATTCGGCAACTTCACCATGGATTATCTCGAAGGCGATCGCGAATCTTTGCTGAAACAATATCCGAAGTTCGAAGATTTTCAGAAAAACTACCAGATTTCTGACGAATTTTACAAAAAATTCATGGATTTTGCTAAGGAAGAAGGCGTGAGCGACAAAGCTTCTTTCGTTTTCAGCGATTATGCCAACTCTTTCATCAAAGAGAATAAAGAGAAACTGGATTCCCTGTATAAGAGTGCGGAAGACTTTGATCATCAGACTTTTGACACGATGTTTACGAACTATCTCAACAAAACCTATGCTGAGATGCAGCATCTGCGCAATGAGGAACACGCCGCTGAATTCATCAAGGAATACCTCCGTTTTGAAATTGCCCGCGGTC
This sequence comes from uncultured Bacteroidales bacterium, assembly GCA_900317715.1. GTDB lineage: Bacteria > Bacteroidota > Bacteroidia > Bacteroidales > WCHB1-69 > F23-D06. The sequence continues at coordinate 17,479 of ONHS01000070.1, read as the reverse complement.
TGTATGGCTATGGCGACGCTTACCGTGTCTTCCTCGAAAGCGACGACACTTACCAACAAGCCGTCGAAATCATGCATAACAAGAAGATTTTCAAGAAATACAAAGTGAATTCCGGAAAATAACGAAGCTATGAGTACAATAGAACAACAATTCCAAGAGATACTTCAAAATCGGGAGCCCAAAAATCTCTACGACCCGATGCTGTATATCATGATGCAGCCTGGGAAGCGGTTGCGCCCGCAGTTGGTGCACATCGCCTCCGAGATGTTCGACGGTGACCCCGATCAGACCCGGCACGTGGCAGCCGCTTTCGAGATGCTGCACAACTTCACGCTGATTCACGACGACATCATGGACAAAGCGGAAGTGCGGCGCGGCAAACCCACGGTCTATAAGAAGTGGGACAGCAACATCGCCATTCTGTCGGGCGACGCGCTCGCGGTCATCGCAATGCGGCAACTCCTCAACTTGAAGTGCGACCCGAAAATCACCTTGGATATTCTGGATATTTTCTCCCAAACAGCTGTGGAAGTGTGTGAAGGTCAGCAATTTGACTTGGACTTCGAAACGCTTGAAAACGTTCCTATCGACCAATATCTGAACATGATTCGCCTGAAGACATCGGTCATGTTTGCGGGTTGTCTGAAGGCTGGCGCACGTTTCGCCGAAGCCGACGAGGAGAGTTTGCAGGCACTCTATGACCTGGGCATCCATTTGGGTATCGCTTTCCAACTGGCTGACGATCTGTTAGATGTTTATGCGGACGAAGAGGTGTTTGGAAAGGCTGTGGGCGGCGATATCAAGGACAATAAGAAGACGTATGTTTATCTGAAAGCCCTCGAAATGGCCGATGAAAGTCAGAAAAAGCAGCTTCGGGCGCTCTTTTCCATCACTCCAGAGGATGAAAAGGCTAAATTCGAGCAAGTGAAAGCCATTTTTGATGCTGTCAACGTGAAAGAGGCCACCGAAAAAGCCATCGCCCAATACACGGATATGTGCGTTGCCGACATCAACCGCATCCACACCGAGGAATCCAAGAAGGCTTCCGTCATTGCATTGGTACAAAAATTGCAAAACCGCTCCAAATAAATGTCTCAAGACAACAGTAACCGTTATTACATCATCCTGATCACGCTGGGTCTGCTGTTTGCCATTTACACCGTGAGCTTGTTCAAGTTGCAGGTGCTGGACAAGTCCTACAAGCGGAAGGCCAACGAGAATGCCATACGTGAGAAGACCATCCATCCGGCACGCGGATTCATCTACGACCGCAACGATTCGTTGTTGGTGTATAATGATGCTGCCTACGATTTGATGTTGGTACCCAATGAGTTACGTCCATTCGACACCATGGAGCTGTGTCGTGTGTTGGGATTGGAGATTGAAGAGGTGCGCAAAAAGATTGAGAAAGCCGCGAAATATTCCGGCAGCGTGCCGTCGCTGTTCAAACAGCAGATTTCCAAGGAAGACTACGGTTACTTGCAAGAGAAGATGTCCGAATTCCCTGGTTTCTTCGTGCAGGAGCGTACATTGCGTACCTACCCGCAACCCATCGCCGCCCACATCTTAGGTTATGTGAGCGAGGTAGATGAGCAGGATGTGGAGAACGACTCTTACTACAAAATGGGCGACTACATTGGCAAGAGCGGTATTGAGAAAGCCTACGAACCGATTTTGCGCGGTATCAAGGGCAAGCAGAAGGTGCTGGTGGATGTACACAACCGTGAGGTCGGCCCTTTCAACAACGGCGACGAAGATGTCATGGCGGTACCGGGCACCTCAATATGGAGCACGCTCGACATGCAGTTGCAACGCTACGGCGAGGAGCTGATGGCCGGAAAGCGCGGTGCCATCGTGGCCATCGAGCCTAAAACGGGCGAAATCCTCTGTTTGGTGTCCAGCCCGAATTACGATCCGAACCTGCTGGTCGGTACCGCCCGCCCGAAAAACTACGGCAAGTTAGTGACGGACCCCGAAAAACCGCTGTTTAACAGAGCGTTACAAGCTGCTTACCCGCCAGGCTCTACCTTCAAATTAGCCAACGGTCTCATCGCGCTCCAAGACAACATCATCAACACCTCATCGGTATATTCCTGCTCCGGCGGCGGTTATCACATCGGTAGTCACGTGGTGCACTGTCACAACTGCGGTGGTCTGAACATCTACTCCGCCATCCAACGTTCCTGCAACACCTTCTTCTGTCGTGCCTACTACAACATCCTCTCTAATCGCAAGAAATACAAGAACATAGACGAAGCCTACACCGCATGGCTCGACTACATGAGCTCCATGGGCTTCCTCAAGCAGTACGAAACCGACCTGCCTTACGAGCTGAAGGGGCGAATCCCCTCGGCTGAGTATTTCGACAAGAAATACAACAACAGCTGGAACGGTAACACCGTGGTTTCCATGGGTATAGGCCAAGGTGAGGCGGCTGTCACGCCCTTGCAGATGGCGAACATGCTGGCTGTGATTGCCAACAAGGGTTACTATATCCGTCCGCACGTGGTACGCGCCATCGGTCATCGCGACAGTCTTAACACACAGTTTAGCAATAAGATATACTCCAAAATCGAGCCGCGTCACTTCGAAACGGTGCTGCAAGGCATGAAGCAGGTGATCACGGCGGGTACGGGCCGCGGGGCGCAGATTCCCGGCATCGAACTGGCCGGCAAGACAGGTACCGCACAGAACCCGCACGGACGCGACCACTCGGTATTCGCCCTCATCGCACCTGCCAACGACCCGCAAATTGTCATCTTCTGCTTGGTGGAGAACGGCGGCTTTGGTGCGACCGTGGCTTGCCCCATCGCCAGCCTCATGGCTGAATTCTACCTCAACCGCAAGGTTGAACGAAAAGACTTGGAAACCAGAATGAAAGAACTAATTATCAAATAAGCCATGCCTAAGTTAGACTCCCGCAATAAACTGTCCAAAGGATTCGATGTGCGACTGATCTGCTACTATCTCGCGTTAGTCTTCATCGGCTGGATCACGATTTACTCCACCTGCTATATCCCCGACGGTTCCACTCCCATCTTCGACTTCGGACAACCCTACAGCAAACAGATGCTGTGGATTGGTACTTCTATCGTTTTAGCTACGGTTATTTTATTGATAGACAGCGGAATAATACAGCATTACGCCTACTTTTTCTACCTTTTCTGCCTCCTACTCATGATTTTGGTTCTCTTTATCGGTGCGGAAATCAATGGTGCGAAATCGTGGATTAAAATCGGCGGTTTCAGTTTGCAACCTACTGAGTTTATGAAAGTTGCCACGGCCTTGGCGATGGCAAAGTTCATGCAGGAGGGCAAAACCGCCAATGAGCGCCGTCATGTCTGGATCGGGCAATTCGCGCTGATCCTCATCCCCGTGGTGGTGGTGATGCTGCAGCACGATGCCGGCTCCGCGTTGGTGTTCACCTCTTTCATCATCCTTTTCTATCGTGAAGGTTTGAGTGCCGAGTTCCTTCTATTATGCATCATTGCCGCCATCCTCACCATCGTCACGCTGGCCTTCAACGAAACCTACTCCTTAGCGCTTATCACGGCTGTTTTCATTGGATTTATGATTGCCAACCGCACGCAAAAGAAGAAAATCCACCGAAACGTCATCATCTACATTGTGAGCATTGTCTTTGTCTTTTCTGTGGAATTCCTCTACGAACATGGTTTCGAACCGCACCAGAAGCAACGTATCGACACCATTTTGGGTAAAACCTCCGACCCGTTGGGCGCGGACTTCAACCTCAACCAGTCGAAAATCGCCATCGGCTCCGGCGGATTGTTCGGCAAAGGCTACCTCAAAGGCACGCAGACCAAGCTGAAATTCGTGCCGGAACAGAGTACCGACTTCATCTTTTGCGCCATCGGAGAAGAGTGGGGGTTCTTCGGCACGATAGTGGTTTTCAGTCTTTATGGTGCACTGATTTTCAGGATATTAAAGCTATCCGAGAAGCAGCGAAACCCCTTTGTACGATATTATGGCTACGGCATCGCGGGCATCTTCATCGTCCACTTCTTCATCAACATCGGTATGACCATCGGACTCCTGCCCATCATCGGCATCCCCTTACCCTTCATCAGCTACGGCGGCTCCTCCCTCTGGGCATTCACCATGATGCTGTTTTGTTTCATAAAACTGAATGATAATTGATGGGAATTTGGCTGTTAGCTGTTAGCCGTTGGCTTTGAACTTTGAACTTTGAACTTTGAACTTTGAACTTTGACTTTGAACTTTGAACTTTGACTTTGAACTTTGAACTTTGACTTTGAACTTTGAACTTTGACTTTGAACTTTGAACTTTGACTTTGAACTTTGAACTATAAACCCTAAACTCTAAACTATTGCCTATAAACTCTAACCGTGTAACCATGTAACCCATAAACCCTAAACTATTGCCTATTCCCTATTCCCTACTCCCTCTAACCTCTAAACCATAAACCCTAAACCATAAACCCTAAACTATAAACAAACAATAAACAATGAAAAAACTTCTCCTTTTCGCCCTGTTATTCTGGGGCTTTGCGCTGACGATGAGCGCTCAAAACGAAGAACTGGTGGGTGCGAACTGCACCTCCATCATGGTGGGCAAGAAAGCCTCCGCCGACGGCTCGGTGATGACCTCGCATACCTGTGACAGTAAGTACCGCACGTGGGTGACCATTGAGCCAGCCGCCGACCACAAGCCCGGCACAATGCACAAGGTCTATAAAGGCACCATGCATACCGAAACGGCCAAGAGCATGGAAAATTTAGTGCTGGCGGGCGAAATTCCCGAAGCACCGCATACCTACGCCTACATGAACACCGCCTATCCCTGCATGAACGAGAAACAGCTGGCCATGGGTGAAAGCACCTTCTCTGGTCCCGACACCTTGGTAAACGAGAACGCCATGTTCATGATTGAAGAGCTGCAACGTATTGCCTTACAGCGTTGTACAACCGCCCGCGAAGCTATCCTGCTCATCGGCGACCTAGTGAAACAGTACGGTTACGCTGACGGCGGCGAATGCATCACCATTGCCGACAAAAACGAAGTGTGGCAAATGGAAATCCTCGGCGAAGGTCCCGACGTGATTGGCGGTATGTGGGTAGCACAACGCGTGCCCGACGATGAGGTGGCCGTGAGTTGCAACGTGCCACGCATCGGCAAACTCAACCGCAAGGATAAGAACAACTTCCTCTGCTCCGACAATATCGAAAAGGTGGCCAAAAAATATGGACTTTGGGACGGCAAGGGCGATTTCCTATGGTGGAAGGCCTTCAACGCCTCCTACGCCGAAGGCAAAAACCACAAGGAGCGCGAATGGTACATCTTCAACGAACTTGCCCCGTCGTTGAACCTCGACATCAACGCCGAAGCCCTTCCCTTCTCCGTGAAACCCGAAAAAAAAGTCGATGTTCGTGATGTAATGGCGTTGTTCAGAGCTACTTACGAAGGTACAGTGCTCGACCAAATCGGCAATCTTAAGATGGAAGTGAACCGTAAAGACAAAGAAGGCAACCCCTATAAGGACACCATCATCTGTCCGAACGCCAACCCCTGGATGGACGGTAACGAGCGCGCGATGTATAATTTCCTGAACCCCGGCACCGTGACTTTCTACCGTGGCGTGGCTATGTCGTGGTGTTCCTACTCTTTCATCATGCAGTGCCGCGACTGGCTGCCCGATGAGGTAGGCGGCCTCTGCTGGTTCTCCGTGGAGAATCCAGGACAAAGTCCGCGTATCCCGATTTACGCCGGTGCCACCAAAATGCCCGCAGGCTTCGAAGTATGCGGTCATTTCCGCTACAACGAGAACGCTGTACTGTGGCACTACCGCAAGGCCAACAAGTTAGCGCAAGTGCGCTGGGGACGCAGCAAAAAAATGATGATGGACAACATTATGCGCTACGAAGACAAAGCCTTCTGCCGGCAAGAAAGAGGATGCCCAAAAGCTGCTCAACCAATACAGTGCCGACTTCGCCGGTGCTACCCGCCAAACCTGGCAGGAAATGGAACACAAGCTATGGGAAACGTTCTGGACGGGATTTTAATGGTTATTGGCTATTAGCCGTCAGCCGTTGGTTAACACAAAAAAGCACCGCGATTGCAGTGCTTTTTTTTTCAATTTCTATTCAGAACTTAGTAATGCTTCCACCGGCACCGTGCTGTCCATCAGACCGATGCGGGTGCCGGAGGCGTGGCGGGTGACGCTAAATGCTTAGGAGAGAAAACTAATAGTAAAGAAAACTGTGGACAGCGTCATGAACGACAATCACTTTTTCTCCATGAGCGTCAACCGTAATCTCATACGCAAAATGGAAATCCTCGCAGATAAATTCCTGCCATCCCTTATTAATCCATTCTTTTTTTAGTCTGGCCTTGGGAAATATGGTCGCATAGTTGGCAAGCGATTCCAATCCGTCATAGAGACGATTTTTCTTGTTTTCAACGGTATCGAAACTTAAAGTATGCCAATGTTTTAATATGGCAGCATCATAGAATGATTCTATGGCTTGATGTACACGTTCTTCAATAAGAATTCTCATGCTTCAGGATGATAGAACTTGTAAATCTTTTCAGTCATCCGACGGCGGGACTCTTCGAGCGGAATACATTGTGCCATTTCTTCATCGGAGATTGTCCGGTATGTTGTTTTTGCGGCAACGCCATATTCTGTGGATGGTTCATTAACCATCGGAGTTTCAGGTTCTTCTATAGGATAATCTTTTGCCATATCAAAGTTTTTTTACAAGGCAAAAATACATATATTTTTAACACCTCGCTAGTTTTTCTTCTAAAATTTCAAAGATCGTTCTTTATCAATTATTCCATCGGACGTATTATGTTTTCGATAAAGGCGATTTCGATAAGGCGGTGCCGGGTTTATTCCCGCATCCTGCCCGATCCCGTTCCCGCATCCCTCCCAAGCCCGTCAGGGCTTCCATCTCCGTGGCTCGAGGACGTTCCCAGCCAAGCGCCCCGAACCCCGTTAGGGGTTCCCTCTCTGTAGCCGTTGGCTGGGGATTTGAAACCGCACGTGGACATCCGCTACAGACAGGCATCCCCTGACGGGGATGATTCACCCCGCACACCATCGCTTCCCCCGGCACCGTGCTGTCCATCAGCCCGATGCGGATGTCGGAGGCGTGGCGGCTGGGGGCGGTGTGGGACAGGGAGGCACATCATATCTCAATTTTTGCCCCATATTTCCCCAATTTGTACACACCAATCTTTGTTTTCTTTTTCTGAACAGAGAACACAACTTTGTTCGGACTATCTGTCAAATGGCCTTGTTTTTTGAATTCATCCATTATGAATTCAAATACTTCTCTCACTAATTCACAAAAAGCAATATGATATTTTTTCACTTCTTCAATGACAATATCGATATCATCATCTTTTTTCGTCCAAGCGGCAGAATAGCTATTTCTACTGGTCAGATTACTGATGTTCCCATAAGGGAATAAACCTTTGTATCTCATTCCGCCACGATGTTTTATTCTATTTGCATGTTTTCTCACTTTTTTGAGGTCGTTCGAATGCCCTGTTATTTTTTTTCGTAATACTTTCGGCAATTTCTTTTGAATGATGTCGTAATCACAGGCCATATATACTTGTTCCAAACCTTTAGTAGTAAAAAGATTATTCCTTTGTAGTGTTACTGTCTTCTTCTTACTTTCATATTGGTAACCTATATATTTTTTTGTACCTATCCAAATCGTTTGAAGCAATTTGTCAAAACAAGAATTGTACATCACGATTGCATTGTTCAGCCAAGAGGCACGGATCCATAGTTGCTCCCATCCGTCTTTCCAATCAACTTCACTTTTTAAATGTAAGATGCGGTGTGCTTGAATCAAGGCCCATCTTGCAGATGCTAAAGTGAAATAAAGGTCTTGGAAAACTCGAAATGTTTCAATGATTTCAGCATGAGAATCCTTATTCTGCACACCGTCAAAAATAACTATGAATTCAAATTTTCTCTCCAATCCATTGATTTCTTCAACCAAAGGCAATTGAGATTCAAACTCCCTGCATTCTGACAAAAAAGCACCCAAACTTGATTTTTCTCCTTTATAGACGATTTTTACAGGAACATCCATTATGTGGGTCAACAAATCTCCCTTTAATTGTCTCACAGAATAAGGAAACTCTTCGAGCGTTGGAAGGTGTTCGGATAATGCTTCCTGGTTCCTTTCAATGCCAAGATAGTAGTCGGACAATCTATAAGCCTGACCGCAAATTTCAAAAGAGACCAATTTGTTAGTATTCTTTTCTGTTGACGAAGTTGTACTGTTCATAGTTGTTCTACAATTTTTTTTGAATCCAAATAGTATGCAGTTAAATGCTTATTGCTTTTTTGTACCTGATTCTGAATGTCCAAGAGGAGTCGACTTCTCTCATCCAATTCGTGTGGTGTATAATATCCGCGTTGACAAGCTACTGTGTCGATTGCAGCTAAGCGTGTTCTGGCAAATTGTATTTTGACCGTACATTGACCTAATTTGCTATAATGGTAACCAGCAGAGAAACCATCAACAAAAGATTGTTTTTCCGTATTACGCCATGCGATCTTGTATGATTCTATTAGAAAATCTACTACACTGTCTGATATTTTTATCATGATACTTATTTAAATTACTGCCGCAAAAATACAATTTTTTTCAATACGCAGTATCTGTTCTTTGCAAAAATTTAGCATTAATTTTACTGTGTCATTAAAACAATATACTATTAAAATAAAACTCTACAATGTAAAATATTGTGAAATAAATAATTACCGTACACAATCATTTCCCTTCCACCACCTTCACCTCCTCCTCCGTCAACCCATACAACCCATACACCAACCCGTCAATCTCCCGTTCCAGTGCTGATGTGTCACCTAAAGGATTGGTTAGTTTCTTCACTATTACTTGCTTAACCAAATCGACCATCTCTTGGATCTATTATTCGCCCGCCATTCGGAATTCAATTTCATAATTTTTGATAAAGTCAATTTCATTTTGTGTCAAACCATATAAGGGCCCAATATAATCGTCAATCTCATCAATAATTGATTTGGAACGAACTATCTTGTATTCTTTGAAAGTGTCAACAAGATATTTTGATTCCCCAGTTGATACTCTGACATTAGCATTCATTTCAATATCGTCAAGATACTTCTTGTATAGTTTCTCTAAATCAACAATATTCTTATCGGAGAGAAAAGGAAGCGTAAAGCTCTCAATTTCATATGTTTTCCAGTCCAGATTGTTGGAATAGATTTGATAAAACCAAAATGACAAACTGCTACTTAAAACACAACCGATAGAGTTAGCGAATCTTTTGTTGAAAAACAAAGGCTTTTCTTTTGTCGAACCAGTTGGATAATTCGTGACCACCTTAAAATATCTGCCTCCTGTTGTGCGATAATAAATCGGCGTACCTTTTGGATCATAATAAGCAGATAACCTCTTGTGATTATTTATTTTGTTCAATATTGATTTTTCAACATCACTTCCAATTTTTGGTATTCTTCCATAAAGCATATATGTTTTGACATCCGTAAATTGTAAGTGGTCAACAAGATATTGTAAATTAAACTTGTCTGCATTGCGGCGATACATTTTTGTTGAAAACACATGACGACACCCTTTTCCCGTTTTAGTAAAAAGAAGAATCGATGTATTTATAAACGCACGATCGAAAACTGGTTTTGGACGCGCTGCATAAGAGGAAACATAAACATTGTCGCATTTTTCTAATAAGATACGATGGATACCAGATAACGAATCGCTTGAAGTGATTGCAATAGGAACTATAAATGCAAGATTACCTTCTTCTTTAAGTATATTATACCCATGCTCAATAAATAGAGTAAAAGTATCAAGAGATCCTTTTTGTTTGCCCCTGATTGTTTTAGCAGTTATATAGTTTTCTTTATAGTATTTTTTACACTCATCAGAGTATTTCGCGCCATACGGCGGGTTCCCCACCACAATGTCAAACCCACCCCTGTCGAAGATGTCCTTGAACCAGGTGTGCCAGAGGAAGAACTCCTGGTTGGCGGAGGGGTCGAGGGAGGAGAGACGGGCTTCGGCGGCGGGACGGAGATCCTGATGACGGATGTAGTTCTTCACGCTGTCGTTGATCTCGCGTCGCGCCTCCGCCTTCTTCACGTGGTCGGTGAGGCTGAAGTACTCCCGCAACATCAGCTGGAGGTTGCGCTTGGTGTCCGTGCTCACGAACTCGATGCCCAACTGGTTCGCCCCCGCTTTCTGCCTGCCCTTCCCCAAACTGCTGTGCTGACCATCGCTGCTCATCATCCGGCTCAAATCCACCCCTTCGAAACTTTCTATCAGACTGTTGCCCTGCATGAACTTGTAGTCGAAGTTGGGCAAGGCCTGCGGCTCTTCGCTGTCAACCACGATGCTCAACCAGAAACGCAGACGGGCAATGTCGATGGCGCCCCGCTCGATATCGACCCCGTAGATGTTGTTTTCGATGATCTCGCGCTTGAGGGCGGCACGGGATTGGGTTGATGACGATGGACCCATCGATGGAGACGCAAAATTTTGCGTCTCTACAACAGGGGATAACGATATTGCCTCCCTACACCGCCACAATTCGTTCAACAATCCCATCGGGAACGCACCTGAACCAATGGCCGGGTCGCAGATTTTCACCTCGCACAAGGCGCGGTCGAGAATCTCACGATAGGGTTCCAATTCATCGGGGAATTCGTGGGTTTCGACGAAGGTGCGGATTGCGGAATCTGTAGAGACGCGCCATGGCAAGACGCGCCATGGCACGTCTCTACCATCGGCCAATTGTTGCGTCAGATACGCGATTAGGGATTCCTTGCACATATACCGCACAATCTCCTTCGGGGTGTAGAAGGCACCCTTGGCTTTGTTGTCCTCCAACAGACTCTCGAAGATCTTGCCTAACATCTCGGGATCGACACCAATCTCGGCATCGTCGGGGTCGTTCTCATCGACGGTGAAGTTGTAGGAGGCCAAGAAGGTGAAAAGATCGTTGAATAATGAAGCCGGCAGCCGGATGTTCATCTTATCCACTTCGTCACGCTCGAACAAACCGCCGTTGAGGTACGGCAAACGCTCCCACTGTTTCAGCAACCCCTTATCCCAATGTTCGTTGGCGAACAGTTTCTCCCGCTGCTCTGGCTCGGTGTTGAAGATTCCGAAAAAGAGCGGTTCCAAGACCTGTTCGAGAAAATCGGCTTGATGAGGACTGGAGAGAAACAGGTCGCGCAGGAACGTTGGATTGCCATTGAGCCAGCCTTTTTTCTGCAGGAAATGGAGGAACACGATGCGGCCCATCATCTTTTTGACGTAGTCGTGGAGACGGGTGTCGGATGTTCTGTCGGTAGAGACGCGCCATGGCACGTCTCTACGATAGGATTGCGTGAGGTTCGCCACAATCCGGTCGTAATGGAGATGGTATTCGTCGAAAAACTCATCGCTGAGCGCATCCACCGAGAAGGATTCCCTGAGGTCGGACAGCGTTAAACGCCCATTCAGTCTGGCCACCTTCTCCAATCGCTCCAGCGGTGTTTTGTATTGCCCGTTTTCGTCCCCCAGAATATAAGAGAACCGCTTGGCCGAGGTGCTGCCCTCCTTGAGGTCGCAGATGTAGGACAAACGCCAGTGCCGGCCGTCGTCGAAAACGGCAATGGCCCCATCGACATCGTATTTCAGATAGGGACTGATCAGCTTGCGCAGGCCCACACGCTTGCGACGCACATCGCCGCCATCGGCCACGCGGGTGTAGAAGAAGCCGAGCAGACGATGGTCGGCATCATCCATCTGACCGATGAAATAACTCTGGTCGCCTTCGGCGTTGGTGTCAAGCCATTCGGGACGCGAGGCCACATCGTGACAACCGAAAAGACGATGCACGATTTCGCGGCTGTAAGAGGTATAGTCGAACGGCGACTTGAAAATCTGACGGAGGGTTTCGGTATTCATTGTCGGGTTTATTTGAAGGTTTCGCTTAAAATGATGTCGGCGGCGGTGTAGGCCACCTGCTTGGTTTCGGTCTGCGTCTGTGACTGGCTGTAGCGTCTGTCCAACTCCTCAAGCTGTTCCTGTATCTTGGTGAGCGGAGCGGGCTCTTTTTTCTGCTTCCTCGAAATACGGTTGAGGGCATCGGCTAACTGGTTGTAGGTGCCGCGTTCCACCATCTGCTTCAGACGGTCGAGGATGCTGCGACCTTCTTCGTCGAGCAGAGGCCGCACCTCGCGCAGGAAAGCGGCGGCTTTTTTGGCGTCGTTGTCTTTGCTGCCGATTTTGAGCTTGTCTTCCTGATATTCGCGCTGCTGGTCGAGGGTGTATTGCCGTATCGCGCTCTGCACCTGTTCGTAATGCCGCTGTATGCTGTCCCCGAAGGGCACGGCTTCCTCGTCGGGTTCCGCATGGAAGATGTCGGCGGCTTCGAGGAAGGAGAGTTCGCGGGGGATGTCGCCGACGAGGTAGAAGGCTTTTTTGAGGGGAGAGGCGAGATAGACGATGGTGTGATGTGTCGTCTCTCCGAGACGGGCACAGCGGCTTTTCGGCGGCAACTTCTTGATGCGGCGGTAGAGCGAAGGATGGTTGTCGTGGAGGGCTCGCACTTCGCGCAACAGCTCCAGACTGCGGTCGGTTTCGTCACGCACGTCGGTGTTGAAGAGTTTGAACTCGTGTACCAGCTCGTCGTGCGAGTAGATTTTGGTGTCTTCGCCGAGGGCGGAATGGAAACTCTGCAACTTGATGAGGGAGTTCTTCTTCAAACTGATGATGGCGTCGCCGGGATCGGAAGGGTAAAACATGTAGTTGTGGATGGCGGTGGCGGTGGAGCCGATACGGTTCACACGACCGATGCGCTGCATCAACCGCGTGGCATTCCACGGGCTGTCGTAATTGACAATGACATTTGCCCTGTGCAGGTTCACGCCTTCGGCCAGCACATCGGATGTAATCACGATGTTGTAGTCGTTACGCCACTCTTCTTTGTACTTGGCATCGAAGTTAGCCTGAATCGTTTTCTGAAGTCGCTTGCGGTTTTTGGCGCACACGGCCAGAATGTCTTGACGATGCAAACGCTCTTTCAACTCTTTTTCCAGATAGTTGACGGTATCCACGCTTTCGCTGAACACCACTAATTTGCCACCGGGATTCTTTTCCTTGTCGAACAGTTCCCCTTGCAGCATGTTGATGAAAAGTTCCAGCTTGGGGTCGGATTTCACTTTGTCCCATCGTTGGCACAGCTTGTCCAGCACATCGGCATCATACTCCAACATGGGCAGGAAATCGGGCTTGAAGTCGGCCGCGTGGAAGAGTATCTCTTTCTGGTCGAACCCTTTGCCGATGGCCAATTCTATGATTTCGTCCAACTCGACCCCGTCGGACTGCAACTTTTTCACATTCAGCTCGGGCGCGATGATGACTTTGTCTTCCTGGAACATTTTTATCATCCCCCTCGTGGCATCCAAAAGGGTGTGGAGCGAGCGGCGGAAGGCGTCGAAACTGCTTTCCAACCGTTTGACCATGTGCGTCTGATAGATGGAAGCCAGCGAGTCGGTTATATGCTTCGCCATTTTGCCGGAAGGGACTTTGTACGAGGGACAATACTCCACCGCACGATAGCGGGCATAATGCAGACCGCTTCCGTTGAAGATATCCGCGTTCACCTCTTTCAGATTGGCCGACGGTGTATCGACCAACTTTATATAGGTGTCGATGAAGAGTTTCAGCAATTCGGGCGACATCTGATAGGTACGGTCGGTGGGGTCAAGAAGCTGCGGGAAATGGATTTCGTGGGCATAGCGGGGCTCGTGCTGGATATTGCTGCGGGTACGGCGCACCATCACTTTCTCCAACACCTTGTGCCGAAGTTCCTGATTGATGGCATCGATACGGGTGGTGAGGAAACCAGCGCTCATCGTGCGGCGCTGCGACATAAGGCTCTTGAATTCCTTGATCCACGGGGCAAACGTGTCGGCAATGTTGCTGACACCGTCAATCGTGCAGCGCGCGACATCCTGAAACAGCAGCAACTGGTTCTTGATGTCCTCGGGCGTGTTGTTGAGCGGCGTGGCCGAAAGCAGCAGCACCCTTTTATCCCCCTTGACATTGCCTTTGTTCGACCGTGCCGACTTGCAGATGCGCTGCAACAGGTCGTAGTTGCAGTTGCTGTCGTGCCGGAAATTGTGCGCCTCATCGACGATGACGAGGTCGTAGCAACCAGGCTGATTGTAGTTGTCGGTGCCCTCGATGATTTTTCCCAAACTGCCATTGCTGACGAATTGGCTATAGTTGTTTTTGATTTGGAAATCCCTGAATGTGTCCTCCCAGTTTTTTTGCACCGAAGGCGGAAAGATGACGAGGATACGGGTGTTGTCGCCATTGGCGGCGATAAACCGTTGCGCAATCATGGCCGCCACCACGGTTTTTCCCAAACCCACCACATCGGCGATAAAGCATCCGCCGTGCCGCATCATAATGTCGTACCCTTGCACCACAGCATCGCGCTGATAGGTGAGGTCGTCGTAATTGTCGGGAAGATGAGGGACGAAATGGTCTTCGACTTGGTTGCCGAAATGGTCGATGAGCATCCGCATATAGAGCTCGTAAGGCGTGGGCTGATGTTCAGGTGGCGCGAGATGAGTGCCGTCCACGATGCGGTTCACGTCATCCATAGTCACGGGTATGGCGTCGTTCCACAGATGCTGAAATTCCTCCTCGCAGTAATGCACATCGTCATAATCCTTCATGGCCACATTCAGCTCATAGCGAGGCGGTTCGGTGGTGCCGAGCCCTTGCGCGCTGAGGTTGCTGCTGCCCATGATTACCCAGCCGTCGCTATGCTCGCTGTGGTTCTTCGGCAGACAGAGATAGAACTTCGCGTGGAGGTCTTTGGTGGGATGGATGCGCAACTGCAAACGTCCGTCGGCGATATCGGCGCAGAACTGGCGGATGCCCTCATCCACATCGGAGGCGTATTCCGACTGATAGACATCGCGGAGGAAATCCTCGCAATATTGTTCGAGACTCGCCTCCTTGTCGCCGAAAAACAGTTTGCCGGCGGCCTGCGACTGTCGGAAGAGATTGTCGATGTTGATGCCGACGAGGATGCGGATTTCGCTGACATTCTCAAGCTCCTTGCGCAGTTTGAAGTAGCCGCTGGAACGAAAATAGCCAACCACGGCATGGAAGATGTCGAAGTTGGCCATTGCGGAGGCGATACCGTGGAACTTGTCCATCAGCCTCGTCTCGATATTGTTGAAAAACTTGGTGCTCATAATGGCTTGGCGTTTGGGGCGCTTCGCCTTTCGAGCGGTCACAAAAAAGAATCCGTGAGTCTTTCTGTCTAATCGGAGGCTCTGGACTGCCTGTGTTACAAACGAGAAAGCCCACGGATACACCGTGAGCATTTCTGCCTTCTTCTGTAACACAGTGGAAATTGTCCAGATTTCCGATTACTTGAAAAGCAAAAACGCTTTATAATATGTTATTTATCGTTTATTCTCCTATTGTTTCGTATATATTACTCGTTTTTAGTTTAAAATTCCGATTGATTCAGGCGGCAAAGATAGGAATTTTTTGGGGAAGCAGATGATTTTTTTATGAAATTTTCACCGCCATATCCAACTTTTGAAAATCTTTGCTAATTTTGCAGCATCGTTACGGATATTTTGAAATTATCCGCAAAAATTCGAAAAATGGACATGGTAAAGGACTATTCATCATACGGACCGGCGTATCGGAACTTCAAGGTCAGGGAAGAGGTGTTCGTCCCTGAACCGAAGGAGGTGTTCTCCGGGGACGACCCGTACACGAGAATGGCTCCCATACGCGGGGAACTCAAGGACATCAAATTCGATGAGACGTATCCCTATCTTGATAAATCCCTAAAGTTCAAAATATGGCATTTTCTCGTCTATTTTGCCCTCTGGATTGCGGCTTTCCCTGTGAACCGGATTCGTTACGGTCTCAAGATTGAAGGCCGTGAGAAAATCCGTCAAAACCGCAAGCTTTTTGCCAATGGCATGATGACCGTGTGCAACCACGTCCATCGATGGGACATGATCTGCGTGCTGCAGGCGATGCGCTACCGCAAGGCCTGGATTCCCATGTACGCCCAGCCGTTCCGCGGCAAGGACGGCTTTTTGATGAAAACCATCGGCGGCATCGCCATTCCGGAGGAGCGCAGCGGACTTCGGGAATTTGACAAAGCGTTGGAAGAACTTCATGCCCAAAAACAGTGGATCCACATCTTCCCCGAAAGCTGCAGCTGGAAATTCTATGCCCCGCTACGACCGTTCAAAATAGGCACGTTCAACATGGCCTACCGGTACGCGCTCCCGGTCATCCCCCTGATGCTCTCCTTCCGGCCGCGCACCGGTTGGCGTAAACTTTTCTGCAAAGACGAACCACTGCTCACCATCCACGTGGGCGACCCGATCGTGCCTGACCTCAACGCTCCCCGGAAAGAGGAGGTGGCACGTATGCGCGATTTGGCGCACCAGACTATGCTTGATATGGCAGGCATCGTTTCCAACCCCTGGCCCTCTAGTATCGATTAAAATCTCCATCATTATGAATACCATCATAGACCCCGTACCGGTTGAACTAATCAAGTCAGAACTCACCAAATCCAAGAAGCTGGAAGACACCAACAAAGGGCACAACGAGCTCTACATTGTAACGTGGCAGGATTCCCCCAACGTGGTCACGGAAATCGGCCGATTGCGGGAGTTGGCGTTCCGCGAGGCCGGCGGTTCCACGGGCAATGCCATAGACCTTGATGAATACGACAAAATGGAGAAGCCGTATAAGCAGCTGATTGTCTGGGATCCGGAGAATGAGGCCATTATTGGCGGTTATCGCTTCCTTTTCGGCTCGGAGGCGAAGATTGACGAAAACGGTCAGCCTGTACTAGCCAGTTCCCATCAGTTCCGCTTTTCCCAGAAGTTTATCGATGAGTATCTGCCGCATGTCATCGAGCTCGGACGCAATTTCGTGGCACCGGAGTATCAGAGTTCCAAGGGCGGAGCGAAGTCCATTTTTGCCTTTGACAACCTGTGGGACGGTCTGGTGGCCATCATCATGAAGAATCCCAATTTGCTCTATTTCTTCGGAAAGATTACCCTGTATCCTTCCTACGACTATATTGCCAAAGATCTGATTTATCATTTCTTATGGAAACATTTTGGGGATAAGGATGAACTTGTCCGGCCGTGGGACGACCAAGCGATCATGCCCGCTTCCGATCCCGGACTGATGGATCTGGTATTGAACAAGGAAGACCAATTGGAAGATTACAAGTTGCTTAAGGGGGCGGCCAGAATGAGAAATGTGAATGTCCCACCCAATGTAACGGCTTACGTTTCCATCACGTCTGAATTGCTCATGTTCGGCACGGCGGTGAACCGATTGATGCACAATATCGAGGACACAGGGGTGCTTATCCCGTTCGATGCCATCTACCATGAGAAGAAGCGGC
>ONHS01000134.1 GCA_900317715.1 uncultured Bacteroidales bacterium | reverse complement strand
TAGTTCCTACTTTCTTTGCATTGAACATAGCGAATCCTCCAACGCGCAGATTAACAAACGGAGAAAACTTGCGGTCTAAGAAGAAGTAATGTGTACTGAAATAAATGGGAATTGCAGAAAACTTGTACTTCTCATGGTGATTGTATCCGATTCCGGCTCCGATGCTGAGGCGTTCGTTAATGAACTTCTCATGTAGGTAGTTTGCGGAAATGCCCCCATCACCATATTCGCCAATACCTTGCGCATAAGAAACATCTATGACGTTCAGACAGCCATCTCCTGTATCGAAGGTGCTCTGTGCCTGCCCTGCCATTGCGACGAGGGCGAACAGCGCGGTGATGATAGTTTGCTTGTTCATTGTTCTTTGATAGTTATAATTAGAAACTCGGTGCTGCCTCGCCACGTGCATAGATTGTCCAGCTTTCGGTGTTCTGCCAGTGGCCTGCAAATTGCAAAGTTGTTGCGTCGGCATAGCCAAAAAGGAGATTGTGGCCATACGCTATGACAGGGTTGATCTTATCATCCCAATCGGCTAAGAGAGTAAGACGGTTTTCGCCCACGCCGCTGCTGTTCCTTTCCCACTTGAGCGACCATGTGCCCTTGAAGGTGCCATTCATATCGGGTACCTCTTCCCAGTCAGTGTACTGCTCCTGTCCGTCGATGGTTACGATTTGTCGCGACTGCCATTTGCGCATTCCGCTGAGCGTTCCGTCGGCATTGAACGTCAGTTGCTCGAATGCCCGCTGCTTATCGCCTATACGCTCGATGTGCCATGTGCCCACGATGAACGGCGTGTATTGCTCCCGCAGTTGTTCCGTCTTTTCGTGCGCCTCCGCGTCTGCCCATTCGGGTTCATCGCTGCCGCAAGAGGCGAGGGAGAAGGCAGCAAGCATCGCAAAGGAGAGTCTCCAAATCTTCATTGTTTTCATTTTCGTTTTCTATACTTTTTTATATAACGTACAAGTGGAAATAATATGGCAAAGGTGATAGCAAAGATGATAAGTTTCTTCCAACTCTCAATCTCGTCACTCAATATCAATACTGCCACATATATTATAATGCAGATAATTGCATATAGCACAATCTCAACAATCAAAGCTAACCTTAGTCGTTTCATTTTGATGCAAGTGTTATTTCTTTTTCAGTTGTGGTTGTGGCTGCGGTCTATAACGTAGGGGATTGTCATTGTCGCCCCAAATGGCTGCTTTTAGAAGTTCGCCAAGAGGTAAGCCAATTTCTATCTTGTTGCGTTTTCCTACGCGGAAGTAAGGAGTAACGATTGGCGAGGTCGTCCATCGGCCCGACATAGGATTGACATAGCGACGCACACCGACTTCGCTGCCAAAGTTCTCACTGAAACGGATATTGGCATAGCCACCGAATGAAGTTGTGCTTACATAGGGGCTGAAAGCGGGGCCGACAAGCGGATTGTTGGCATAATAATAGCCGAAAGCGTGGAGTGAGACAGCATCGGTGAGGTCGTAACCGAGCGAGCCACCGATGCCGTATTGCGTGTAGAGTTGGCTCTGCATCGGCATCCAATATTTATTGGCAACGGCAGAGGCTGCGAAATGTAGCCGTCCGAAATCCTGATGGAGCGACACAGTGCCAGTAGCCGCATCCATCAGTCCCAGCATCTGATTCTTGCTGCCATAGACGGTGACACCTGCGCCATTCCATAGCATAAAGGGGTTGTTGGCTGGCATCGGGAATGAAGTTGTTCGGTCGTAAGTTAGCGGTTTTTGCTGAACATCCTGCAGCAATTCAAGGAATGGGATTATCTGTTGGAAATGCAAGGAATTGGCCATCATCGGCTTGCTAAAGTCAAAAGGCTGCGCATCTGTTTCTATGCCAGACAATATGCCGCCCTTTGTATCAGTCTGCCCCCGCCCCGTCATTGCGACAAGGGCGAGCAGTGCGGTGATGATGGTTTGCTTGTTCATTGTACGTTTCTCTTATTTGTTTTCTTTAAAAATCTTCTGCAACTGCTGTTCGAGTTCCTCTACACTGTTTGGCACGACAATGATGGTGCCGTCGC
>ONHS01000069.1 GCA_900317715.1 uncultured Bacteroidales bacterium | reverse complement strand
GTTTCAGGTTTCAGGTTTCAAGTCTCAAGTCTCAAGTCTTAAGTCTTCATTCTCAAGGCAACAGGCAATAGGCAATAGGCAAAAAATCGCACGTCACACGTCACAGCACCATCGCGGTCTTCAGGCCGTCGATGGCGGCGCTCATGATGCCGCCGGCGTAGCCTGCGCCTTCTCCGATAGGATAAATACCTGGTATTGAGGAGACTCTTTGTTCGTTGCGCAACAGTCGCACGGGCGAAGAAGAGCGGGTTTCCACGCCCGTCAACACCGTATCCACATTGGCAATGCCGTGCAGTTTGCGGTCGAGGAGCGGCAAGGCTTCTCGCAGCGCACCTACGGCGTAGTCTGGCAGGCAGCGGCTGAAGTCACAATAGTGCAAACCGTGAGGGTAGGAGGGGACTACTTTGCGATGGCGTGTGGCAACTTGACCCTTCAGGAACTCCCCGACGAGGTTGCCCGGCGCGCGTCCGTCGCCCGACACGCGGAATGCCAACCGTTCGTATTTCTCCTGATAATCAATACCATCCAATACAGAACCATGCATAAAATCTTCGGGCGTGACGCTCACCAATAGCGCACTGTTGGCGTTGGACTTGTCTCGCTTGTGCTCGCTCATGCCGTTGGTGACAATCGTGCCCTCCTCATTCGCGGAGGCCATCACCGTGCCGCCCGGACACATGCAGAAGGTGTAAACGCCACGGTCTTTGATGTGCACCACGCCTTTGTAAGAGGCTGGTGGAAGGAGATTTGCGACCGAGCCATACTGCATCCGGTTGATGTCGCGCTGCAGATGCTCCATGCGCACTCCGATGGAGAAAGCCTTCGCTTCCATCAACAAGCCTTTGGTGTGCAACATGCGGATGGTGTCGCGGGCGGAATGTCCTAAACCGAGAAGCAAATGGTTGGTAATAAACGTTTTACCATCTTGACAATGGATTTTCAACGTGCTGCCTTCCGACTCGAAAGCATCGAACAGGGTGTTGAAATGGAACTCGCCGCCAAGACTTTCAATTTCCAAACGGATATTTTTCACCACTTTGGAAAGATAATCCGTGCCCACGTGCGGATTTTGCTGATAGGTGATTTCCTCAGGAGCGCCGTATTTGTAAAACTCGTTGAGTATAAACTGGTTATATTCGCTATTGACATTCGTGTTGAGTTTGCCGTCGGAGAAGGTGCCGGCACCGCCTTCGCCGAATTGCACGTTGGAGTTGGGGTTCAGCACTTTGGTTTGCAGGAAGGTTTGCACCGATTGCTGACGCTCTTCGATGCGCTCGCCGCGCTCAATCACGATGGGATGCGCACCGCAACGTGCTAAGTAGAGGGCTGCGAACATGCCCGCCGGTCCGAAACCGACTACCACGGGCTGGTGCTCGTGCGCCCATTTCGGATATTGAAGCTCCGTGGCCGCTTGGCATTCCGACACATGGGGTTGGCCAACCAGATGCTGGTAGGAATCGGGAATCAAGACCTCCACTTGGAAGTCGAAAAGCACTTTGTCCTTTTTCCGCGCATCCACCGACTGACGCACAATGCGACACTCCTTCAAATCTTCAGTCCGAATGCGGAATTGCTTGCAAACCAAATTTTTAAGGTTCTTTCCTTCGGATACTGGAATCTTAATATTGGATAGTTTTAGTTTTAACATCAATTATTGTTTTATATATCTTAGGGCTCCGCTTTGCGTCACCCTAGGTTGACATAGGTCGGGCTTTCAGCCCTTTTTGGAATATTCATCGTTTTTCATCGTCCTTCATCGTCCTCACAAATTTCCCGGACGTACTCCACTGCCTGCATGTTTCGCAGCGACACTACGTCGATCCAGCCGCTTTCGATGCCATACACACGGCCGGCTTTCACCGCTTCCAGGAGTGTGTAAGGGTAGCGCGAGACAAAAGCGTCTTTGTCTTCGTTGCGTATGAGGATGACATCGGGGTTGGTCTTGAACAGGTATTCGCGGCTGATGTTCCAGCCCGTGAGGGAATCGCCGGCATTGCGAGCGCCCGCAAGTTCTATAATTTCTTGAATATGAGTATCTTTCGGGGCGGTAAAGTCACCACCATCGCCGAAACCGACCACATAATAGACGCATTTTCTGTCTTTCGGGGCGGGTGCGTTGGCCTTCAGTTCCGAGATTTTCTCCCGCCATTTTTCCGCCTCTGCATTTCCCTTTTCTTCGCACTGGGTGATGCGCCCGATCACCTCCATCATCTCCGCCATGCCCTCCAGCGAACTCTCTTCCACAATGCAAATGACGGGTATTCCCATCTTCTCGATGGCATCCACGTCCTGTTGCGAAATCATGGAGCCGATGAGTACCACATCGGGATGCAGAGAAAGCAAAACCTCAAAGTTGATGTCATGCATACCGCCCACTTTCTTGATTTTTTCCGTTTCAGGTGGATATTTGCAAAAATCGGAGATGCCGACCAGTTTGTCCTGTGCGCCTACGAGGAACATCACCTCGGTGATGGCGGGCGAAATGGAGACAATGCGCTGAGGTGCCTCCTTCAGTTCCACATGACGTTGATAGGAATCTTCCCAAGTGAAAAAGGCTTCTTGGGTTTGGGTCGTTTTGGACGAATGGCACGCGGTCAAAAGAAGTGTGAGCAAGAGCGCACAAGAGAAAAAACCGAAGAACCTATTAAAGTGTATTTTATTCATATTCAATCAGTTATAAATATTTTCGTAGTGATTTTCCAAGTGGCAAAAGTAACATATTTGTGGGAATCCTGATTTTACCATTTTCGTTGTCCTTTTTTACATCGGAAAATGGGGGTTTGTATGCGTTTTTTTTATACCTTTGCCGCGCAAAAAATAGAGGCTGAAAATTGGTATAAATATCAAATCAACAATAAAATAACAACTTACCAAATTTTATAGTATGGAAAAAATAAAATCATTGGCAGATCTCAAGAAAAAGAGAGAAGAGTTGCAGTCCAAGATTGAATTGCGCGAAGGCGGCGAGAACGTCGAAAACCTCGTGCAAATCAAGGTGGCTATGGCAACCTGCGGTATCGCTTCCGGCGCAAAACAGACCATGGAAGCCATCATTGAGGAATGCAACAAGCAAAATGTGAAAGCTGTTGTGACTCAAACGGGCTGTATGGGCTACTGCTATGCTGAACCTACCGTCGAAGTTAAAAAACCCGGTCAAGATCCTATCGTCTTCGGTCACGTTGACACCAAGAAGGGCCAGGAACTCGTCAGCAAGTATGTCATGCAAGGCGAAATCCTGGAAGGCGTCATCCCGGTTAATTATGAAAAAATCGACAAATAATCATTAAGGAGGTCAGTTATGGCAAATTATAAATACCACATTCTGCTCTGCGGCGGTACGGGATGTACGGCTTCAGAAAGCCCCAAAATCAGAGAAAATTTTGTTCAAATCCTGAAGGAAAAGAACCTTTCCGACGATGTTCAAGTGGTGACCACCGGTTGCTTCGGCTTCTGCGAAAAAGGCCCCATCGTGAAGATTCTTCCCGATAACACTTTCTATACTCAGGTGAAGCCCGAAGACGCTCTCGAAATCGTCAACGAGCATATCATCAAAGGTCGTAAGGTGCAACGCCTGCTTTATGAGAACCCCGAGGACAAGGAGCACATCTCCGACTCCAAACACATGGGTTTCTACAAGAAACAGATGCGTATCGCTTTGCGTAACTGCGGTTTCATCGATCCCGAAAACATCGACGAGTACATCGCACGTGACGGTTACAAGGCTTTGGCCAGCGTTTTGGAACAACACGATCCCGCTGCCACCATCGACGTCATCAAGAAATCCGGTCTCCGCGGCCGTGGCGGCGCTGGTTTCCCCACCGGTTTGAAATGGGAACTCTGCGCTAAGAACGCTGCTGACCAGAAATACATCATCTGTAATGCCGACGAGGGTGACCCGGGTGCATTCATGGATCGTTCCATCTTGGAAGGCGACCCGCACTCCATCATCGAGGCTATGGCTATCGGCGGTTTCTGTATCGGCGCCACCATCGGTTTGGTCTATATCCGCGCTGAATACCCGCTGGCTATCCATCGTCTGCAAGTCGCTATCGACCAGGCTCGTGAGTACGGCCTCCTCGGTAAGAATATCTTCGGCACAGACTTCGATTTCGACATTATCCTCCGTTACGGTGCCGGTGCATTCGTTTGCGGTGAGGAGACCGCTTTGATCCACTCCATGGAAGGTCAACGTGGTGAGCCTACCTTCAAACCCCCGTTCCCGGCTGTTTCGGGTTATATGAAGAAACCCTCTAACGTGAACAACGTCGAGACCTACGCCAACATCCCTGTCATCATCAACAAGGGTTGGGAATGGTTCTCCTCTATCGGTACCGAAAAGTCCAAAGGTACGAAGGTGTTCGCATTGGCTGGCCAGATCAACAACGTCGGTTTGATCGAGGTGCCTATGGGTATCACCCTTCGCGAGGTCATCTACGAAATCGGCGGTGGCATCAAGGGCGGCAAGAAGTTCAAAGCTGTGCAAACTGGCGGTCCTTCCGGCGGTTGCTTGACCGAGAAGTTCCTCGACACCCCCATCGACTACGATAACCTCGTGGCTGCCGGTTCCATGATGGGTTCTGGTGGTATGATCGTGATGGACGAGACCTCATGTATGGTTTCTGTCGCGAAGTTCTACCTCGACTTCACCGTGGAGGAATCCTGCGGTAAATGTACGCCGTGCCGTATCGGTAACAAACGTCTGAGCGAAATCCTCGGCCGCATCACCAAGGGTAACGGCACGATGGAAGACCTCTCCCTCCTCAAGAACCTCAGTACGGTTATCAAGGACACCGCATTGTGCGGTCTGGGTCAAACCTCCCCGAACCCTGTATTGTCCACCATCGACAACTTCTGGGATGAATATGTGGCTCACGTGACTGAAAAGAAATGTCCTGCCGGTCAGTGCAAGGCCCTCAAACAGTATGTCATCGACGCCGAGAAATGTAAAGGTTGTACGGCTTGCGCCCGCAACTGTCCAGTCGGTGCCATCAAGGGTACAGTCAAGATGCCTCACGAAATCAACCAAGAGCTCTGTATCAAGTGCGGTACATGTATTGAGAAATGTAAATTCGGTGCAATCAGTATTATTTAGTGAAAGGTGAACAATATGGATACAATTAAATTAACAATAGATAATAGAGAAATTGAAGTGCCGAAAGGTACTACGATTCTTAACGCCGCAAAGCAGATGGGTATCTCTATCCCCACCCTTTGCCACTTTGAATTCAAGGGCATGGATGTCCACAACAGACCTGGTGGATGCCGTCTCTGTGTCGTGGAGGTCGCCGGTCGTCGTAACCTGGCTCCCGCCTGCGTCACCGAATGTATGCCCGACATGGTGGTCCGCACCAACTCCATGCGCGTGATCAACGCACGCCGCACGGTGCTCGAGCTCATGCTCTCCGACCACCCGAATGACTGTCTGCAATGCGCCAAGAGCGGCAAGTGCGAGCTCCAAGCTCTCGCTATCCGCTTCGGCATCCGCAGCAACCCGTTCGTCGGTCCCGACCACGCTCAGTCCAGCTACCAGATCGAGGTTTCCCCCTCTATCATCCGCGACATGAACAAGTGCGTCATGTGCCGTCGTTGCGAAATGATGTGTAACGAAATGCAGACCGTGGGTGCCCTCTCCGCTATCGAGCGCGGTTTCCCGGCCGTCGTTTCTACCGCTTTCAACCAACACCTCGACCACTCACCGTGTACGTTCTGCGGTCAATGCGTGGCTGTTTGTCCTGTGGGCGCTCTTACCGAAGTTGATAACACCGCCAAGGTCATCCGCGCTATCGTGGATCCCAGCAAGAAAACGGTTGTCCAAGTGGCTCCCGCCGTGCGTGTGGCTCTCGGTGAGGAATTCGGCATGAAACCCGGTTCCATCGTGACCGGCAAGCTCACCGCTGCCCTCAAGGCCCTCGGTTTCGACTATGTGTTCGACACTGACTGGAGCGCTGACTTGACCATCATGGAAGAGGGTACCGAGCTCCTCGGCCGCCTCAAGAGATTCCTCGGTGGCGACAAGGATGTCAAGCTGCCTATCCTGACCTCCTGCTGCCCGGCATGGGTGAACTTCTTCGAGCACCAGTTCCCGGAACTGAAGGAACTGCCCTCCACCGCGAAGTCCCCGCAACAGATGTTCGGTGCCATGGCAAAGAGCTACTTCGCCGAGAAGATCAACTGCAAACGCGAAGACATGGTCTGCATCTCTGTGATGCCCTGCCTCGCCAAGAAGTACGAGTGTGGTCGTGACGAGTTCAAGGTGAACGGCAATCCTGATGTCGATTTCTCCATCACCACCCGCGAGCTGGCCGCCCTCATTAAACAGGCCAACATCGACTTCACGAAACTTCCCGAGGAAGAGTTCGACAGCCCGCTCGGCGAATCCACTGGCGCTGCCGTCATCTTCGGCACCACCGGCGGCGTGATCGAGGCTGCTGTGCGTACCGCCTACGAAGTCTATACCGGAAAACAGTGTCCGAAAATCGACTTCGAGGAACTGCGCGGTCTGGAAGGCATCCGTTCCGCCACCATCGACTTCGACGGCCTGCCGATCAACATCGGTATCGCACACGGCTTGAAGAATGCCCGCAAGTTGTTAGAGGACATCAAGGCTGGCAAGTGCAACTTCCACGCTATCGAGATCATGGCTTGTCCCGGCGGTTGTATCGACGGCGGTGGCCAGCCCCTGCACCACGGCAACGGCGATATCATCAAAGCCCGTTGGGAAGCTATCTATCAAGCAGACAAGGAAATGCCGATCCGTAAATCCCACGAGAACCCGTCCATCCAAACTCTCTACAAGGAGTTCCTGGGCGAGCCTTGCGGCCACAAATCGCATGAACTGTTGCATACCCACTATTTCGACAGACAAACGACCGTTGAAGTGGATTTGAACAAATAATTCTGTTTCAGTATTCATCAATAATTAAAAAAACACCATTATGGATAAGATAATTATCAAAATGAAAAAGGAAGTCAGCGACAAGATTATTGAGATCTGCGACAGATTCAATAATGCTCCTGGCGAATTGATTAACGTTTTGCACCAGACACAGGATTACCTCGGCTATCTGCCTGCAGAAGCACAAGAGTTGATTGCTGAGAGACTGCACATCCCGACCGCAAAGGTCTATGGCGTTGTCTCCTTCTACTCTTTCTTCACCATGCAGCCGAAGGGTAAATATCCGGTTTCTGTGTGTATGGGTACTGCGTGCTACGTGCGCGGTGCTGAGAAGATTCTGGATGCGTTCGAGAAAGAACTGGGTGTCATGCCCGGTGAGACGGACAAGGACGGTCTCTTCTCCCTCACCTCTTTGCGCTGTGTCGGCGCCTGCGGTCTGGCTCCCGTCGCCTTGGTTGACGGTAAGGTCTTCGGCCGCCTCGCTCCCGCGAACGTCAAGGCCATCGTGAACGAGTACAGAGAGATGGATAAACAATAATTCCTGATCTGTAGGATATGAGAAAAGGCGTCGCGGTTGCGGCGCCTTTTTTTTGTAGGGGCGAATAATGATTCGCCCCTACGGGTTGTATATATAAAAAATGTATTTTTGCCTTTGCAAAAGAAGACGATTATGAACACAGAAATGATAGAGACCATCCGCGAGTATTTCAAGACCCAGCCGGTGTTGAAGGCCTGGATCTTCGGCTCGTACGCGCGTGGGGAGGAAACTCCCGAAAGCGATGTGGATATTTTGGTGGATTTGGACTATTCCAAGCCTGTCGGGTTGGAATTTGTACAAATGCAACTAGATCTGCAGTCTCTTTTGCAAAAATCCATCGATCTGGTTTCCTCGCGAGGAATGTCAAAATACATTAAACCATACGTTGATTCAGAAAAACTATTACTCTATGAATGCTAAAATATCCGACCATGTGAGAGTGATGCACATTTTGGATGCCATCAAAGAAATTGAAAACTACATTCAAGGGGCAGACAAAGACTCTTTTGCAAACAACTCCATGATGTTTAACGCCACGCTGCACCAGTTGGAGATTATTGGGGAGGCGGCTAACGGCCTTAGCGATGAGTTTCTCATGAACCATCCCGACACTCCCTGGGCTCGAATTATTGGCTTGAGGAACCTGATTATTCACGAATATTTTGGCGTTGACGACCAGACAATTTGGAGCATCGTCACTATCAATATCCCACAATTGAAAGCATATTTGTCCGAACTGGACGAACAATAACGATATTAATCTGGAACAACTACCGAATAACCAAGCAGTTGCAAAGCACTTGCCAGCGAGTTGCGTCATCATTTCTACGATAGTTCTCCGATAAAACATCGAAGAACTATCGTAGAAGTAACGGAAAACTATCGGACAAAAAGTATGCCTGCTACTGCTCTGCTACGGCGCAACTATGATGTACATAATAATCGTATCTTTGCACCTTGAATGACAAAGACGATAAACGATACTATGGATGCCACAAAATATCCTCACCCGTGGACACAGGACCAAGCCCTCACCGACCGGCTGCTGAAGCTCGTTGACGATGAGGACTGGGACCTCTTCGGTATCGCCGATGTGGGACCGCTCAACGAGAAGGCGCGTCCCGGACGGCGGCCCAAAGACCTCTGGCCGACGGCCAAGGCGGTGCTGATGTTCGCCGTGGGGCTGGCCGATCCCTTCACCCGCGGATGGGTGCAGAACGGCAAGAGCGGCAAATTCTACTCCTACGCCCTGCTGGAACTCGATCGCCGCGTGTGGACGGTGAAACGCTTCCTGCGGCAGGAGGGCTACCTCTACTTCGGCGGTGAAGCCTACGGCGGTGCCCTCTTCGACACGGGCATCCGCTTCGCCGATGCTGCCGACCGTTGCCACGAATATCGTAACAATCCCGTCAACCAAGAACGTGCCTCCACGTACACCGTCATGAAGTGTATGCGCTGCATGACCGCGTGTGACAAGAAACGCATCAAGGAGTTGCTGAAATAAGTGTGTCGCCACCTGCGAGGCCACCCCATCAGCCAACACCCTCGCCGTCACCGGCACCGCCTCTGTCGATGAGGTGCGCAAAGCTGTCGAGCAGGCAGGATTCGAGTTCAAGGGCGTGAAGGAATAACCTATAAGATCTGACATACACCAAAAGAGAACACCACTGAAAGAAGACGATTATGAATCGCAAGGAAATTGTGGAAAAAGCCAAGCAGGCCATCCGCTCTGTCGAGCCGGATGCGGAAATTATTTTGTTTGGCAGTGAGGCCCGCGGCGACGCCCGTCCCGACAGTGACATTGACCTGTTGGTGCTGCTGTCCGGCGACAAAAAGTCTGTTGACCGCGAACTCGAAATCAGCGGCCAGGCAATGCTACTCGAAATAGAAACAGGAGTTAACATCAGTCCTAAGATATATTTGAAAAAAGATTGGGAAAACAGGCCTTTTGTTACACCATTTTATCTTAATGTTATGAGGGAGGGCATTGCATTATGACACAACAGTGGGACAAAGAGAGTAGAGATGCTCTGATTGCATATCGCATGAAACGGGCTGACGAAACCATGCAAGAGGCTGATTTAATGATCAAAGAAAGTCTTTATCATGGAGCCATCAACAGATTGTACTATGCCTGTTACTATGCTACTGTCGCTATTCTGCTAAAGAATGGCATTCAAGCACAAACCCAACCGTTGCATTTGCAAGGGACAACTATAGAACAACCAAGCAGTTAGCAAGCACTTGGCAAGTATTTGCCATACATTTGGCATACCTCTGCCAGCGAGTTGAGTCGTCATTTGTTCGATAGTTCTTCGATAGTTCTTCGATAGTTCTCCGATAAAACATCGAAGAACTATCGAAGAAGTAACGGAAAACTATCGAAGAAATAGTAAGCCTGCCACTGCTCTGCCACGGTGCAAATACGGTGCAAATACGGTGCAAATACGGTGCAGATACGAAACAAACAATCAATATAAGAAAAGAAAGGAGCTATTATGAAAATCAAACAACCGAAAATGGGCGTGGAGATCATCGGACGGATACCTTCGCTTGGGGTGACCAAGTACATCCGGAAGGGTTCGGTCGTCACGCGCGTGTCCACTTCCAACAGCGGACGCAGCAACAGCCTCAAGCAGTTCGTACAGCGGCAGCGTATGCGCCACGGTATCGCTTTGTGGAAGAGACTCTCTCCTTGCAGCCCCATGTTCACCGAAGGGAAGACCCATTATCTTGGTTTCCTTTCGTTGGCCAACAAGTTGCCCGTGGTTTACATGCCTAAAATCAAGTATGATGTCGAAGGTTCTCTGCTGATGCCTGGCATTCCCGTGAGCGGCGGTACCTTGCGAACCATGCAGCAAACGTTGGGCGAGGTGGATGGCACTCCGGCGCTCATCACCGACGAGGAAGCCAGCAACAGTCTGCCATACAGCGCTTTCCTGCTCTATACCGCCGAGCAAGGCACCGGTCGTGATGACTGCCCCGAGGTGAAGTTTAAGGTGCGTGCGGTGCAACCGGACGAGTTTACCTTCGTGGACGGATGCCTGGCTTTGGTGGACAGCGACTTTGCCAACGAGGCGAAGGGCTGGGCCTTGGTGCGCCTGCAGGGAAAGAACTGCTCGTCGCAGGGCATCGTCACCCGCTGCAAGGTTTACGAGCAATACACCACCGAGGAGGCGCTGGAAGAGGCGGCGAAGAGTTATGGCGGGTTGAAATAGAATCATCAGAAAACAACACCGCCGCAAAGGGAAGAAACTACACAAAACTTGAATTGACGGGCTGCCCATTCCCTAAAAAAATGTACCTTTGCCGCTCGTAAATTTAGGATTACTATGGGCGCATTTAAAGCATACGACTTTCGCGGAATCTTCGGCAAAGATTTCGATCTGGAGACCATCTACAAGTTCGGGTTCTTCCTGCCGGAACTGCTTCACGCCGACAAGGTGCTGATTGGCAGGGATATGCGGGTGACTTCCGACGACATGTTCCACGCCCTCGCACGCGGCATCACCGATGCGGGCGCGTATGTGTATGACATGGGCCTCACCACCACCCCGATGGTCTATTACTTCACCGCGAAGCACGGTTTCGAGGCTTCCGTGATGATTACTGCGTCCCATAACCCCAAGGAATACAATGGGTTGAAGGTTTCACGGAAAGATGCGCTGCCCGTCGGTTACGACACCGGACTCGGCGAGCTGGAACAAAAGGTGCTGCACGAGGAGGTCGTCATCACTGCCCCGAAGGGCAAGGTGGTCGATTATCCGGTCAAAAAGGAATACCTGCAATTCCAGTCGCAGTACCATTATAATATAGATAACCTGAACTTGGTGATGGACTGCTCTAATGGCATGGCCTCCATCCTCGTGAAGGAGATTTTCGGCAACCAGCCGCTTTACCTGTTCGACACGTTGGACGGCACGTTCCCGAACCACGAGGCGAATCCGCTGGAACCGGAAAATATCGTCGCGCTGCAGGAGAAAGTGCGCGAAACCAAAGCTGATATCGGCGTCGTGTTCGATGGCGATGCTGACCGTGTAATGTTCGTGGATGAACATGGTGATTTCATTCCTCCGGATTTGATGATTGCCGTTTTAGGACATTACTTCATCGAAGAGAAGAACGTCCAAGGTCTTGTTATCCAGGATATTCGGACTTCCAAATCGGTGGCGGAATACTTGGAGAAGATGGGCCGGGAGATGTACATCTGGCGGGTGGGTCGCGCTTACGCCGCCATGAAGCTGCGCGAAATTGACGGTGCGTTCGGCGGGGAATATGCCGGACATTACTACTTCCGCGACTTCTTCTACTCCGATTCGGCTATGATCGCCGCGCAGGTGCTGCTGCACGTCTTCGCAGATATGAAAAAGAAAGGCGTGTCCGTGTCACAATTAATCGGACAAATCAAACGTTATGCCAATTCCGGCGAAATCAACTTCACCATCGAAGAGAAGAAAGCGGCGATGGAGGCGGTGGTGAAGACGGCGACCGCGCAGGAAAAACCCGAAAAAATCCTCGACTTCGACGGCTACCGTGTGGAATTCCCCGACTGGTGGTTCAACATCCGCCCGTCGAACACGGAACCCTATTTGCGACTCCTTATGGAGGCGCGGACAGAGGCATTGTTGAAGGAAAAACGGGCGTTTATTGAAGGAATTTTGAAACCGTATATGGTACATTGAACTTTGAACCTTGAACTTTGAACCTTGAACTTTGAACTTTGAACTTTGAACTTTGAACTTTGAACATTGAACTTTGAACCTTGAACTTTGAACTTTGAACTTTGAACTAAAATATTCCCGCTTTCATGCATTGTCGCGACGAATCGTGACAATCGGGGCTTTGTTGTGCCTATTCCTGACCTCCCATGCGCAGTTTTACAACGGGTCTCAGCTTACTTTCGGTAAGAATCGGGTGCAGCATCAGCATTTTAACTGGCAGTATCTGAGGGCGGAGCAGTACGATGTTTACTATTATCCTACAGGTCGTGAGTTGGCGCAATATGTCTTCTATTCTGCGCCGGAAATCATTGAAGAGATTGAACAGCTGTTGAACTACACCTCCAAGAAAAAGATGCAGTTCATTGTTTATAATACCCAGTCTGATTTCCGGGAGTCCAATTTCGCATACGATTACGAGGATTTCTACAATCAAGGGGGTGTGACAAATATCTATGGCTCAAAAATTTACATCTATTTCGATGGAAACCGGGCGCATTTGGACAAAATGATTCGCGGCGGCATTATGAATATGTACGCCCACTGGGTGGTGCAGGGCGCGACCGTCGGGTCCAACATCTCCTACGACTACCTGATGAACGTGCCGAGTTGGTATTACAGTGGTTTGTCTTCTTACTTTGGTGAGCATTGGAATAGTACTGTGGATGAGCATGTTAAGAACGGCATCCTTTCTGGTTCGTATAAACATTTGGATGAGCTTTCGCCGGTGGAAGCCACTTATGCCGGACACTCTTTTTGGAGATATTTGGTTGACATTTATGGCGAAGGTATCATCCCTAAAGTTCTTTATCTCACTCGGTCCGGCAAAAGCATGGAAACGGGTCTCTTCCGTGCCACGAATGTCCCCTACAAAACCTTGATCACGCAATGGTATAAATATTATATGGTCATGTTTCATCCAGATATGGCCAAATCAATGCCTGCCGGGGACGAAATTTTGAAAAACCCAAATAAAAAACGCGATTATTCCCGATTTTGTTTTGCTCCCGATGGTGAAAACTACGCATACGTCACGAATGAAAATGGGCAAATACGTGTGTGGTTGAAAACCGCAAACAAAAATAATCCTAAATGTATTCTTCGCAAATTCCATAAGACAGAAGATAATCCGGATTTAACTTTTCCCATCATTGCTTGGCATCCTACGGGTGAAGTGTTGGGTCTGACCACAGAAATCAAGGGTCACTGCTATTATATTCCGTATGACATGGAAAAGCGCAAGTGGGGGAAGAAGTTCCTGGTGGATGTGGAGAAAATCACCTCGTGGTGCTACTCTCCTAATGGTCAGCAGATGCTTTTCTCAGGCTTCCAGCACGGTCAGTCGGACGTTTTTATGTACAGTTTTGCCGCAAAAACGTTCCAAAATCTCACCAAAGACTTCTACGACGACTACAATCCTATGTTTCTGAATCCGCAACAGATTGTGTTCGCTTCCAACCGTCCAGTGGATTCCATCTTACGCAAAGACGATTTTACAACTGCTTCAAGGCAAAGGACTTACAATCTGTTTTTGTACAATCTCAAGTCTAAAGACTCGTCGTTGTTGCGCGTGACGGATACGCCTTACGCGAACGAATTTGATATTCAACCTGCTGGAGATCAGCATATTCTCTTTTTGAGCGATGAGGGTGGGGTGGTGAACCGTTATGAGGCCGTTTTCGACAGCTCGATCAGCCGTATCGACACAGCGGTCCATTACATTTACTTCGCCAAGACGAACCCCTTGACGGATCGTTCTTATAACATCATTGAACATGCTTACAATCCAGTCACAAATACCTTGGCGGATATTTCTTTAAAGGACAACTATAAACATATTTGGTTCACGGAATTACACACATTATACCATCCTGATATTCAACCTTCTAAATTTCACAAGAAAGTAAGAGAAGATGCTATCAATCAGTACGATAGACAATTGTCCAAAGACAGTGTGGTGGTGAGCGAAGATGACCCGCAGCCGCACGGTTTTGTGTTGTCGAACGCTACTTCAAAAAAACAGAAAGAAGAGATGGCTGATTCGTCGGCCACCACAAGATTCGGACGTCGGGAAATCGACATTCCCGTTGGTTTGCCGTATCGAGTGCAATATTCTATCGATCAATTAATTGCACAAGCTGACTTTAGCTTTTTGAATACCTCCTACCAGCAATTTGAGGGTGGCACAGCTCCCATCTACTTGAATACAGGTTTCAATGCGTTGTTCATGTTGGGCATCAACGATCTTTTTGAGGATTACCGCATTACAGGTGGCTTCAGAATAGGCTGGAACTTAAACACTTATGAGTTTATGTTCAGTTACGAGAACCTTGCTCGACGTTTAGACCGACAGATTACGCTTTATCGTCAATCTATTGGTACACAAGATGGCGGTTATGTCTATAAGCAGAACTCTAATAGCTTGTTTTATACGTTGAAGTTTCCGTTCAACAAGCATAACAGCGTGCGTTTGACATTGAAAGGGCGTTACGAGAACAACATTGTGGCTGCATTGAGCGACCAAACCTTGAAAGAGGCCGACCGGCACAATCTTTGGGCGGGCGGTAAGTTGGAGTACATTTTCGACTCTTCCAAGGAAATGTACACTAATTTGTGGCGTGGTACTAAGTTAAAGCTTTTCGCCGAATATGAGCAATGTCTTAACGATGAGCATCTTAACTTGTTTGTCATCGGTTTTGACGCGCGGCGTTCCTTCAAGTTGTATCGCAACATGACCTTGGCATTCCGCTTTGCTGGCAGTACGAACACGGGATCTGCACGA
This sequence comes from uncultured Bacteroidales bacterium, assembly GCA_900317715.1. Classification (GTDB taxonomy): domain Bacteria; phylum Bacteroidota; class Bacteroidia; order Bacteroidales; family WCHB1-69; genus F23-D06. Next base: position 6,826 of record ONHS01000069.1, on the reverse strand, counting down.
CTGGTCTATTTCTTGGGCGGCGTAGATAACTGGATTGGTCCCAAATTCGACCGCACTATGATGGTGGATCCGAATCAAAATTACGTCTATCAAACATTGGCGACCAACATGCGTGGGTTTAAGCAGAACATCCGTAGTGGTAATTCCTTTGTGTTGCTCAGCGGTGAGTTGCGTGTGCCTATTGTGCAATTGCTTGTCGGTCATAAGCTCTCTTGGAATTTCCTGAACTCCTTGCAGCTCAATCTGTTCGGTGATCTCGGAACGGCTTGGACAGGCATTACGCCTTATTCTGAGACAAACTGCTTATACACCCGAATTATCGATAACGGTCCGATACATGCGGAGGTCAAGCGACAGGTGGATCCTTTTGTGGGCGGATTCGGAATTGGTGCGCGCTTCACAATTTTTGGATACTTTTTACGTTTTGACTACGCTTGGGGCGTTGAAGATTTGAAAATTGAGAATAAAAAGGGAATGTTTATGTTCTCGTTAGGAACGGATTTTTAAAACATAGACTTAGATTTAGAACATAGACATAGAACTTAAACTTAGACTTAAACTATTAACTCTTTAATACGGATTCGACTTTCGACCCTTACAGAAAAAATTGTATTTTTGCGCCTGTATTTGAAATAATAAATTAAAAACCAATAATAACTTATGAGAAAATTAGTTGCATTGAGCATGGCTATGGCAACTGTCTTGTTGATGGGCAGTTGCGGACTCGGAAAGATGGTCAAAAAGTATCCGGAAGTGACGGTGACTTTAGACAATCCCGATTTGGAGAATAAAGGTGGCGAGGTGGCATATACCATTAAAGGCACCATTCCTCCCAAGTATATGAAGAAGAAAGCCACGATGACCTTTACTCCATCTTTATCTGTTGATGGTGAGAAAGTTGCGCCTCCTTTTGCTACTATCAAGCTGAAGGGTGAGAAAGCCCAAGGCGATGGCATCGTTATCAATTACAAGAATGGTGGCACCTTTACGCAAAGCGGTACGTTCAAATTTGACGAAAAATATGAAAATGCTGAGATTGTGACGGGTGCAGAAGCCAATCTGAAGAAAAAATCACACGTTTTTGGCGACCGCAGCCTCGGTGAAGGCATTTCCAACACCAGTGCACGTGCCAATCTGACCCCGAAGTTGACGGATAATGCCAACAGCGGATCAGCGTTTCTGCTTGCGCCCCACAACTTCAAAGCGGAGTTTATCGGTCGCACCGCTATCCTCTACTTCGACCTCAACAGTGCGGTGATGAATTGGAGCAACCCTAACAACAAATCACAAGCTGCCAAGGATTCTATCAAGGCGTTCACCGATTTCATGAACAATGACTATATCATCGACCGCGTGGTGATTTCCGGTTGGGCATCTCCCGAAGGTGAAGAGACTAATAATCAGGGACTTTCAGAGAGACGTTTCCAAGTGGGTAAAAAATGGTTCAACGATAAGTTCAATGCTTATTTGAAGGATTATGCAAAGCGTAACAACATCAAAATGAAGGATTTGCAGAAGCCTGTTTTCGAATATGTGAACAATGCCAAGGGTGAGGACTGGGACGGTTTCGAAGCGGCTATCGAGAAATCCAACATGGCTCAGAAAAACCAGATTCTCAACGTGGTACGTTCTCAATCCAGCAATGAGATGCGTGAGCAGAAGATTCGTGAGATGACGGATATCTATCCTGAAATTGCGGATGCTATTCTGCCTCCGTTGCGTCGCGCCGAAATCCAGATGGTCTGCAAGAAGCACGACACCTATTCGGATGCCGAGCTTGTCCGCCTGGTGTTGTCCAAACCGAACGATTTTTCTGTGAATGAGCGTCTTTACGCTGCTTCCGTGGCTCCCGACATGGCTACCAAGGAGAACATCTACAAAGCGTTGATCAACAACAAGAATACGGAGAACGATTGGCGCGCTTTTAACAATCTTGGTGCCATGAAATTGAACGATTATTATCAAAGCGGTAACGAAGCTGATTTGGAAGAGGCGTTGAGCTACCTGCAAAAGGCTGCTGCGTTGTCTCCCAACAACGGCGTGATTTTGAACAACATGGCTATTGCTGATTATCTGAGCGGTGATTTGGCAGCTGCGAAGAACCATTTCGAAGCTTCCGCCAACGCTTCTGTACAACCTGTGAATCAAGATTATAACACGGGTGCCCTCAGCATTTTGAACGGTGACTACTCCAAAGCTGCTCAGCTGATGAGTAACAAGAGTTGCGACTATAATACTGCTCTTGTGCAGTTGTTGCAAAAGGATTACAATGCCGCTAAATCTACCCTCGACTGCATTGATGAGGTGGATGCCAAGACCGCTTATCTGAAGGCTGTTCTTTCTGCCCGCATGAAGAACGAGGAAGGCGTTTACAGCAACCTCACCACCGCCATCAACTTGGATTCTTCCTACAAGAAGACGGCCAAACGCGATGCTGAGTTCAAACGCTATCGCCACTCCGACCGCTTCAAACAACTGGTGAAATAGTTTCGACAATTTATGAAATATAGCGGGCGAATCTATGCGGTTCGCCCGTTGTTGTTTATTTGACTTTGACTTTGACTTTGAACTTTGACTTTGAACTTAAGCTACTAACCGTGTAACCCTTAAAATTGTATCTTTGCTGCAATATATCAATAGAAGAAAATCAAAGATAACCTACTGATACAAAAATGATTATAGAAAACAGAAATGTGGCTATCGCATACGACTTCGATGGAACGTTGGCTCCGGGCAACATGCAGGAGTACAACTTCATCCCCGACCTTAACATGGACAAGGGTGAGTTTTGGCAGGAAGCCAATGAGATGGCCAAGAAGCACGACATGGACGAGGTGCTCGCCTACATGCACCTGATGTTGATCAAAGCGAAAGAGCAAAACCTTGATATTCGGGAAAGTACGTTCGAAAAATACGGCGAAAAGATCACCTTTTTCGAAGGGGTGGAGACCTATTTCGACCGTATCAATGCATACGCTGCTAAACAGAATCTCCATTTGGAGCACTTCATCATCTCGTCCGGACTGCGCGAAATCGTGAAAGGTACCCGCATTGGAAAGTATTTCAAGACCATCTATGCCTCTGGATTTCAGTATGATGAGAACGGTATTGCTTGCTGGCCCGCACTCGGTGTCAACTACACCAACAAAACCCAATTCCTCTTCCGCATCAATAAAGGCATCTACAACTCCTACGATAACACTTTGATTAACAAATCTGTACCTGAAGACGAACGCGCCGTGCCCTTCTCCAACCTCATCTACATGGGTGATGGGGAGACCGACGTACCCGCCATGAAGATGGTCAACCTCTACGGCGGTACCACCATCGCGGTCTATAACCCCAACTCCGTGGCCACTCCCGAGCGTCCCGTCAGCGCCCGCGAACGCTGCATCAAACTCATCCAACAGAAGCGCGCCGACTACATCGGTCCCGCCGACTACACCGAAAACAGCGAACTCGACATCATCCTCAAGAAGGTCATCGACAAGATCGCCGTTGAGCAGGACTTGCTGAGCATCAAATATCGGGAAGTTAGCAGTTAGTAGTTAGCAGTTACATTCCAAGAGGGCTGCAAGCCCGACACGTGTCAACCTAGGGTGAGGCGAAGCCGAGCCCTAGGATATACAGAAACCCAAAACCACTATGAATAACCTATACCAAAAATACCAACAATCCTCGTGCGTATGCACGGACAGCCGGAATCTGACCCCGGACTGTCTCTTCGTGTGCCTGAAGGGCGCGAATTTCGATGGAAACAAGTTCGCCGCTGAAGTGCTTGAGCAGGGCGCAAAGTATGTCATCACCGAAAACCGCGATTTGCAGGACAATCCCCGCGCCGTGGTGGTCGATGATGCGCTGAAAACGCTCCAACAGCTGGCCAACTATCACCGTCAGCAGCTGAAAATGCCCGTTATCGGCATTACGGGCACCAACGGGAAAACCACTACGAAAGAGCTGATAAACGCCGTTTTGTCAACGACTTACAAGACCGCTTGTACGAAAGGGAACCTCAATAACCATATCGGGGTACCGCTCACGTTGCTTTCCATCCAACCGACGGACGAGATGGCCATCGTAGAGATGGGCGCGAATCACGTCGGGGAGATTGCAGATTTGTGCGAGATCGCGGATCCCGACTTCGGACTTATCACCAACATCGGGGTGGCGCATATCGAGGGATTCGGCTCCAAGGAGAACATCATCCAAACCAAAAAGGCGCTCTATCGCCATGTAATCGCCCAAGGCGGGACGCTTTTCGTCAACGAAACGGACAATGTGCTGCGCAACGGTCTTTCTTACGACAATGTGGTATATTATGGTCAAGATGCTGAGGACCAGATTGTTTCGATGAATCCTTATCTCACCATCCGTGTGGGAACCGAAACAGTGGAGACCCATCTGACCGGTAGCTATAATATTTGGAACTTCATGGCGGCAGCAGCTGTAGGCTGTTTCTTCCAAATTCCGGATAATGTAATCGCCAAAGCATTAGGTAATTACGTGCCGTCCAACCATCGCTCTCAGGTCGATCGCATTGGCAGCAACGTCATCATCTCCGATTATTACAATGCCAATCTGACCAGCATGACGGCTGCATTGAAGAACCTCTCGCAGCTGGATCATCCGCGTAAAGTGGCTATCTTGGGCGACATGCGCGAGTTGGGCGACCTCAGCGTGGAAGCACATACCGAAATATCACAATTAGCTGAGAATCTGCATATTGAAGCTTACTTTGTGGGGCAGGAATTTGGGAAGGTTGTCAAAATCAACGTTTTTGCGGACGTGGAAGAGGCCAATGCCTACTTCGCTGCGCATCCGTTGGAGAATGCCATGGTGCTGATTAAAGGTTCCAACAGTATGCATCTCAATAAGTTAACGGCAATTTTGAACGCATGAAAAAGGTGAGCGAAGGCATCGGGGTAATGTCCGGCACCTCCTTGGACGGCATCGATTTAGCGTGGTGTTGTTTCGAGAAGGGCGACGATGGGAAATGGGACTATCGCATCGAAAAAGCGACCAATGTTCCCTACTCCGAAACATTCAAAACTCGGTTGGCCAATGCTCCGTATCTTTCTGCTTTAGAGTATGTTAAATTGAACAACGATGTGGCGGAAGTTTTCGCGGAGGCCGTCAACGCTTGGTTGGGAGACGATCCTCGTCCGGACTTCATCGCCTCGCACGGGCACACCGTTTTCCATCAGCCGGGCATCGGACTGACCACCCAAATCGGTAATGGGGCGGTGATAGCGGCGCGGACGGGAATCCCTACAGTCTGCGATTTCCGCACCAAAGACGTGGCGTTGGGCGGTCAGGGTGCACCGCTCGTACCCATCGGCGACGAATTGCTATTTGGCGATTTCGATGCCTGTCTCAACTTAGGTGGCATCTCCAATATCTCCTATCGTATTGGGAATAAGCGTGTTGCATACGATATTTCTCCTTGTAACATGGCACTCAATGCGTTAGCAAACCGCGCCGGACAGCCCTACGACCAAGACGGACAACTTGCCAAAGAGGGCGCTATTATCCCCGAACTGCTGCAAAAGCTGAACAATTTGGCCTATTACCACCAAAATCCGCCCAAATCTTTGGGAAAAGAGTGGTACGACGAAGTTTTCTCTCCCGTTTTGGCCTCATTTTTGTCGAATCACAGCGTTGCCGATTTGTCCAGAACGGTGGTGGAGCACATTGCCGTACAAATCTTCGCAAATGTGCCGAAAGCTGCCCGTACCATGTTAGTCACCGGCGGCGGCGCCCACCACACTTTCTTAATCCAACAAATTCAGCATCAAAGAGATGCGTTAAAAGTCATTGTCCCAGACCCGTTAATTGTGGATTACAAGGAGGCGTTGATTTTCGCCTTTTTGGGGTTGCTTCGTTTGGAAGGGGAAAACAACTGTCTGCGCAGTGTGACTGGCGCGAAAGAGGATTGTTGCGGAGGATGTGTCTATTTGTAATGCTGTTTTACCGCTGAATCAAGCAAGTTTTATTAAGAGTAAATGCGTTTTCTTCAAAATAAAAAACGCTCTTTTTGCGTTATAAAAAACTGAATTCAAGCGTTTTCTGTGATATGAAAAACCGAATCATTATTTTTGTCAATCTGTTGACAATTATTCTATTGTGCGCAATTTCTTGCGATGGTCAAAAAGCCAATGCGACTGGCAAGATCACTATGGATGAAATCCGCAATACCGACTTGTCACACCGGTTGTTCATGCCAGACACCATCCTGATAGAATCCGACGATGATTCCGGAGCGAAGGAAAATATCTTGAATGATATAGCCTTTGTACCACGCTGGTTCGAGCCGATCGGGTTCCGTGGCAACGACTGCCAGCGTTTCTACATCCACTACGATTCCGTCTGTCACAAAGGCAATGGCGTGTATGAAGTGAAGGGGCATACTCGCTACCGCGACACCATCCGGCTCTTTTCCGGGACGCTCACGTTGGATTCTCTGTGGTTGAATAACGAGGAGTATCTACCTAAATACGGTGAATTTGGCAAGTTGTATGGCCACTATCAATATGAAGAGGATGAGTTTTCTGGCGGTGGGATTATGTCAGGTAAGATGAGCATTGACTTCGCCAAGGTAAACGGACGCTACTACTACGATGCCTTTATGCTCATCGCTGATGGTTACGACAACAATCAGTATGAAGGGACTTGGTCATCAAGGAATCTCTCCCGGATGGAAAAGTGCAACTGGGGCGACTTCCGGATACCTGATGCAGAAAAAATGGATATGGACATAGGTGTAGCTGAATTTAGCCCGGATGCTGCATATCTAGATCGCGGATGGCGTATATACACTTACTGTTTT
>ONHS01000126.1 GCA_900317715.1 uncultured Bacteroidales bacterium | reverse complement strand
AGGCTCGGTGGGTTGACCTTGCTGTTGCGTAGTGAAGGTCATCTCTTCGCCTTGAACGGTGGTGCCGTTGTAGGTGATGAACGCCTTGAAGGTGTAGCTTGTGCCCGGAGTCAAAGTGGTGAGGTCAGCGGTGAAGGTGTTGCCCGTGCCCGTACCTGCGATTTGCGTGTAGGTACCGTCCGAGGTGGTCTTCCACTCGAAACCCTTCGCCGAGATGGTCACGTTGTCAGGATTCGTGATGGTAGCGTTCAGGGTAGCAGCCGTCTGTCCGATTCCAGTTGCAGCGTTGGTGGCAACCGTCGGGTTGGTGATGACAGGACCGGAACCGTTGTCACTATAAATTTGAACGTCGTCCAGAGCAACACCGTGTCCATAGCTGTTGGAAGCAACGAAGGATATCTGGTAGGTGGCGGAAGGATTCGGCAACGCGATAGAATCGTAAGTGAAGTTAGCAATACTGTTCGTGTAATTCACAAGCAACGTCCACTCATCTGCAACGGAGGCTTTGTAGTAAACAGACATTTCGTCTTGGTCGCCACTCCATTCAAGTTGTGCGTGGGCGAATTTGACATAAGGATTCGTGACGGATGTCAGATCAAAGATGGGAGATACCAGACGGACGGTAGCTTCCGAATTGCTGGAAAGTCTAGCCAATGCAAAATAGCTTCCCTCTACCATTGTAGTGTAATAGGAGTCGTTAGTAGCCGTCTCCCAGTTGTAGTTGGTGTAGGTACTCTCCACAGACTGCCAGCAGCCAAGACCGTTTTCGAAGCCTTCAACATAAGGATAGTTGGTCACAACATCACAAGCGGTCAGGAAAGAAGTCTCGCGATAGTCGGACACATCGCCGTTGCCGCAGTCGGCCTGCACACGCACGTCATACATGGTGGCGTTGGTCAAACCAGTGAGCTGGTAGCTCGGAGTGTTCGTCGTGACGGTAGTCCAAGTAGCATCGGTTGACTCTTTGTATTCAAAATTCCAGGAGGTCTCTTCGTCACCAGGTGTCCAAGCAACGTCAGCAGAAGTGGTGGTCACGTTGGAAACCGTCAGGTTGGTCGGTTTGGGACAAGAGAGTTCAGAAAGGGCCACATTGTAAATGACAGCACCGGGTTGCTCGCCGAGACCGTCGTCGTTTTTCCAAACGAACACAAGCTTAGCCGTGGAGTTGGCATCAGGAGTGGTGTTCGGGTTGGGCATGGTGGTCTCAATGTGCAGAACACTGTCATTGGTAAGGTTTATCTTATAGGCGTATGTAGTGTTGCCAGTGCTTGACAGATACTCCGTGAAGTCCACTGCATTTGTGCTGTAAGATTTATCAGCATAGGCGGGTACAGTAGAAGCGTTTGCCGGGAACTCTTCGGTAGCAGGAGCGAAGAATACCTTCAGATAATCATAAGAACTCTCACCACCGCATTTCAAATCGAAACTGATGCTGAATTCAGGGGCGTCGCCAATCGTGAACAGTTTCTCGGAAGAGACAACAGAAGTGCTAGAGACAGAATAACCAGCAGTGGTGCCGTCGTTGGTGATGAACATGGCACTCTCTTCATTGTCGCTACCTATTGTCCAGTAGTTGGCGCAAGTTCCGTTGTTGAACAACCAAGCTACATCTGATCCATCTTCAAAGTCTGTGCTGTATGGGATGGATGCCGCTACCATCAAAGTGGAGAAGCTAGCCTGATCGGACATGCTTTCGCTTCCGTCGCTACAGTTGTTGGAGACTTTCCAGAAATAGGTGGTGGACGGCGTAAGATTGTCGAGTGTATAGACACCGTTGGTCAGGTCGATGTGCTCTTCCACACTCCACTCGTTGTCGGCTGCACTCTTGTAATACAAATTGAAATCGTTGTCTGAAGAGTTCCATGTCAAATCAACAGAAGTGGTGGTGGCATCCACAACAGCCAATCCCGTGGGCTCTAAACAAGCAGGAATGTTAAGCACGGTTACGTCGTCTAACCAGTAATAATAGTAGGAGCTATTGGAGTTTTGACGGAACGCGATGTAGTTGCCCGTGCCAGTCATCGCCACAGAATCCAAATCCACAATGTATTGCGTCCAGTCGGTGGTTGCGGGCTGGATAATGGCTACGGACTCAAAGGTGCTCATGTCGTTCGGATTGCTGACCACACCCACTTCGAAGGTGCCTGAAGAGGTGGTGCTTTCCGCTTTCAGCATGAATTTTACACGCAGGGTGTTGATTTCATCCGCGAACGGAGGCATCACAGCCGTGGTGGGAGTGGAGGTCAGTGACTGGAAGTACAAGCTGTTAGGACCGGAGTGGTAGTAATTTGAAGTGACATAAGGTGCGTTGCTGTAAGTGATTGGGAAGGTCCAGCAGTCAGGTCTCACTGAGGTGGATGCCGTATAAGCATCGAAGTTCTCTGTCCAAGGAAGAACTGAAATGATGTCGCATGCGGTGACGAAAGACAAAGCAGTTGACCAGCTAGAGTAACTGTTGTCTCCACAAACGGTTCTGACATATACGGTGTAGTGGGTTGCGGCAACTAAATCATCTACCGTGAACTCAGTGTCAGAAATCAAGTCGGTGATTGATGCATTGTCAGGGGTCTCAGAACCTGTACAAATAGCATATTCCCAAGCGTAATCAGACTCTGTGGCAGGATTGAAAGCGATAGTGGCAGAGGTTGTAGTGACATTAGTGGTGTGCAGAGCGTAGGGGCTGCCACATTCGCCAGCTGTAATCACGATAGAGTCGATAACGGCTGCAGGGTCATTGCCGACGGAGTAATCATTGTGCCATAAGAAGTAAATACGTTGAGTGGAATTGGCGTAAGAAGCAGGCAACGTGTAGGTAAGATGTTGCCAACTGCTCTGTGAATTAAGGTTGGAGCCGATGGGGGTGCTACCTGATGGCTGGGTGCTGGAACCAGCGGTTATAATATTGGGCGCGCCAATATAGACCTTAAGATAGTCGCAGCAAGATTCACCGTTAGCTTTCCACTTGATATCAATCGTGAACTCAGCGCCATTGCCGAATTGGAAATCGCGATAAGCCCATACGTC
>ONHS01000064.1 GCA_900317715.1 uncultured Bacteroidales bacterium | reverse complement strand
CGAGGATCTACCGCTGGAACCAAACCGTTATTGCTACATCAGTAATAAAACAGGCGACATCAAGCAGGAGCTTAAGTCAAACAATCTCCGTATTGCTCTGGACAGCCCTCATGATCTTATCCTTTACGACCAACGTGACCAAAAGTGGTACAGACATCTGAAGACCACATTCCCCATTGAGGATGTACAAATCGGTACGGGCGAACTCAATGGAAACTTGCTGCTCTCCGACGGTGCGCGACAGTATCTTGCAAAAATAGACACACCCGTCGTCACACCATACCGCCTTGAGCGTCCGTTGGATGAATTCTTGAAGAGCCCGATTGAGTCGATTGACATCGTTTACAAGTTCTTTCCCTGCGATGGACAACGCTATTCGGAGAGAGTTCTTTATCATCTGAAAGGCAACAAATTCGTTATCAATAAGTTGTCGCTTTGGAGAAAAGGTGCAAAGTTCTCACATACCTTCACTGACAAAGAGCTCCGTAAGGAGCTGAAGGCACTCAACACGGGGTATGATGCATCCGTGAAAGTGTCGGATTTAGGATTTACGCAAGAAGATTACGACTCTCTCAGGCGGTTTATATTCCCATACGCCAGGAAGATGGTGGATTTTAGTACATGGTGCGACAGTGCCACGAAGGAGCGCGTTTTGGAAGTTCTTCCCCAACTCAGCGACAGCATTTGGACGGAAATTATCCAAAGTTACCAAGATGGAAGCTGCACCTCTGCCAGCACTTTCGAAGTCACCTTTCAGAACAAGGCTGGCAAGACGTTGGTGGTAAGCCACACCGATAATTCGTGTAATTACGGCTACTACCCTTACAAGACTCCGTTCCAAATTCAGTGCGACGATCGTTCGTTCCCCGCCACGAGCCTGCCGTTTATGCGCTTCGTTAGCGAAATCATCCCAACCTCCATGCAGGACCGCAGTTTCTCGAAATTCAGCCTGTTGATGAAAGCCTATCGCTACGTTTTATGGCATCGTGAGGCATGTGAGGCATTCGGGATTTAAGCGGGCGCACGAAGGGATGTTTTTGTTTTGTAATTCGAACACAGATGCACACAAATTTGCACAGATGGTGGCATTAATATCTGTGTGCATCTGTGTAATCTGTGTTCGTATAAAAAATCACATGACCTTGCGTTCATACTCTAATCCTTCGGGATGCCCGAAATTATACAATAATCCTACTTTCATTTTCGTGGCTTTCAGGTAGTTATATACTTGTACTCGGTTCCAGTCATCTAATTCCATCACTGCTTTAAGTTCTACAATAATCTTATCGTAACATATAAAGTCTGGACGAAATCTCTTTTTTAATTTTACCCCATCGTAATAGATTTCAATTTCTGGCTCACGGATAAAAGGGATGTTCCTTCTTTGAAGCTCAATTTCCAATGCCTCTTGGTAGATCGGCTCAACAAAACCTGGACCAAGCACATTATAGACACGCATAGCAGCCCCATTGATTGCGTAACTCTCTGTTTTGTAATAAAATTCCATACTTTTTGCTTTCAAATTTTATTATTAATTTTGTTATTCGGTTGCAAACATACAAAATAATTAAATACGCTGAACATTTTTTAATTCTAAAGGTCGTATTCGTATCAATAGTGATGTTTTCTGGGTAATAGTCGAGTGCTGATAATTCGAACACAGATGCACACAGATTTGCACAGATGGTGGCATTAATATCTGTGTGCATCTGTGTAATCTGCTGTGTGCATCTGTGTAATCTGTGTTCGTAAATAATATTACGAAAGCAGCATCATTGTCCATAAATTTCGCCAATATTTGCAAATTCGAATCGGTTGATGGATTCAAAATGTTGAGGCAAAGTTACTTTTAATCATAAACAGACTGATGGGTTGTAGAGTTTTTTTCAAATGTCATGTCATATTAAAATTTTTGTATTATTGCCACCGAATCCCCCTTAGGTGGAATATACTAAGGCCCGCCCACTTTTAATAAGTGGGCCTATTTTTTGAAAGCAATTTGAAAGCTGTGGTTACGTAACTGGCCATCGGAAACCCTCGCCCAAAACAGTAGAGCGCATCCATCAAGGAGTGACACAGTTTGCATTAAAACTGCAACATGCAATACTGGTGTAATTTAACGGTATGGCGTTTAATTATCTAATCATACTAACAAACGTCACAACAAACATAGTGGCAAGGGCAATGAGGGAAATGTTTCGCCAAAGGCACGCTTGACGACACACCTTGCTGTATCTTTCCAGCTTCTCCTGGTCCGTGAGCGTTTGCAGGAAACGTCTGTATTCATGCAAGAACTGGGGAAAGACAAAGAAGGAAAGTGTACTGGTTTCCACCCCTTCATCTTGGAGTATATGCTCCATCTTATGGGCGTAAACACTACTGACTATTCCTCCCACCACAACCACTGCAAACCCCACAAAAACAAAGTAATTCCAAAACATAACTATTTCTCTTTTCCTATTGCCTCGTCCCTTGACCCTCGACCCTATCAGAACTGGAAGTATATAAACGGCTGCAAATCCGCAGTAACAAACTGATAGAGCACAAAGACGACGACCACCACGATGATTCCCATCAGCCAGAGGGGGAGCATGGCGAAATTGATACGGTACCAGCGTTTCCAACGGTCTGGTAACCAGTGGATAATCATGCCCAAGACGAACATAATGAAGACACCGCGGTAGTTGGCCAGGATGTCGGGGATGGCCGCCACGTTCCACTGCCCGCCGATGCTGTTGACCATCGCTTTGGCGGTCTCCCACGCCGTCTCGTTGGCAATGGCCGGGTCGAGGTTGGAGCCGGAACGGAAGAACAAGCGCGTGAAACTGATGAAAACGAAGGTTTGGAAAATGCCCCACGTCTTGTCGAGCCAGCCTACCGTTTTGTCGGGCTTGATGAGGCTGAAGATGGTCTTGATGAGCGTGCCAGCGAACCAGATGCCGCTCCACACCACGCCAATCATCAGCGCGGGATGCGGCCACAAATGGTTGGTGATCAGGAAGGTGACAAATATCACCGTGGCAATGGTGCTCTTGACGAGCATGTTGCCGTGCCGCCAAATCTTGTACGACAGGATGCCGATGCCGTTCAGTCCGCCCCAAATCATGAAGTTCCACGAAGCACCGTGCCAAAGACCACCCAACAGCATGGTATTCATCATGTTGAGGTTGGTGCTGATCTTCAGTCGCGCCTTCTTGCTGACCAACGAGGCGACGAGCAACCCAAATGCTATACCTCCGATGATGCAGGTGACCACCACGCTCTTGGTGAGCAGGATGATGACCGCCGCGATGAGCGAGATGCAGAAGTAGGTGCCGAAAGTGGCATTGCGGTTGCCGCCCAGCGGGATGTAAAGGTAGTCTTTCAGCCAGTTGGAGAGCGAAATGTGCCACCGTTTCCAGAAGTTGCCGGGGTTGGTGGCCTTGTACGGTGAGTTGAAGTTCGTGGGCAGGTAGAAGCCCATCAGCATGGCCACGCCGATGGCAATGTCAGTGTAGCCCGAGAAGTCGGCATAGACCTGCAACGAATAGACGAACAGCGCCGACAAGTTCTCGAAAGCGGTGAACAGCGACGGGTTGTTGAAGACCCTATCCACGAAGTTGACGGCGAGATAGTCGCTCATGATCAGCTTCTTAGCCAATCCATTGAGAATCCAGAAGACGGCGATGCCGAACTGCCGGCGGGTAAGGAAGAACTTCTTGTAGAGCTGTGGCACGAATTGGTCGGCGCGCACGATGGGACCGGCCACCAACTGCGGGAAAAACGAGACGTAGAATCCGAAATCGAGAATGTTGGAAACGTGTGCAATCTTCCGCTTATAGACATCCACCAAATAGCTGATATTCTGGAAGGTATAGAAGGAAATACCGACGGGCAACAAGATTTTGGAGGCATCGAAATAGTCGGTGCCCGACCAGTCGTTGGCCCACTGCGCCAGCCAGTTAATGACCTCGTGCTCGCTGCCCACGATGGTGTTGTAGGCATCAGTGCAGAAGTAGGCGTACTTGAAGTAGAAGAGTATCAGCAAGTTAATGACCACACCTGAAATCATGAACGTTTTGCGCCAGCCATTGCGCTGCGATTTGTCCATAAAAACGCCGAGGAAGTAGTCTAAGAAGGTGTCAAACAGCAAGATAAGGACGAAAAGTCCAGAGGTTTTATAGTAGAAAAGCAAGCTGACGAAGAAGAGGAATGTGTTGCGCAGCAGCCGTTTGCTATGGAAAAGGGCGAAAAACGCATACACGATGGCGAAGAAAGCCCAGAAGTTGAACTGCGTGAACAGCAACGGGTGCGTCTCGTCAAACGAGAACAGGTTAATCAAAAATTGTGAAACATTCTCCCAGGTCATTCTTGCATGGATTTAAGGGGTTGGACAAAGGCGTGCCAAAAAAGGTCGCCGATGAGGTTGTAGCCATTGACGGTGAAGTGCACGCGGTCTTTCTGCGCGAGCCCCTTGGCCTGCCATTTGGCCATGGAGCCGAGTCCGCCCATCACCTCGAATTGGTCCCAGCAGGCACCACCCGTGAGGTCGGCTAACCGGTGCATGACATCGCTCACCTCGGGACCAGTCTGGTTCACCGTATAGCGTCCCCGCCGAACTTTTTTCCCAGTGTCGTTGTTGGACAGGAAGATGAAGGCGCAGTCGGGATTGGCCTCGCGGATGCGGGCAATGAGCTGTAAGTAGTTGTTTTTGAACACAGTAGAGTCAAAATCATTGCCGTAAGCGTCGTTCACCCCGATACCGAAAATCACCAAGTCGGGCGGGAAAGCCTTCATGTCGCGGGTGAAATTCTTGCACCGCAGATAGGAAGGTAGCGCCGCACCGTTAACGCCTATGGACGTGAACGTTACGCCAGGCTTGCCGTTCTTCAGCCACACTCCGTTGACAAAAAAGGTGTCCGGTGCGCCGCAAGGAAAATAAAACGTAAACTCTTGCAACGGACGGTCGAGATAGAAGTAGTAGCGCTCGTTATCAAGGTCGGCTTCGTCGGGGAAACGCCAGATGGTGTCGTATTTCAGAATCGGGTCAATATACATACCGTTGGAGCGACCGAAGAGTACGAGCGTGTCGGTAGCGAAGTCGTAGTCGGGGTCGTTCATCTTGAACTTAATGGAATGCACTGACTGCGTGCAATATACAGAGATACCCGACATACCCAGCGGCGACGGGTACTCCTTATAGACATTGCGAATCAAAGAGAAAGCATCTGAACGGGTGATGCTGTAGTCGCGGGGATTGTTGCAGACGTTGGCCGCCGAGTAGGGGAAAATCAGCCCGCGGTCGGCGGGTTCACCGCCATATTCCGCCAACACGTGCCGACGGATGCGGTTCGACATAGTGCCCGCCTGCACGTGCGAGCCACCGATGTGCATGATGTGGACGTTGCCCCGCTTGTTTTGGATCACGTCATTCCATTTTTGGTAAAAACGCACCAATTTCATGCTATCTTTGCCCCAATATAGCGTATCGTCGTTGAAACGGATGAAGGCAAAAGTGGAGTCGTAGGCCGAGAAGAGTTCGGGCAGCACCCACACGGCGGAGGTATCGGCCTCCATCTCCAACGCGACGCTGTCGGCGGTCTCGTCGATCTGCGCAAAAACGTTCAACGCACAGAGAGTCAGAATGATGCAGATCAGTTTTCGGCGGCCTCCCATAGATTGTCGAATTGTTGTTCACCCATCTTGCGACGGGTGAGGTAAAGTTCATACAGGGTCGCGAAATTCTCGGACAACGTCTTGCCCACGTAGTTCGCTCCGACGGGAGTGAAATGCACATAGTCGGGACCCGCCCAGCCTTTCTTCACCCAAGCCACCATGGAGTTTCGACCGCCCATCACCTCATACAAATCCCAGTAAGCCACATGGTTACGCAGACACATATTACGCAGACTGTCAATCATGTCAGGCAAGAATTTGTAAGTTTGCAGAGAGCCGCTATAAGAGTGGCTCATGTCGGAAGGGCCAATAAAGAGGATGGTGGCGTTGGGGCACACACTCTTCACGCGGCGTATCTGCTTCTGCATCTGGGCACAATAGTCATTGATGGACTTGGTGCTATAGACCGAAGGCACCGTGTTGCCACCGAACTGCATGATGATCATCCCGACGTTGGAAAGCTGATAGCACTTGCGCAGGATGGTGTCGGTGACGAGGGTGAACTGGTTACCGGAAGAGCTACGCAATGGGATGTTATCGACGCTCACACCCGGTCCGTTGTCGATCATGATGCCGTAGATGTCCGCCGTGCCCTGCATGTTGATGCGCAGCGAAGCAGTGGAAGAGTCTGTCTGCCAACGGAATGCATGAATGCCCGCACCCGCGCTCGTGCAGGTGGAGTCGTAGTGATTTTTGCGATCAGAGAGGGCGGCTCGGAATTTGCCGTCGTGGTCGTTATAGAGCAGCGTGACGCGGGAGAACCGTTTCACGCGACTGTCGGTGCGTTTGTTGGAGGTGGCGTTGGCAGTGAAGCTGCCGCTGCCCGTAAGTCGGTAGCATTTGAGCATGTGACCGTAGTTGCCTTTGGCTCGTGCCCCATCACCGTAGGAGGCGTAGAGGGTGAATGGACCGGAAGCCGACTGGCTCACCGCGTAGGAAGCAACCGTCTGGACAGCAGGCAGTAAGCCCGGACCACCGCCGCCGAACTTCGACTGGAAGTAGGCACGCAAATTACCCGAAATGCGGTCCATCTCGATCTGCGAGTCGCCATAGTGCAACACGCGCAACACCTCACCTTTGGAGCGTGCGGAAGCCGCCTTGGCAAAGAATTTGTCGAAATAGGTGATATCACCGTCGGGCAGGTAGAAGTGGCCTTCCGAAGCGATGGTGGTCTTGAAATGCTCGAGCGTATCTAATTGTTCTGCAACGCGTTTCTGCTTGATGGAATCTTCCTTGGCAATCTCCGCGATGATGGCCTCACGTTTCTTGCGGTTGAAAAGCGTGGCTTTCGGAATGCGTTTGTCGCGTGAAAGGCTGTCGCCGGGCAGGTCAGGGAGGTCGGCATCGGAGTCAGCCAGCACATTTTCGATAGAGGGGAAATTAATCGTGTGTTTGGCGAGCGTGACACCGTCTTCGGGAAAGAAAAAACTGATAATCCCTAAACAGGTGATTATCAAAATGATAAATAACGCAATTTGCCAAGGTTTCATATATTTTTCTGCCCGATTTTTTGAGGGCGCAAAGGTACACTTTTTTTGTGTACTTTTGCCGTTACAAAAATACTGTTGAGCTATGGAATTTCACACCTACGGAAACCCTACAAAACCGACCCTCCTGCTGCTACCCGGATTGGGAGTGTCACACGAGATTTTCCTTCCTTTGGTGGCATTACTGAAGGAGGACTTCTGTATTGTCACGGCAGATATTGACGGATTCCTGCTCGGCAAGCCCTCGCGATTCACCTCCGTCGATGACCAGGCGGCACAAGTCAACCGTTACATTCAAGAGCATTTCGACGGGGCATTAGACGTGGCCTACGGACTATCGCTAGGCGGAAAGATTCTATCACGGATGATGGAACGTAACGAAATCGCAATCAATCACGCAATTATGGATGCCGCACCGCTGCTGCCGCTGCCGAAATGGAGCGTGGGACCGCTGCGCTACTACCAAGCCCTTAATGTCTGGACCTGCTACCACTGGACTGGTTTCTGGCGCTGGCTGTTCCATTCGCACTACTTCGACGTGCTTTTGGATGAAGTGAAGAAGGTGTTCCCCTCAGACGGCACCCGCGCCGTGCGAGAAGGATACAAATCCGTCTATACCAACAAATTGGAATCCATCGTCGGTTCCGACATCCACTACTGGTACGGCACCAAAGAGGCCTTTGTCGCCAAACCGCAGGCCAAGCACCTGCTGTCGCTCTGTCCCAGTGTACATGTGGAGATCTTTGACAAGATGAACCACGGGCAGCTGCTGGTGGACCACCCGGAGGAGGTGGCGCGGAGGATAACGAGGATAGTTGACAGTTAGCTTTACATATCATCATTTCTTTATCACTGCCCTGATCGGATTGATGAACTTGTCCAACAGCCTCAAGTCTTCGGTGATGATTTCCGCCGTTCCTGTCATTTCCTGGCTGAAAGTCAACAGCTTACCGTATGTGGTAACCAGATTCTCCGGAAACTCCACCTCAAGCATATAGGCTTTGGTGTTTTCATCCACCTGCACGGGAACCATCGAGATGTTCCGTATGCAGACCTTGACCATGCCGTATTCCAGATACGGGAAGTTGTCCAGTTTGACGTTGACGGTCTGCCCGACCTTGACCTTGCCCGCGCCCTGCTGCGGAAGCAGGATCTTGCCTACCACCTGCGTGTCACCGTCGGGGACCACGGTCACCAACACTTCACCCGCATTCACATTCTGGTTTTTCTGCCAGTACTTGGTGAACGTGACTTTTCCATCGCATGGAGCAACCAGCAGATAGGTCTGTTCCCATTGTCGTATTTGGGCGGCAAGTTGCTCCTTGGCACTGGTCAGGGCTGATGTCAACCGCTGTTCCTCGTCAATCCGCTGCTGTTCCAAGTCAAATATGCTCTGTTCGGATTGCAGGATACTCATTTGTTGGTTGTCAACGCTCATCTTTGACGACTCAAGAGACGACAGTTGTTGCAGCAGACTGTTTCTTGCCGACTGGTAATCCACCAGGGAAAGTGCCGCATTGCTGTATAGCGTCGAATCAATTTCGAACAGCTTTTGTGCCGTGGCCAATTGTTTTCTGCTGATGTTCAGCTGGTTGACGGTTTTTTGTAGCAGGTTCTTCTGGGCAGCAATTTGTTTTCGGATGACCGCGATTTTGCGATTATGGTAGTCCGTTTCCACAAAATGGCGGTAATCGGTCAGGGCGTTGTCGAAGGCGGTGTATGCCGATTGGAGGTCGCCCAACTGTAGAGACGTGCCATTTTGTAGAGACGCGCCATGGCACGTCTCTACGTCCACGGTATCCGCCACTTCCAACATTCGTTTCACCGCCATCACATCCTCCAATTTTGCGGGATTGCGAATGACGGCCAGCAGTTCGCCCTCTCTAACCGTCTGTTTCTCTGCAACGGCAATGGTGTCGATCTTGCCCGTGGTCATGGCCATCACACCGGCGGGCAGGTTTTCGGTGGTGACGGTGATGGGGGCGGGCAGTATGTCCGGGTATTTTAGAAAATAGCTTCCCACGAAAAGTCCCGCTACCACGACAAAGATGATGCTGATACCCACCCGTACGATCCATCTTGGCGGCCTGCCGAGTATCTCCTGCACCTCCTCGCTGCGAAGGTTGAGGTTCCCTTCCATCGGACTCTGATTCTCTATGGTATCATAAGCTACATCTTCCATTCTACTGTCAATTCCTAATTCCAAATTCCTAATTCTCAACTCCCCATTTCCAACTGATTCCTCACCAATTCAAAGTACTCCCCGCGCAGGGCGGTCAGTTGCTCGTGTGTACCCACCTCAACGATTCGCCCGTGGTTGAGCACCACAATCTGGTCGGCGTTCCTCACCGTGCTCAGGCGGTGCGCCACCACCACCACGGTCCGTCCCTTGAAGAACTGCTGGAGGTTCTCCATAATCACCTTCTCGTTGTTCGCGTCCAAGGCGTTGGTCGCCTCGTCAAAGAACAGAAAGTCAGGGTTCTTATAGACGGCACGGGCAATGAGGATGCGCTGGCGCTGCCCCTGGCTGATGCCTTTCCCCTCCTGTCCAATCTTGGTGTTAAAGCCCAACGGCAAAGCGTCGATCATCTCGCCGATATTGGCCACCCGCACGGCGTTGAGCAGCCGCTGACCGTCAATGTGTTCCTCTCCCACGGCGATGTTGCGGGCGATGGTGTCCGAGAAGATGAAACCGTCCTGCATTACCGCACCGCAACGTGTCCGCCAGTCCGACGGACGGATGTTCTTCAAATTCGTGCATCCTGCGAGAATATCGCCCTTCTTCGGCGGATAAAACCCCAACAACAACTTCACTATCGTGGTCTTGCCGCTGCCGCTCATCCCCACTATGGCCGTCACCTTGCCCGCCGGAATCGCCAACGAAACGTCCTCCAACACGTTGTCCGACAATTCATCGTAGCGAAACGTGACGTTTTCCATCCGTAAATCCATTGGACGTATGCGATACGTCCCTACGACGGAAACACCACCGTCCGTCATAATCCCTAATTCCTCATTCCTTATTCCTAATTGAACATCCTCGTCCTCGCGGTTATGGATTTCACCCAAACGCTCCAGACTGATTTTCGCGTCCTGCGCCGACTGGATGAACCCGATCATCTGGTTGATGGGCGCATTGAGCTGGCCGATGATGTACTGCACGGCTGTCATCATACCCAAGGTCATGTCGCCTTTGATGACGGCGGCGGCGGAGACAAACGAGATAAGGATGTTCTTGGTCTCGTTGATGAAGAAGGCTCCTGACTGTTGGTACTGGCTGAGTGCCAGCCCTTTGATGCTCACGCGGAACAGTTTGGCCTGTATGCTTTCCCATTCCCAACGCTTCTGTTTCTCGCAGTTGTTGAGCTTGATTTCCTGCATGCCCGTAATGAGCTGATATAGGTTGCTCTGCTCGGCGGATGCCTGTGCGAAACGCTTGTAGTCCAACTCTTTACGCTTCTTCAGAAAGATGGTTATCCAAAGCACGTACAAGACAGAGGCAACGAGGAACACCGTAAAGAGTTTGAGGCTGTAGAGAGCCAGCACGATGCTGAAGACAATCAAGTTGACGAAAGAGAAGAGTGTGTTTAGTGTAGAAGAGGTGAGGAAGGCCTCGATGCGGCTGTGGTCGCCGATGCGCTGCATGATGTCGCCGATCATCTTGGTGTCGAAGAAGCCGATGGGCAGCTTCATCAGCTTGATGAGGAAGTCGGAGATGATGGAGATGTTGATGCGGGTACTGATGTGGAGCAGAATCCACGAGCGGATGAACTCCACGGCTGTCTGCGCCAGGTAGAGGGTGAGCTGGGCGATGAGGATGACCACCACGAAGTTGAGGTTGTTGTTGCCGATACCGTAATCGACGATGCTTTGGGTGAGGAAGGGGAAGATGAGTTGGAGCAGGGTGCCGAGCAACATCCCGAGGAAGAGCTGCACGATGAGTTTCTTGTAGGGTTTGAGGTACTGCAGCACGAAGCGGAGTTTGGTCTTGTCTGGTTTCTCGTCCTCCGCTGCATAGAAATCCGGGGTGGGCTCTAACAGCAGGGCCACCCCCTCGTCCTGACCTTCCGTCTTGGTGCTGAGCCACCCCGACAGGAATTCCTGCACGGTGAACTTGATGTGACCCTGTGCAGGGTCGGCCACATAAACGGTTCCGTCGCAAGGTGTCCGTAGGGGCGAATGATTATTCGCCCCTACAACGTGGCGTTCCCGATTCTTCCTGATTTTGATGTCATAGACGACCACGAAATGGTTCTGTTTCCAATGCACGATGCAGGGCAGCGGTGCCTCACACAGCTGCTCAAACGAGATATGCACACCAATGGTGCGAAAGCCGATGCTCTCGGCGGCGGTGCTGATGCCGAGCAAACTCACCCCCTCCCGCCCGATGAAGCTCTTCTGCCGAAGCGTCTCCAACGAGTAGTGCTTGCCATAGTGCTTGGCCACCATCCGCAGGCACGTGGGCCCGCAGTCCATCGCATCGAGTTGGTGGTAATATGGGAAGGTTTTGCTCATTGATCTCTAATCCAATTCCAAAGCATAATCTACGAGAAGTTGATTTGTATTATTTTTTTCCTATCAAAATCCTAACGAATATGCGAAGGAGAAAGTAATCCAATCACTTTATTTGAAAAAGTTATTGATTAATCACTTTCTTTAATTGCCTTTTTTTAATAAATTCCAAAAGAAATTCTTGAATATGTCCTTTATAATATGAACAGCACACGTTATTTTCGTTATCAAATAAATTTTCAATCCTCTGGATAGGACACCCACCACTGCATATAGGAAGAATTGAACATTTTCTGCAATTTGAATCTTCTAACGGATCTGCCCCATAAAGTTGCCTATTCATAAGCATAACATTCGAAACCGCAAATTCGCCTTTCTTATTAACTTTTCCGACAGCATATTTAGTGTCACCAATATGTTCCCAACATTTATACACATAACCATCAGGGTCAAAAGAAAATGAATAAGGATTACGTATAGCACATTCAGAAATAGAATAGCCAGGAAAAACAGCATAAGAAGAAACCCTATCTGATTTGGATAGATTCAAAATGCATTGAGACTGGTTTTTATAGGAAATAAGATTGTTTTCTGCGGCTGAGTCATCACTATTTCTATTCAAAACAAATGCGGGTTGAATCGCTACTTTATTGCTAAATCGTTTACAAACATATTCTTGCAAAGCATCGAACTCATGCATGTTTGATTTAGTTATATTAACTCGAATGAATACCATAATGTCAGGAGCAATTTCACAAAGTCTGTCAATATTATCCATAACCACAGAAAAAGCATCATTACACCCATTTGTATATTTGATTTTGTTGTGAGTGTTTTTTAACCCATCTAAAGTTATTTGCATATTTGATACTTTAATTTTTTGAAGAGCTTTGATATTCTCTTCATTAAGATGGAAACCTGTTGTAATTATACTGGAAGAGAACGTTAATCCTTTCAGTTTGCGCTTTAATATCGTGTATAGTTTTTCCATTTCAGGAACAGCCATCAGCGGTTCTCCACCAAACCAAGTTATGCCAACAGATTTAGCATCGTTAAAGGTTGCAAGGAATTTTGCAATTCCATGCATAACATCCCCAGACATATATGAAGGACGCTTTGTTCTTTCAAAGCAATAATGGCAATTGAAGCAACAATCCATTGTTGGAGCAATCGTTATCATCAACTTTCGTCTATCATTTCTATAGCCTTGTATTATTGACTTGTACAATAAAAAATCATCTTCATCATTATTTGTGATGATTTTGTCCTTTCGCAAAGATTCCAAGATGGAAGTGTCTGATATAGAACTAATTGTTTCACATTGTTCTTTGCTACGAGAAACTATGTCAAAGAGTTCTTTGTCAACCTCAATAAGAACATTTGACAATGAGTTGTAAAGATAGTATTTGTCGTTGCTCTCCAATGTAAAAGTATATCTTGAAGTTTTATAGTTGGTACTCATGGCCTAAAAATTATTTAGTTTTAAAAATAAGTTTATAGTATTTACAGCAGGTGTGTGTTTTATCATCTACAGCGCCACATCTTAAATAAAAACCATACAGAGTGTGTGGAATAAGTTTGTGGTTGAGTTTAATGATATGTGTGTAGGCATCTTTCCATTGCATGCAATCCTTATCATAGTCTATCGGATAAGATGTTTCATTGTCATCTATTTCATCCGTTATGCCTGTCATACAACCTTGCACACACATCGGCTTTGAAAAATAGACGACTATTTCGGAAAGATTGGTGTCCACAATTGAATTATTAGCAGGAAAAGTAGCTAACACAACTGGCGTTTTAGAGTGAAGTTTGGGCAGGTAATAATCTTTCATATTGTCTGCAACGTTTTGCATAAAAGATTTCAATTCTGGAAAAAAATCCTCAAATGTTTTATACATTTTTCTGTTTCTGCTAAAGACATCCATATATCGCAATATTTCATCCAACCATATAAATCCCTTTATTTCTTCTGCGTTGACTAACATGTTAAAATCAAGAATGTCGTTATAGTAAATTGTATCTTCTTTATAGTATGAGTATTCACAAACACGATTCATGCCTTCATATAAAATATTTTCCGCTCCAGCATACCTGTTTATTGTAAGAAGACTGCCAATGTATTTTTCTATGGTATCGCAAATTTCTCTAAAATCATCTTTATATTTGTCACATATCGGGTTGTTGTAATTATGACAAATCTCGTGAACCAAAACATTAAAATGAGCTCGCCCAAAAATTGGGTTGCCAAGAGAATCAACGTGAGAGCAGCCGATAATGCAATTGTTAAATTTTCGGCCATTACTATCGTTTCTGCTTAGCGCAAAATTGTGATGTCCAAGAACAGGAGAAATCCAAATGTTTTCCATTTCTAACGGTTTTCCAAAAAAACTGGAAAACCAGTCTTTGTCTATTTGATTAGCAATTTCCTTAAAGTTGTTTTCTGTAATTTCATAATATTCCTTATGAGAAAAGAAAAACTTTCGGAACCTAGTATCCTTATAAAATTTATTGAGCAATCGCAAATACTCCTCCATTTCTTCTTTGGTCCAATATTCTTCTCCATCAAAACATCTATAATCATCATAGTATGTAAGCCATCTATCAGTAAAAAGAATGCCATCTGATGTGATTTCTATATCTGCAGCCAAATCGCAAATGAAATTAAAAGGAAAATCATACTTTGATTCAACCGTCTTTTTCACAAACTTGATAAGCTCGTGATTCCTATACTTGGAAAATTCTTTGTCAATTTCCGATAAGTAAGTTTGAGGTTCCTCTTGTTGAAAGACTCCGATTCCCGTCAGCCTGAAAACCACCCCTGTCAGTTCGAAACGCTCGTCAACGTGAATGTTTTGGCCACGAAGACAACAGAAACATGCTATTGTTGTCGTTATTAGTAATATTGTCTTTTTCATAATTGGCAATTATCAATTGATTGTAATGAAAGACATGAAGGTGTGTCAAAAGTCGGTTTTGGTACAAAACAACTATTTGATTATTAAATGGTTGTAAATATTAAAATACCGTTGTTTAACTTTTGACACACCTTCTTATCAAAAAGATTATTTATCGGTTTTCCATGCGTATTTTAAGCAGGTCTTGTGAGGTTGTCCATCACAAGTTGAGTATTCCTTAGGACAGTAATGATAGCCCGCAACGCATTGAGTTGTTGTATAATTTGATTTACAATAATCTATACACGCACCTCCAGAACCAGCACCGCCGACAATATCTTTCATGTTTTCAGTCGTAAAGCGACCTTCTTCTATTTTATCTATGATTTTCATATTTCTTTCAATTTTTAAATTAAACACAATCCCCCTTCCCCGCAGGGTGTGCCACACTTTGTAAGCACGTTTCGGGCCTGTCATCCGAAACAGGAAAAGTTGTATCTTTGCCGCTGGATTTTTCGTGCCATCGCGTGACAAACATCACGATATATGCGACCTGAGGTGCTTGGTGGCAGGGAACATCGCGATGAGATCGCGATGAGGTCCGTTAAACATCAATGCGATGTCCCTGCTTGGGCACCTTTCTTTTCTCGCTCCGCCACCGGTCTGTTGCACACCATGGCGGAGCATCACCCAATGAAGTTGTTCTTCCCAAACCGTTGCAGGTCAGAGGCTCCTTTTTCTATGTACATTATCTTTTTCATGTTTCTCCTTTCCGTTCAGCCGCAAGGATGCGGTTGCTCCTAATTTTTAATTCTTAATTCTGCATTCTTAATTACTCCTCTCCCCAAATCCGTTTGTTCAACTCCGCAATCCTCTTCTTGTCTGGCACAAACCCTGTTTCGCGTGAATAGGTGCCACATTCCTCCACGGGAACGTAGCCTTCCTGACCTTCCCACAGGCAGATGTAGGGGTTGTAGGGGCATTTGGCGGGCTGGGAGTAGATGTTGTCCGGATCTTTGATGAAGCAGCGGCAGTCAGTGCACATATAGCGGAACTCACAATCCTTGCAGACATCGATTTGATCCTTGCAGATGTACCACAAATCCTTGAACCCCGGTTTGTTGATGGCTTCCTCCAAGGTGGTGTCTTTAATATTGCCGTAGCTTTTGGCCATGGCCGGACAATTCTTGATGTTGCCCTCCGCATCGATGCAGATTTTGCGGTTGAGGCAGGTGTTGTGGCGCTGGGATTCGGTGAAATGTTTCATCTCGATGCAGAAATAGTCCGTTGAAACGACACCGCAGTTTTCCGGCTTTAAAACCTTATCTGCGTAATAGACGACGAGAGCCAGATTCCCTTTCAACGATGTGGAACGGTTTTCCGGTGACCCAAACATCTCCACTTTGACAAGTTTCCAATATTTTTCGAAAAGTGTATCTAAATGATTGTCAATATTCTGACAATAATCCATCATCAGTTGGACGGTACGGATGGAGGTGTTGTTCGTGAGTTCCAACAGTTTCTCCAAATATGTTTGTTTGACTTCGCACAAAAGTCTTATTTGAAGATGGTAGCAGGAAATTTTATCCAATTTAGCGATAGCTTTCGCCACGTCACAGTTGGAAGAATGCCCGATGTCCAGTATGGCGTTGCTGCAGTCTGACGGAAAATCCCATTGGAGGGATAAAGATGGAAAATGTGCAAGTTCCTCTTTATTGAAAGGAAATATTAATTCGTTCTGCAACAGAAAATCAAAATAGGAGGTGAGGGTATCCAGATTGTCATCTCCATACTTCTCCATAAGATCCGACCATGTCCTGTTTTTCCCCCGCGTAAGGATTTGATACAACTTGTTGGGGATATAGAACAGTTGGTGCCGGTTAAGGTCCGCAATGACTGACCGGCGGAAGCCCTTGACGGGAATGCAGGGGGCGAAAAGGCGATAATATTTGTTCGGCTCCATAAAGATTGATGTTCAAAAGCGTGAAATGCACTTGTAAAACGTCTCTAACAGGGCGTTGTCGTTCTGAATGGCAGGGATTCGTCCGGCCACATGGGGCATCATTTCAACGGAGGGAGCGTCGCCCAAGTCCTTCGGCACTATCAGAAATTTATACAGGAACGGGAAATTGCGGAGTTCCTGATCGGGGATAAGTTGTTTCTGTTTCATCTTGCAAAAAATTCCGCTATGTTTTTTTCAATATAATAGTTGCATAATTCACTGACGAAGTTGAACTGTCCCACAGGGTTGACTTCAAGGAAAACGTATTCGTTCGTGGGAGTGACGATCATATCGATGGAACCGCTCTCAAGTTTCAGTTTTTTCATCAGTCTGTTGATTTTCAGACGTATGTTCTTTGGAAGAGTATATGGAACCATTCGATTAGCATGAAGACCATTCACATCAACGCCTCGGAAATCAAGCCTGCTTTTGGGGTCCATTTGCGAGAAGATGGCCATGGCGTACATCTTTCCAAGCCAATAGAAGACACGCAACTCATATCTCTTTGGAATTTCCTCTTGGAACAGGGAGTACCAGTAATTAATTCCTGTGATGTCAGCCGCTTTGACTTGTGTGATTTTGCCAATGGAGTAGTTAACACCATCCACAGTTATGGATGAAATGTCTTGGATGCTTTTCGTGATACAAGTGCCGCTGTCTCTTATGAAATCCTGTATGACATTTCCGTCCCCACTGACCAATGTTTTTGGAATTCTTAATCCCAACCTGGCGGCTTCGTGCAAAGCATTAAGTTTGTTGTAATTGTATCTGTCAGGATGATTTATCTTCGTTTTAGAGGATAAAATGGCGTATATATAATTTGTGAGCGTTGAGCTCTCATTCTCTATGTGTTTGTTCAATTCTTTAGATACTTCTTCAGAGATCTCATCTCCATAATATGATAATCTGATATAGAGATAACCTCTGCGGAACCAAACGGTTTGTATGTCATTTAATTCAACAAATCTCCCCCTCGTTTTTATTAATACGGAGGTGTCCTCGTCAAACTCCCGAACCACCACCTCTGGATTGAGAAAGTTTTCGCTGTTTTCTCGGACATAAGGGTGTCGCCATTTTTGCAGCCAAGAGCAAACCAGGTCACAGCTTTTGTCCGTTTCTTCGCTGATAATCAGTGGCTTCATCATTATTTATTTTAATTCGAATCCAATGCGAGGCGGAAACCAATATACGGTTGCTTTCTATCAGGAAACTCTCCTTGCCGATATCGCACATCCAAAAGACATTCTGAATGAATGCCCCAATTGCCGCCTCGAACTACTTTTCTGTCACCCGTCTCAGGTCCTTTGGGATTGTAAAAC
The DNA here is from genome assembly GCA_900317715.1 of uncultured Bacteroidales bacterium. Lineage (GTDB taxonomy): Bacteria > Bacteroidota > Bacteroidia > Bacteroidales > WCHB1-69 > F23-D06. The sequence goes on along the minus strand of ONHS01000064.1, from coordinate 4,512 downwards.
TTATTTTGGCTTTGATAGTATGTCTCGTCGTACCAATCACTGCACCATTCACACACATTGCCCGTCATATCATACAAACCCAACTGATTTGGCTTTTTGCCCCCAACTCCCATCGTCCATTCCCAACCGCTAATAGGACCACCATAATCAAACCAAGCGACATCGTTGATGTTATTGCTTCCCGCGTACAAGTACGGATTATCATAGTTAGCCCCTCTGGCGGCAAACTCCCACTCCGCTTCTGTCGGCAATCTGAAACACAGCCTTGTTATCATGTTGAGAGAATCAATAAAGATTTGTGCCTCATACCAACTCACATTTTCAACCGGAAGTACAGCACTTTTACCTGTATGTCTATCTGGTCTTGCTTGTGAGGGGTTGTTTCCCATAATTGATTCGTAGAGCAGCTGCGTAGTCTCGAACTTTGCAATATAGAAATTTTTGAGGGTGACAATGTTTTCACCCCAGTTCTTCTTAAAACAGCAACTGTCGTGAGGTTTGATTTCTGGGTTACAACCACGTTTGAACGAACCACCCTCCACTTTGACCATCACTATGTCAAAGCCTCGCACGCTTATAACAAGTGTGTCGCTTTGGGAAAAACATGAGTGTTTCATTAAAATCATTAGCACTATTGCCAAAATTATTTTTCTCATTTCTGTCATTTTAAGGTGTTATGTGAAGATATGTCCCTCTTACACTACCATCGTCAATACTTTGTCTCAATGAATTTTCCATCTCATCAGAGGATTTGTCAATCCTTGTCTTTGGAGCATAAAAAAAATAGTCAACCCTTTTTGTAACTATGTATTCTACTTTTTTTTCATAGTCTTGCCATGTTTCATCCGTCAGTAGCCTCCTCCTTCGTCTGTTTACCTTTGGCAAGTTTTTAGGCTGGAGTATGAAATAGATGTCATTTATCCCCCAATTCAGGTTTGTTCCATAAATAGTGGTTTCGTTCGAATTATATTTAGGGGAAAAATTAAGACAGTAGTCTTTTAAGATAATATATTTTTGAACATTGTAATTCCCTTTTCTGACTTCTTTGGATAGTATTTTTTTTGCATCATAATTCAGATATTTACAAAGATGAATTAATGGGACAAATAAACCTGTAACACTTCTGCCAACGGTATAGTCATTCACAACGGAGTATTTTCTATACATTCTTTTCAATCTTTTCAGATTGAGCCGCATTACGCTATCTATAGCATTAAAATACTCCTCATCTGATTCGAAATATTGGGTCATAACGCGTTGATCTGATTCCAGAATTTCCAAAAACTCTTGATTTAACGAAGGGACAACCTCTATCTTTGTTGTTTCAAACAATTCCTGTGCACATCTGTAGAAATAAGGGTCTTTTGTCGAATCCTCTATAATCCAATCGGGTTGATCACCAAGGCGAATCAGATACTGTATGCATTCTAGTATACGAGTGGTGTCCCTGACTTGCTCGTAATTTACCCTAAAAGCAAAAAATGCGTCTTGAGCGAATGGTCTGTGAGATTTGAAGGCCTCTGCATAACAGTCGGATGCTTTGTCGTATTGTTTGTCACATACAAACAGTTCTGCCTTGTTAACAAAGCTGTTGTATGTACGAACGTTTTTCTTTTGGATGTTAGTCTGACTATATGCAACACTGAAGCCCACTAAAAAGGCAAATATCAATAAGGGTTTCATAATATATATTGTTGTTAAAACAAGCCTCAAATAGATTCAAACGGGTCTGTTCGAGGCTTGTTAAGCCTAATTGTTTTAATATACAATAATGTATTTATTTTTTTTGCAGTTCGTTTATTTTATCTGCTAAAGCAGCTGTGTCATTCTTGCCCGAAAAACCATAAGTAGGCCCACTTTCAATGCCGTGTCTTTGGTCGGTTTTATTCGCATACGTGACGAGATCACAGGAGACTTCAACTCCATTAAGAGAGCCTCTGCCTGTGGATTGAAGTATTTGTTGTCCTCCCACCAATTCCCCCATTTTTTCAGGAGTCAATGAATATTTCGGACTGTTTAAAGATTCTAATTTTTTCATATTTTTTTGACTTTAATAATGATACATAAATCCCTCTTTCACGCGGGGCGTGCCGCACTCTGCAAGCACTTTCGGGTCTGCCATTCGAAACGGGAAAAATGTATCTTTGCCGCCGGATTTCCTGTGCCATTGCGTGGCAAACATCACGATATATGCGACCTGAGGTGCATCGCGATGAGGTCCGTTAAACATCAATGCGATGTCCCTGCTTGGGCACCTTTCTTTTCTCGCTCCGCCACCGGTCTGTTGCACACCATGGCGGAGCATTATCCAATGAAGTTGTTCTTCCCCAACCAATAGAGGTTGGCTATGATGTTGGGTTGTGGGTAAGGTCTCATAACTGTTTATACAATTTCTAATTGTTGCTATACGCCGCTGTTTCGCTGAAGAATAGTCCCGTGAAGGTGAACTGCATGGTGGTGGTGTCGCGATAAACCATCTGCCCTGGGATGTTCAGGAAGATGCGGTTATTCTTTTCGTCCGTATAACTTAACGAGCGGTCTGGCATAAGGAAAAAATCATCTGAAGTAAGATCGAATGTGTCCGTTGTGGTAGCAGAAATTTCTGTACCAACCTGCTGAAGCTGGACGGCTGCAGTCCTCAAGCAATCGTCACCTGTACCAATACAATTAACATGAACAAGCTGACCGTACATCATTATACATCCTTTGCAATCTTTAGCACTGTGCCCAACAGCTAATACCAATAGGTGTGTTGAGTTCCCGCTTTTTCCATCATTGGGTATTGCTATCACACGGTTGCGTGTTTGTTCATACGTTGCTGTCTGGTTCTCCTCTTTCCTGCACGCTCCAAGCAACAAGGCCGCGAGCAGTGTCAATGTCAATACTTTTTTCATTGCGCTTTGATTTTGATGTTAATTCGTTACTTTTTCGGCGGCAAAAGTACAAACTGTTTAAACACCATCAATCCCCTCACACCGCGAATGTGAACCCCTTGTAGTAGAAATATGAACCCATATCCCTTTAGGGGGTGTGGTAACATGTTGATATTTAGCATATTGTTTAAATCATCATTCCCTCACATATCATTATATTTGCGAGGGGATTGTGGGTTTTTGTGCGAGGGATTGCATAATTGCTGTGTCCTGTGTCGAAAAATCGAGTATCTTTGCCGCCGTTTTCAAAAACATAATTGATATGAAGCGAAGAAAAACCGTTGTAACTATTGTGCTGAATGTCTTGTTCTGTGGCATAATGCTTTGGCTTTTTGCCCGTAATTCTTATCTGCGCCCGTTTGCAGGCAGCTATTTCAAGGAAATACTCGCTGGTTCACTGTTGTTAGGGTCATTGTATGCCAATTACTTTCTGCTTTATCCTAAAATCCACCACGACAGGCCGTTTTTCTACTGGTTGGTGATAGTGGTCATGGCTGTGATCATGGGCTTTATCGATCTGGCCATTGCATACAACGGCATTGTATCGTGTAATGCCCAGGTTATTCAATATATTGGTCGCTTCAGGTTCTTCTCAATGATACTGTTTTTTATCATCGGGCGTAATCTTGCCTTAAATTTCTTTCCTTTCTTGCTCAAGGAGCGACAACATTTCCAACAGTCCTTAGAGAAAGAGGTAAAGGTCGTTTACCAAACTGTCCGAATGTTTGATGTGACAGATATAAAGAACAAGTTATATCTGGTCAACATTGATGACATCTTCTATTGCCACCAAGAGCGAAACAGTACCAGTGTCCATTTAGTGCAAGATGTATGTTATTATCGTCTTGGATCCATGAAGCATCTTGAACAGCTGCTTGGAAATAAAGACTTCATCCGTATTACAACCAATGTACTGGTGCCTTTCCGTTACATCAAAGAGTGTAAAGACAATATGGTGATTATGAAAAAAATGTCTTGGGAAAAAGAGCCCACCATATTCCACTTGGAACCCAAGACTCAGAAGGAGATTTCAAAAAGGGTGATAGAGGGTGTTCAGAGATACGAAGGAGAAGTCGCGGCTGGGGATAAATTCGCCAAAAAGCCAACCCGCCGAAAAGTCAAGCGGAAACCGGCAAAACCTTCGGATGAGAAAACCCAAAAAGTGCTTTCTTACATAGAAAGCCACCCGAATTGCAACTCAAAAGGGATTATTGATGGAACAAACATTCCGTTGAGTAGTGTTGAACGTTGCATTTCCGTACTCAAAAAGCAAGGTCTCATCAAACACACTGGCAGCAAAAGGAATGGTGGCTACGATGTGGTCAGTCCTCGCCCGGAAATAGAAAGAGTGGAATCTGTTCAACAGGAGGAAAAGGGTACCACAAAAAAATTAGTCCAAGGAACACCCGACGAGGGGAAGCCCGCAGAACCGTCTTCTAAGGAATAGGTCTCTTGCAATCCGGCAGCTGTTTGGTGCTGTGTTTTTGGACTTGTCAAATTTGACTAATATTGAACATCGGACGAGAGAGATTATTGCAAAATTTCAGACCAGATTTGTCAGGGTGTTGTAGGCCGCCCT
>ONHS01000063.1 GCA_900317715.1 uncultured Bacteroidales bacterium | reverse complement strand
CACGTTCACTTATCCGTACAATGAATATGTCACGATTACGGAAACGGGTGTGACATCCAGTTCTGCGGATATCGTGGTGGAGAGCACTTCCTCTGCTGACGATTATTTGTTGAAGATGAAGACGGTGAAGTCGTGCGACAGCATTCTCTATCTGCACACCGACATCCGCATGATGAAGCGCGATACGGTCTTGAAGGATACGATGTTCTTGGACGATCCTTACACCATTACGCTGGCAGGCCACGATTTTTATGTGGATCAGCCGGGTGAGTATCTGTACACCGACACCAATGATGCGGCTAATGGTTGTGATAGCATCATGCTTATCCGATTGCGTGTCAGACAGGTGTGTGACCTCGAGATGCAAGTGGATGCTAAGAGCGATCCTGTCTGTGGCGAAGATGGCGGAACAGTGGTACATTCGACTCACTGAGTGCAGGCACCTACACCGTTTTGGCAGTGGATAAGCACAATTGTTATGTAGAAGCCACGGTGGATTTGGTCAGCCCGGGCATTCCTATGGTGACAATCACTTGTCCTGGAGATTATTACGATACGTTGGCATACGGCGATTGTGTGATGGATATTTATCCTGAACAGATTGGAATGCCGACGGCGGTTCATAGTCTCGATTGGCCGATAGAAATTTCCAACGATCTTCCGGCCTCCACTCTCTTCCAGGAGGGCGAGCACACCGTGCAATGGGTGGCGGTTGACCAGTGTGGCGTGTCTGATACTTGCGAGCAGAAGATCTTCGTGGTCTTCCCGCAGTGTCCTGATGCTATCGACTGCGAGGGCAATGTCTATCACAGTGTCCGAATCGACTGCGAATGCTGGACGCAGCGCAACCTCGAATCCACGAAGTACAGAGATGCTAACGGCGAGTGTAATGTGGAAATCCCATGTGACTATATCTACTCAAGCCGTCAGTATCCGGAGACTGCCGAAAACTTGTCCATCTATGGTCGTCTCTATTGTTATGAAGCTGTGATTCGTGATAGTGCGGTCAACGAGTACGGTCACATCCAAGGTATCTGTCCTGACGGTTGGTACCTCCCGACCCCGGATCAATACAATCAGCTGAACTCGCACGGTCCTGCTCAGTTGCGTTACGGCGATTATTGGTTGGATGGCGGCGGTAACAACGAGACGGGTTTCTCTGCTCTGCCTGCTGGTTTCTTCAACGGCCGGAACAATCGTTTCGAAGGTATGGGTACCGAAACCTATTTCTGGGCAACGGAATTTGTGACCAGCCATATCCACGCTTCGGGACAAGAAGAGGAAAGTCACATCCATACTTCTGTCATCCAAGTGCTCCAAACCGATTGTGACCATGTGATTGAATCTGATGATTTCAACGGTTCCGCATTCAGCGTCCGTTGTATCAAGGAAAAAGAACCGCACAATTGGTAGAGAACGATAATGGCGGAAAAAAAGAAGAGACTTACCTACGCGGTAAGTCTCTTCTTTTTTTCCGCCATTGGCTAACGGCTAACAGCTAACAGCCTTAATATCGTACCCAAACACCGTACCTGGCACAATCTCCTCAGGTTCTTTGCCGTAGCGGAGGACGATCATGTTGCGCGTGCCTTTGAGGGTGATGCGCTCGTTCTCGATCCAGAGGGCGGTGCCTTCGCGCAGGCCGACGACGGTCTTCTCCTTGTTCACGGCTAAGTACTCGTTCAGGCGCACTTGACGGGTTTCGCCGCCGTGACGGATGCTGTCGTTGATGGCCTCCGGATAGGGGTCGATGTAGTGCGGGTTGATCTGGAACGGCACGAGGTCGAAGCAGTCGAAGCTCTCGGGCATGACGATGGGCATGTCGTTGGTGGTGCAGAGCGTCGGGCAGGCCACGTTGGAGCCCGCGCTCCAGCCCATGTAGGGCGTGCCCTCCATCACCTTGCGGCGGATGGGCTTGATGAGCTTGTTGCGGTGCAGCTCGGCCACCAGGTGGAAGGTGTTGCCGCCGCCCACCATGATGAATTTGGCGTTATTGACCGCCGCCACGGGGTCGCTGACCTCATGCACGGAGACCACCTTCTTGCCGAACTTCTCAAACACGCCGCGCACACGCGCCGTGTAGCTGTCGTAGCTTTCGGGATAGACCTTGCCGCCCACATCTACGCCAGCGTAGGGGACGAACAGGATTTCGTCAGCCGTGCCCTGCAGGAATTCTGCGATCAGCGGCTGGCACCAGCCCAGATAGGGCTCTTTGTAGTTGGTTGAATTGCTTATGAGTAGTAATTTCATAATCGTTGTTTTTTTCTTTTTGATAAAAGACGTATGACGTAAGACGTATGATTTTGGGGTTGTTCGTTTCATACGTCTTACGTCACACGTCATACGTCTAAATTTGCGGGCCAAACGGAATCAATGCTTTACCTTGCTCGGTGTCGCTGAAGTTGGCGAAGTTCTTGATGAAGGCTGCGGCCAGTTCGTCGGCGTTCTTCTTGAAGGCGGCCTTGTCTGCCCAGCTGTTCTCGGGATTCAGAATGTTGTCATCGACGCCGGTGACGTGTTTCGGGATCACTAAGTTGAAGGGCTTCACGATCTCGGTTTCGCAGCTCTTGAGCTCGTCGTTGAGGATGGCCGTGATGATGGCGCGGGTGGCTTTCAGGGAGATGCGTTCGCCAACGCCGTAACCGCCACCAGCCCAGCCGGTGTTCACCAGGTAAGCCGTAGCGTTGTGCTCTTCGAGCTTCTTGGCCAGTTCCTCAGCGTATTTCGTGGGGTGCAACAACAGGAAGGCTGCGCCGAAACAGGAGGAGAAGGTCGGCTGCGGGGTCACGATGCCGCGCTCGGTGCCGGCCAGCTTGGCGGTGTAGCCGCTCAGGTAGTAGTACATGGTCTGCTCCTTGTTGAGGATGGAGACGGGAGGCAGCACGCCGAAAGCGTCGGCAGAGAGGAAGATGATCTTGCTCGGGTGCGTGCCGCGGGAAACCGGACGCACGATGTTGTCGATGTGGTAAATCGGGTAGGAGACACGGGTGTTCTCGGTCTTCTCGGCGGAGTTGAAGTCGATATTGCCTTCCGCATCCACAACGAGGTTCTCCAACAGCGCATCGCGACGGATGGCGTGGAAGATGTCGGGCTCTTTCTCCTCACTGAGGTTGATGCACTTCGCGTAGCAGCCGCCCTCGAAGTTGAAGACGCCGTTGTCGTCCCAGCCGTGCTCGTCGTCGCCGATGAGGGCGCGGTTCGGGTCGGTGGAGAGGGTCGTCTTGCCGGTGCCGGAGAGGCCGAAGAAGATGGCGGTGTCGCCGTTCTTGCCTTCGTTGGCGGAGCAGTGCATAGCAGCCATGCCGCGCAACGGGAGGAAATAGTTCATCACGGAGAAGATGCCTTTCTTCATCTCGCCGCCGTACCAGGTGCCGCCGATGAGGGCCATGCGCTCGGTGAGGTTGAAGGCCACGAAGACCTCGCTGTTCAGCCCCATCTCTTTCCAGTCGGGGTTGGTGGTCTTGCCGGCGTTCAGCACCACGAAGTCGGGTTCGAAGTCGGCGAGTTCCTCCTCAGAGGGACGGATGAACATGTTCTTCACGAAGTGGGCCTGCCAAGCCACCTCTGACACGAAGCGCACCTTCATGCGGGAGTTCTCGTTGGCGCCGCAGTAGCCGTCCATCACATAGACCTTCTTGCCGGAAAGCTGTTTCTGGCAGAGCACGCGGAAGTGCTCCCAGGTCTTTTGGTCGATGGGCTTGTTGTCGGAACCCTTCTTGTTGGGGTCGAACCACCACACGTTGTCCTTCGTGTTCTCGTCTTTCACAATGTATTTGTCTTTTGGCGAGCGGCCAGTGAAGATGCCGGTATCGACCGAAAGGGCGCCCGACTTGGTCAGGTAGGCCTTCTCATATCCCGTCAGTGCGGGGTTGGTCTCATGTTTGTACAGTTCGTCGTATGACAAATTGTGGTAAATCTCAACGGGGTTTTCCACGCCCAGGGCTTGCAATTCTGCTCTTAAGTCTTTCATACTTTTATAATTATTGTAATGATTTGATTCGAGGGTGCAAAGGTACACAAAATTCGAATATCCGCAAACAAATGTTTTTTATACTGTAGAGACGTGCCATGGCGCGTCTCTACATCGGTGCTTTGTCTGCTTTTTTGGATGCGAAATTTTTTTTCGCTTGTTTTTCGCGCTTTTTTCGCCTTTTTGCCATTTTATCCAATATTTATGTCAAAACAAATAGTTAATTATCAAAAACATATATTAAAAAATATTTTAATTTTTATGATTCGGTTGTGTTGAAAAAAGTGTATTTTTGCGGTGTGATTTTTTTTTATTACTCATCAAATCTAAAATATATGGAAAACAATCAAATCACAGATCCTATGGCAGAAGCCAGAAGATATGTAGCCAATGCAGAAGAAGTCATCAAGAGGACCAAGTATGATCCGGAGCTGAAAAGCTACACCGACAGCAAATACATCAAGGCGGCCGGCGACTACCTCTGGAAAGGCTGTCTCATCGCCCTTGATGCAGTGTTTCACGTGCGCTAACCAAAACGCCTATTTGTCCTCGTCGCATTGTTTATTTGTAAACAGCGAATTGCAAGTGTTTTGCGCGAATTAAAATTATATGAAAGTTGAGGTGCAGGACGTTGGGTTCTGCCTGTGCGGAGACGGTAAAATGAAATTATAGAACCCTTCAAAATTTTTAGAAGCATGAAAAAAATAACACTTTTGATGGCAACCTTGTTTATGGTCAGCATGATGATTACGGGATGTGACCGGGACGATCCGACTCCGACTCCAACTCCAGATCCGACCCCCGACACGTACACCGTGGTTTACATGATTAACGATCAAGCTAACGGTTCAACCATGTCGCCTTGCTTCAAGATGAATGTGACCTACACTGATGCCGATGGTCAGTTGGTTACAGAGAATAACGTCACATTACCTTGGACGAAGTCTGTTGATGTCGAGATACCTTTCCATGCCAAGATGACGGGTACGCTTACATACAATGAAGCGGATCTTCCTGAAACTGTGGTTTATGGATTGGTTCGTGGAATCGGTCTTTATACCAATGGTTCTGGAGATATTGAAATAGTAGGTAGCATGCACACCGCCTCAAAGGAGAATTTCCTCCGTCTCATCACGGAACATCCCGATCGTCTGCAATTCACAATGGAGAAAGACTTTTAATTTTTTTTGAAATTTAAAAGGCGTTATGAGCCAAAGGATTACTGTATTGTTCTTTTGCATAATGGCAGCTTTGTCAAAGGTTGCCATGGCAGGGCCGGTGGATGAGAATGCTGCCCGGAATATCGCGGCCAAGGTTGAGATGCTGCGCAGTTACGAAAGGCAGTTGGCGGCCATCGCGGATGGGGCCGATGTACAGCCCTGCTATCGTGCGGGCGGAACACGGGCTGTGGCTCCGCTGATCACCTCAAAATGGGCATAGAAAGGTCAAGGCGTAACCGGCCGAGAAAACATAGTTCAATGGGCTGCGCAACTGGTTAAGAATGGCGGTGGAGAGTTGTTCCTCATGACTGTTTTTTGGATTTGTTTGTACATATTTTTAATGTTTATTTGATGTTCTTCTCTCATTTTGAATGTCTTTCTATGATTGGTTTGGAGAACGTCAAGGTTCATTTGTTTTTTTTCGTACTTTTTGAGGCTGAAAAGTACATTTTTTATACTTTCGCGCGTTTTTTCAGAACCGTTACCTATATGAAAAAATCTTATATTATTGCATTTTTAATTTCCTGTGTGTCAATTTTTTGTGTTTTTGATGCGCAGGCGCAAGTCGTGGACGAGAGCACTACGATTTGCGACGAAGTGGTGTATGATCGCGACAACAATCCGTATCCGACGGTTTCGTTGGCCGGCCACTGCTGGATGCTCAAGAACCTGGCGGTGACCTCAGACCTGACCTCAGGCGTGTATGCCTACAAGAGTCTTCAGTTTCCGGACGAGACCGGGAATGTGGCTGCTCATGGACGACTCTACGATGAGGTGGCCGTCATGCAGGATATTTGTCCCGAAGGTTGGAGTCTGCCCACGACGACGCTGTTCGATTATGTGAAATCCCACTACACGGCGGATGAGCTGCGCAACACCATCGGGTGGATCAATGGCGGCACTAACATTACGGGCTTCTCCTGGGACGCTTCGGGTATGCGCAACGGCGCCATCGGACGTTTTGAAAGTATGTACACGGAGGGCTGTTTGTGGGCCGTCGATACAACGGGCGGCGTTTCTCAGCCTGCCATGTACAAGATGATGTATTACTGCAATGAGATTGTCCGCGTGCAAGATTTCGGGGGTATCAGCGCGAGTGTGCGGTGCGTCAAGGACGGCGGTGAACTTCCGCCCGAACCCGAACCTGAGCCTATACCGGAACCTACGCCCGAACCCCAGCCCGAGACATTCTCCTGCGGAACTTCCAAGATAATGGATGCCAGCGGCAACCGCTATGAGACCGTCCAGATTGGCGAGCAGTGCTGGACCAAGACCAACCTGCGCACCACCAAGTTCCGCAACGGTGGCACCATCGCTGAGAATCAGGATGCTTCGTCGCATACCGCCTCCTATTACCGTCCTGCCGCAAGTGATGCCGTCGCCGAGCATTATCCGGATTCCGTTTACGGCATGTACTACAACGGGTATGCCGTGGCGGGCGACACGCTCTGTCCCGAGGGCTGGCATGTGCCGACCAAGGCGGAGTGGGAACAGCTGACCACCTATATGGGCGGCCAGAGCGATTACATTTGCAACAGTAATCCCGACTATATCGCCAAGGCATTGGCCGGCACCCATCATTATACAAACCAAAGCGAGGAAATTATTTATGCTTGGAAATACGAAGATAAGAATTGTGCAGTAGGCAGCGACCGAGGTACCAACAACGCCTCCGGTTTCTCCGCTTTCCCGGCAGGATATTGGGAAAACACGTTCCAAAACTATGGAAATAACGCTCATTTCTGGACTCCTACGCCCGAAGATAACCAAGCGTGGGCTTTTAGCATGTCTTATTCAGAAGAAATAGTAAGGTCTTATAAACTTGACAAGGAAGATGCTATTTCCGTCCGCTGTCTGAAAGATGCGGAGCAGGAACCACAACCTGAAACCTTCTCCTGCGGCACTTCCCAAATGATCGATGCCAGCGGCAACCACTACGAGACGGTAAAGATCGGTGGGCAGTGCTGGACCAAGACCAACTTGCGCACCACGAAGTTCCGCAACGGAAACCCCGTTCCGGAGGATGTTGATCCCGACCAGTCCTCTTCCGCCTCCTTCTCTCGCGTCTCTTCTGCGGATGTTCTCCCCGACATCCCTACCTATACGGACTCCACATTTGGTTTCTACTACAACTGGTATGCTGCTGCTGACACGGGCGACAGCAAACTTTGTCCTGAAGGCTGGCATGTGTCGAACGAAGATGACTGGACGATGCTCAAGAACTATACGGAAACTTACTATTACTGTGGCACTGATCCGATTAATATTGCGAAGGCTTTGGCGGATAGTTTGTTATGGGCTCCTAATGATGCTGACTGCTCAATAGGCAAAAATCCGGAGAACAACAACGCTTCTGGCTTTTCCGCTGTTCCTGCCGGTTATCTCAGTTATGGAACATCGTACCCCATGTATGCTGAGGTTTTGGCTAATTACTGGATTGCAAAGCCTTCCACTGAAAGTGACGCCATGTACTATTTATTATCAAGATATTTTGCTGATTTAGAAGATTATACTAATCCAAAGAGCGCACTCCTCTCCGTTCGATGCGTCAATGATGAGGAGTACAGTGCCACGAAGATTACCCCCACGTCGGCCAAGCTTTACGGCACCGTCACCAATCCCGACAACTTGGCCGTCACAGAAATGGGGTTTGAGTGGAAGAAGAACGGGGATTCCGAATATGCTTCCACAGCTGTTGAAGGTGCGGAATTCACCACTACTCTCGGAAACCTCATGCCAAGCACGAAGTACTTCTTCAGAGCGTACGTCAAGTACGAAGGTAGGACCATGTATGGCATCGAACGTTCCTTCACCACGCCTTTGGTTTCCGCCACGACGGGTGATGCCACCGATGTCACGCTGACAGGGGCCACGATACACGGTAATGTCGATAATCCCAGCAACACCACCTTGCAGGCGAAGGGATTTATGTGGAAGAAGAGCCATGGGGTTTACGTTTACGATACTGAGATATATTCCGGTGGGGATGAGATGACCCATACCCTCACCGACCTTACACCAAACACGAAATACGACTATATGGCGTTTGTCCAATACGACAACAAGACTGTCTATGGCGAGGAGCTCTCCTTCACTACTCCCAACCATCCGGAAGTGTCGTGCGGTACCATGACCGATGCTGACGGCAACCTCTACCAGACGGTGCCGTAAAGGCAGCACGATCTCCAATCAGATCGGAACGACGGTGCCTGCTTACTATCGGTTGAGCGATTTAGATAAAGACACCAGTGTCATTGTTAGTCAGACCGATGCTCCGGACTCCATCTTCGGTTTCTACTACAACGGATATGCCGCCGTTCGCGACAGTCTCTGTCCTGCAGGCTGGCATGTGCCAAGTTATGACGACTGGAGTGATTTCATAGGTTATCTGAAAGAGAATGCCGAATATTGGTGCGACAACGACAATTCTAATTTGGCCAAAGCGGTGGCTTCCCGGGATTTCTGGTTTTATGTTGAAACGCCCCCCATAACCTATACCATTAATAATGATGCTGTTGCCAGACCGTGCAGCCCGCAATATCAGGGTCCGGACTATCTCAACGACGCTTCTTATTTTTCCGCCATCCCAGCTGGCGCTTGGTATGATAATTTTGGCGGCAACATAGATACCGTTACGGGTTTGGGTGGACACGAGTTTGATCCGGGTAAAGATGCGCACTTCTGGTCTTCTTCCAACCAGCCAGGCTCAGATTCCACGGGATATTTCTTCCGTCTTGGAAGGGTTACGTACGATGTGGTGGCCTTGGCATACGATGCCCTGAAATACGGCCGTTCGGTCCGCTGTCTGAGAGATGCGCTCTCCGTGACTACCGCCGAAGCTACGGGTATTACGAGTTCTTCCGTCACCCTTAAAGGCACGATCACGAATCCCCACCATGTGCAGCAGACGATTTCCACACAAGGCTTTGAGTGGAAGGTTTCCGGTGCCAGTGCCTACACGTCGGTGTCGGCCTCCGGCACTACGATGTCTTACAGCCTTACTGGTCTGTCACCTGACACGGAATATGTCTATCGGGCATTCGTAACCACGGGAGAAGGGACCTTCTATGGTAGAGAAGTGAAATGTAAGACGCTTGTGCCGTAACGGCATTATGGCGATTGATGCATAAATCCAGGGGGCTCGAAAGGGCTCCCTTTTTTGTTGGATTTCAGAGGGTTGGCACCACGATGTTGAGACTTTGCGGCACCACTTTCACCTCCAGCACCGCTTCCATCATCACGGGCTCGCCGTCGATGTTCACCACGCCGGCGCAGGGCCGTTCTACGGTGATGTGCGCCGACTGAATCTCTGTGAGGTAACGCGACCGGTCGAGGTGCCCGTGCATCAACATACCCACGAAGGCGGGGATGGCGGGCAGGGGCGGACGGTTGAGGATGCAGGCGTCGAGCAGCCCGTCTTGCAGCGAGGCGTGTGGCGCGATGATCGCGTTGTAGCCGTACTGGTTGGAGTTTGCGAATGTGACGAGCATGGGGCTGCAGATCAGCGTTTTGCGCCCGTCGAAGGTGATGCGTATCGTTTCAGGTTTGAGGTGGAAGTAGTTGCTGGTGGCGTAGTGGGCGTAGGGAATGAATCCGCGTCTGGGGTCTTGCGCGAAGTCGTGGGCGGTTTGTGCATCCAGCCCGATGCCCGCTACGCTCAGGAAGAGCCGACCGTTGACGGTGGCGGTGTCGATGCGCTCGGCCTTGCCTTTCCGCAACAGCCGCAGCGCGTCGGAGGTCTTCCGCGGGAGGTGCAGACAGCGGGCCAGTCCGTTGCCGGAGCCGCAGGGAATCACGGCCATGTCGGTGTCGCTGTGGAGAAGCCCCTGCGCCACCTCGTTGAGGGTGCCGTCGCCGCCCACCGCTGCCACGATGTCGTAGTTTCCCACCGCAGCGGTGGCCAAATCGGTAGCGTGACCGGCGCGTTCCGTGAATACAATGTCATACGCGAAGTTCTTGTCGCCAAGTACGTTGGCAACGCTTTCCCCAAACCGCTTTTTGTCGCGATGCCCTGATATGGGGTTGACAATGAATAATATCCGTTTTTTGGACATGAACGTGAAACGAATTCAGCAAAACTATTTTTCAAGGCTGCAAAGGTACATAAAATTCAAATATGCGCTGACAAAGGAAAAAAATGCCAAAAAAAATATACTTTTGCGCACTTTTTTTAGAAGGTGAGTTTTTTATGAAGAAATTTCTGCAGAATGATATTACAGTCCTGATTTTAAGGCTGTTGCTCCTATATGCCTGCATCATTTTGACTCAGGTCGCTTTTTATGGCTACAACAGGATGTTGATGGGACCGTTGACTTGGTCGGAAATCCCCATGCTTTTTGCAGGTTCGATGAAGTTCGCCACGGCCTCCATCTTTTATCTGAACGCCCCGTTCATTTTACTGTCGCTGATCCCTTTTCGCTTTCGCCAAAATAGTGTTTATCAGAAAGTTCTGTGTTGGCTGTTCTGCATTACCAATACCTTAGGGATAGTGGTGCTGAATTTAGTGGACACGATCTATTTCAGTTATGCTTTCAAAAGGGTTACTTCAGAGGAGACACACTTCTTCCGTGAAAATGACAACACTTTCGATATTCTGTTCAAAGGAATGGGGGAGAACTGGTATTTGGTGCTGTTTGGCGCGGTGCTGATTTTCCTGCTGGTTTATCTGTATAAAAAGATCAAATATCACCCCACAGAGATAAAGAACAATTGGCTGTATTATGGCGTTGGCGTGTTGTCATTGGCCATAGCCGTCATGTTATGGGCGTTCGGCATCAGAGGGTCCACGGACATTAAGGCGCGTCCGATGTCCATGGGCAATGTCTCCTATTATGCACAGTCCCCTCAAAAGGGTATGCTGATACTGAGCAATCCGTTCTGTCTGATTCGTACGATGGGGATGCGAGAAATAGAATCGCCGATCTATTTTGACGAATCGGAGTTGGAAAAAATTTTCTCCCCATATCATTATCCGAATTTGACGCAGACGCCGGTGGCGAAAGGCAAAAACGTGGTGATTTTCGTGTTGGAAAGTTTCAGTCGGGAACATTCGCAATATTTGGCTCCTCATCTGAATCCGGATGGCGGCTACACTCCTTTTTTGGATTCTCTGATGTGCGAGGGGCTGGTGTTCACCAATGCCTTCGCCAACGGAATGAAGTCCATTGAAGCGCTTCCCTCCATTTTCACGTCAATTCCTTCGTATAGGACGCCTTTTGCGCTGATGCCGCAATCTTTGACCGATTTGGACGGCTTGCCGCGTATCCTTGCCCATCAGGGGTATAGCACGCATTTTTTCTGCGGCGCCTCCACCAACCAGATGGGTTTCGAGGCTTTCGGCAGGCTGTGTGGCATCGATCATTTCCATAATCGGGAAGATTACGAAAAAATACATCCTGAAAAAGGAAGCGCCAACGTGTGGGGCATTTGGGATATGCCTTTCCTGCAATATATGGCGGATGAACTCAACCAGTTGGAAACTCCGTTCTTCTCTGCGGTGTTTACGTTGAGCTCTCACCATCCCTACGATTTGCCGAGCGAATATGCGGGCAAAATGCCTCAGGGGAAAACGCCGGTGCAACCTTGTGTGGCCTATACCGATCTCTCCTTGCGCAAATTCTTCGAAAAAGCTTCCCAAATGCCTTGGTTTGAGAACACGCTCTTCATCTTTGTGGCCGATCACGTGTCGCCGCAGATGGCCGCTAAGGAGACGCGCAAGCCCAGGGGCAATACCGCTATCATATACTTTATGTTTACGCCTGACCATTCTGTAAAGGGTCGTTATGAGCATGTGACCCAGCAGGTTGACATAATGCCCACCACGTTAGGATTGATGGGGTATGACAAACCCTATTTTGCTTTTGGACGTGATGTCTTCAATGAGCCTGATCGCAAACCCCTGGTAGTGAACTGCGTGCATCAAATTTATCAGGCGCTGACCGACTCGTTGAGCCTCTATTTCGATGGGGAACGTCGCAGGTATGTATATGCTGCGGATGATGCTCTTCAGCAAAATAATATTATGGATATGTCCGATCCGGAGCAACAGGCGTTGGAGCGTGATTTGAAGGCCGTCCTTCAGTCGTACTATGATCATGTAGGAAAAGGCAGTCTCCGGGTCCCGAATGCCGAGTCTGGAAATCAGAATGCGAACGCGAAATAGTGACGGTGAATTTCTTTTGCAGAAGGGAAATTAGTCTTTTGTCAAAAAAAAAATCAAAATCACGCTTTGTATGCAAAAAAATTATACCTTTGCACCCGCAAAAAAGCAGAAACTCTATTACATTTTTTTATAAACATCAAAAAATTAAAGTTTTATGAGAAAAAAAGTTAGAAATGTGATCATCATTGGTGCTGCAGGTCGTGACTTCCACAACTTCAACACCTTCTTCCGTCACAACAAAAACTACAATGTGGTGGCTTTCACCGCTGAGCAAATTCCCGGAATCGACGACCGTATGTATCCGAAGGAACTGGCTGGTGAAGATCTTTACCCGAAGGGTATCAGAATCTATCCCGAATCCAAGTTGGCTGAACTGATCAAGGAATTCGACGTTGACGATTGTGTGTTCGCATACAGCGACAAACCGTACGCATACGTCATGGGCATCAGCGCTATCGTGAATGCAGCTGGCGCTAACTTCTGGCTCATGGGTCCGAAAGACACCATGGTGAAGTCTAAAAAGCCCGTTATCGCTGTCGGCGCTACCCGTACCGGTTGCGGTAAATCACAAACTTCCCGTAAGATCATCGAATATCTCGTTGGAATGGGCTTCAGAGTGGTCGCTGTGCGTCACCCCATGCCTTACGACCCCGATTTGAACAAACAAATCGTCCAACGTTTCGCTTGCGTTGATGACCTCAAATATCAAAACTGCACCATCGAGGAGATGGAAGAGTACGAACCCCATGTGGTGACCAAACGTAACGTCATCTACGCTGGTGTTGACTACGAAGCTATCCTCAAGGGTGGTAAGACCAAAGATCCTCAAACCGGCAAGTGGGTTGAGATGGCTGGTGCTGAGAACGATCCCGACGGTTGCGACATCGTGCTTTGGGACGGTGGTAACAACGACTTCCCGTTCTACGTTCCGGATTTGACCATCGGCGTTGCTGACCCGTTGCGTCCCGGCGCAGAAGTGAGCTACTATCCTGGTGAAGTTGTCGCTCGTATGGCTGACGTCATCGTCATCAACAAGATCGACTCCGCTTCTCTGGAGAACATCAACACCGTTCGCGCTAACTTGCGCAAAATCAACCCGACGGCTAAGCAGATCGACGCTGCTTCTATCCTCACGGTTGACAAACCCGAACTGCTCAAGGGCAAGAAAGTCCTCGTTGTGGAAGATGGTCCTACATTGACCCACGGTGAGATGAAGATCGGTGCTGGTACAGTTGCCGCTCTGAAACACGGTGCAGAACTCGTTGACCCGAGACCTTACACTGTTGGTAAACTTTCTGAAACCTTCAAGATTTATCCGAACATCGGTACCTTGCTGCCTGCTATGGGTTATGGTGCTGAGCAAATGAAGGACCTCGAGAAGACCATCGCAAACACTCCTTGCGACGCTGTCGTTATCGGTACTCCTATCGACCTGCCTCGTTTCATCAAGATCAAACAACCCGTTGTGAAGGTCGGTTATGAACTGCAGGAGATCGGTACTCCTACTTTGAAGGAAGTTTTGGACGAATTCGTTGCAAAACACAACCTCAAACCCAAAAGACGCAAAAAATAATTTGTTTCTTGTATAGTTTTGAAGAAAAGGCGTGCCATTTCGGTGCGCCTTTTCTGGCTTTTGGCTTTTTGCTATTGGCTGTTGGCTATTAGCTTTTTGCCAATAGCCAACAGCTAATAGCCAATGGCAAAAAAAATTATTAAACTTTCCACGCCGAACATTGTCTAAAAAGTGTATTTTTGCAAACTGTATAAAATAGAAAAATTAGGTTATGAAAAGAATATTTACTTTCCTGTTAGTTATGGCGGCTGTGGCGGTTAACGCTCAGTCAATCAAGTTGTTCTATGGTGAAACCCCGATGAACAATAATGATACGGTCTTTGTGCCGGTTGACGGGCACAGCGACCAAACGGATGCCTTTTTCGGTTACCAGAACCTGACTGGCAGCGCTTTGGAGTTCCGTGTCAAGAAAGAGGTTATATTCCATGGCGACGAGGCCGACTTCTCTTTCTGCATCGGCGAATGCTACACCGGAAACCTCTCGATGGTTCTCAACTTGGCCGCTAATGAGGTCGTGTCTTCTACCGATGGGATGGGGTTGCACACCATCTACATGGGACCTGCCGAGCCCGCTTTGGTGAAATACACGTTCTTCAGAACCGACAATGAGTCCGACGCGGTTTCGTTCTATATTGGTTACAGCACAGGTACGAGTGTGCGTGAATCCGATGTGATGAAGGTGTTGCGCGCTTACCCGAATCCTGCGGTTTCCTCTGTGAACATCGATTTCGTGGCTCCTGAACATAATGCCTTCTTGGTGATTAAGAACCTCACGGGCAAGGAAGTCTATCGTACCGCCGTCAGCAATGTCGGTCGCAAGCAAATCAGCGTGAGTTCCTTCAGCCCTGGTGTCTATCTCTATGGTATTGAGGCAGATGGACGTATGATGTGCACTAAGAAGCTGTTAGTTAAGTAGTTTCGTTTCTTCCGTTCGGTTTTTCCCTCCAATCAATGTCGTTGGAACATTGGCTTCTGGTCACCCAGTTTAACTGGGATAAAGTTTTGCAGCCCAATAATTGGCTTACGGCCTTGTTTTGTGTGCTGCTTTTCCTCTTTACGCTGTTGCTTGTCACGTTTCGGCGCAAGATGCTGTTGCTTTTCCATGCCCTCTTCTCTCAACGCCATTTCTCCTTGGTGCAACGCGACGGCAAAGTTTTGGAAACGAGAGGTTCCATCCTGCTGCTCCTTTTCGACCTCCTTACCCTCACCGCTGGGTTGGTAATGTTCTGTACCACCTATTTGCCTTCCCCCATGTCCAAGCTGCCCTTTGTGGCCTACCTGGGTATCGGCTTTGTGGTGCTGTTGTCGGCGTATGTCCTCAAACTGCTTGCTAACGAACTCTATTCCGTGCTTTTCGGTCGCGATAAGGAACGTGCCGCCGTGAATCAGTACAAATTCATCGTGATGACCGACTTCTCCGTGCTGGCCTTCCCGATGCTTCTTCTGGTGCAGTATGCTGGCTTCCGTTTCCTCTATTATGTCCTTTTCGCCGTTCTGTTGGTTCTTCTCGTGATATGGCTCTATCGCCTGATGAAAATAAATTCAATGAGCGGCCACGGGTTTCATTTTTTTCTCTATTTTTGCACCCTTGAAATTTTACCTTGGATACTATTGTTTAAGGTATTGTTAATTGTTTGATAGATAATAAATTAAAGAAAATAATATAGGTCTCATAAAAGTATTGAAATGAGAATAAAAAACATATTAGTTTCCCAAAATGCGCCGGAGGATGTCGAAAGATCTCCTTACGGGGACCTGATTAAGAAGTATAGTATCAATATTGATTTCTATAAATTCTTTAAGATCAAATGTACGACGGCCATCGAATTTCGGAAGACGCACATCAATATTCTGGAATACGAATCCATCGTGTTTTCGAGTACGAATACCATTGACAAATTCTTTGAATTGTGCAAGGATATGCGTATTGAGATGCCGGAATCGATGAAGTATTTCTGCGCCACCGAGTCTATCGCACTCTATTTGCAGAAGTATGTGCCGTATCGGAAACGTCGCGTGTTTGCCGCAAAAGATGCGCAGGTCGCTAGTTTCTACGATCTTCTGATCAAGAACAAGTCGGTGAGCATGCTGATCCCGTGCAGTCAGGACGGTATTCCGTCCCAACTGGAGTCGGTGCTGACGGAGAATGAAATTAAGTTCGCGCAGGCTGTGGTCTTCAAAATCGAGTTTGCCGATTTGGTGCACGATGTGGATATGGACAAATATGACATGATTGCGTTCTTCAGCCCTAACGGTGTCAAGTCGGTACAACATAACTACCCTGATTTCCAACAGGGCGAGAAGGCTTTCGCTGCGCTGGGCAATGCGGCTAAACAAGCTGTGGAGGAGGCGGGTTGGACTCTTCATGTCATGGCTCCCACCAAAGAATATCCCTCCTTGACTGAGGCCCTGGATGCTTTCTTGAAAGAATATGCCAGCCGCAGACGCTAAATCGTTTTCCTTCCCGAAAACCCATCGTCTGAAATCGTCGTTGCTCATCAAAGAGGTGGTGCAACAACGACAGAGTGTCTTCTGCTTTCCCGTGAAATGCTTCTACCAAGTGGTGGAGGCCAATGATGATGTTGCCCCAAAAATAGCGGTGTTAGTCTCCAAAAAGCGCTTCCATCACGCGGTGGATCGCAATCGCGTGAAACGGCTGCTGAGAGAGGCGTACCGACTTCATCGTCACGAACTCACATTGCCTGATCACCATACCTTGAATATGTGTTGGATGTTCGTGGGGGTGGAAAAGCCCACGCAACAGCAGGTGGAGTCTGCCGCCGTACAAATATTCCAGGACCTTACGTCCAAAATAGCCTCTGAAAAGCCATGAAAAAGCTTTACCAAGGCTTTTGTAAAATCTTGTC
Source organism: uncultured Bacteroidales bacterium (assembly GCA_900317715.1). Lineage (GTDB taxonomy): Bacteria > Bacteroidota > Bacteroidia > Bacteroidales > WCHB1-69 > F23-D06. Next base: position 5,149 of record ONHS01000063.1, on the reverse strand, counting down.
TATGATGTTGATAGGGTTGATAAAGCTCTATCAAGTGACGTTGTCGCCCTTCATCGGGCGCGCTTGTCGTTACACGCCCACTTGCTCCAACTATGGCATTGAGGCCATCCAGAAGCATGGTCCGTTCAAAGGTTCGTGGCTGACCCTCAAGCGCGTGCTCTCCTGCAACCCATGGGGAGGGAGTGGGTATGATCCGGTACCGTGACGGTTAGCAGTTAGTAGTTAGTAGTTAGTAGTTGGCGGTTCCGGGTTCTAGGTGAAAAGTCTAAGTCTAAGTCTAAGTTTAAGTTTATGTCCTATGTCTAAGTCTAAGTAATAATCAACAGCCAATAGCTAACAGCCAATAGCCAATTTGTCAATGAACAGAATAAGAGGTTTTGGGAAGATTCGGGAACTGACCGTTTTGGTGGGATGGGTCGGGTGTTTGCTCCTGCAATGTGTGTTTTGGGGCGGACTTTCGGCGCAGGACCTGCGGGGAAAGGTCTATTCTGTGGACGAAAAGGGCGATACGGTGGCGGTTTATATGGCACGGCTGCAGTGGTTGAACTCCACGGTGGGTACTTACACGAATACGCGCGGCTCCTATCGTTTGCCGTTTGCGAAAACCGATACACTGTTGGTGAGTTATTCCTTTTTTAAGCCTGATACATTGATTGTTACATCTGGCACCAAACAGCTCAACATCTTCCTCAATATGACCCAGTCACTACAGGAGGTGGTGGTTTCGAAACGCAAAAAGCCTAAATATGTCCGTAAAGGGAATCCCGCCGTGGAACTCGTGGAGAAGGTGATTGCACGTAAGGATTCGAATACGATAGAATTTGCCGATAGCTATAAATCAAAGATTTACAAAAAGATGGTGATGTCGTTTGGACGTTTTGACATGAACTTCCAGAAAAACGCATTCAATCGCCAGCTTTCCTTCCTGGAAAAATACATTGATACTATCCATACGGATACGGTTCCCGTATTGGCCTTCTCCATAAGAGAGTTTTTGTCGGATCGTTACTATCAAAAATCGCCTCATAAGATGGTTAACTATATGATAGCCAAACGAATGAAAGGAATAGATGAGGTGCTGAATGAAGAGGGGAATGGCGTGAACTTGGATGCCATGTTTGCGGAAGTGAATATTTTTGAAAATAATATTGACTTGATGCTCAACAGGTTCGTGAGTCCACTCTCTTCCACGATAGGGACATTGTATTACCATTATTACATTACCGATACGCTGCTTGTTGACAGCATTCCTTGCATTGAGCTCTCTTTCGCGCCAGTCAACAGCCGGACTTTCGGCTTCACGGGTCGGCTTTACATTGTGAATGACGGTACCTACGCTCTGAAAAAGTATGCCATCAATGTTCCCATCAATATCAATATGAATTATGTGAAACGACTGATTGTCAAGCAAGATTTCAAGAAGGTTGACAGTCTTGGTTTGTGGGTGCCGAATACTTCTGAAACGTTTGCTTCCTTTGTCATCATAAAGAGAAAGAAGAAGAAACAGCGACAGGTCTATATTCGTCAGAACACCCTCTATTACCAATATGAGGTAGGCGCCAGCATCCCGGATTCGTTATTGGCTAAGGGAGGGGAAATAGTGGCCCCAGATGCCGAAAAGTACAAACGGTGGCAGTGGGGATTGATGCGTCCGGAGCCGTTGAATCAGCAGGAGTCCGTCATCGACAGCCTGTCGAGCGAGCTTCGGCAGTTGCCAGCATACAAAGTGTTGGAGAAAACGGCGGAAATCGTAGCAACAGGCTATATTCCCACGACAAAGAAACGGAAGGATAGTCCTTTGGACATTGGTACCATTTACGACATGATCAGCTATAACCCGACGGAGGGACTTCGCTTGCGTGTCGGGGCCATGACCACCGCCAAGCTTCACGATCGATTGTTTATGACGGGTTATCTCGCCTTTGGTTGCAAAGATTTGCGGTTCAAGTACAACGCCACCATGATTTACAGTTTTGTGAAGAAGGAGCGTCACTATAACGAATTCCCGCGCCATGCCCTCTATCTCAGTACCAGTTATGATATGGAGATGATAGGGCAGAACTTCTCATATATGGATCGTGACAATCTGCTGATGTCCTATACGGATTCACTGGCCTCTGCGGCACAGTATGTCCGCCGTCATAAGTTGCGTTATTTGCGAGAGTGGCAGAATAAATTCAGTATTGACACTTGGTTGCAATATGAAAGCAGTGAGGGTGCGGGCACGTTGAATTACTGGAGGATTAACCCTGACGGCACGACCACGCGTATCCAAGATTATCAGAACATGGAGTGGACGGTGAGGATTCGTTGGGCGCCTGGTGAGCGGGTTTACAACAAACAATCCGGAAGAGGCGATATGCTCAGATTAGCCAAAAATCCGGCCGTGCTGGAACTCACGCATACTTTCGGCCTTTTTGGTGGACTGCACTGGTACAACCGCACGGAATTGTCCGTTGAAAAACGATTTGGGCTTTCCGCGTTCGGCTATATTGATTTTTTGGCGCAGGGTGGCATCGTTTGGAACGCGGTACCTTTTCCGAAACTGTTCGTCCCGCAGAGCAATCAGTCGTGGTTTCTCACGCCCAACACCTTCTGCCTGATGAAGCCGATGGAGTTCATTATGGACAAATATGTAGGGTTGTATGCCACATATCACCTGAAAGGATGGATTTTCAACCGTATTCCGCTGTGGAACCGGCTGCATTTCCGCGAAGTGATTTCGTTTAACGGTGTTTACGGCGGATTGTCGGCCAAGAACACGCCGACACCCAATACCCCAGGTCTCTACGTGCTGCCCGACGGCTGCTCGCCAATGGGAAAAGTGCCGTACATGGAAATTACCGCCGGCATTGAAAACATATTACAAGTTTTGCGTATCGATTACGTCCGCCGCCTTACCTATGCCAAAGACCTGACCGGCTGGGGGAAGAACGGGGTGAGAGTGTCGTTGGAGATAAGCTTTTAATAGTTAGCAGTTAGTAGTTAGCAGTTAGTAGTTAGCAGTTAGTAGTTAGCAGTTAGTAGTTAGCAGTTAGTAGTTGGGCCAACGTCATGTGTTTTAGCCAACAGCCAACAGCTAACAGCTAATAGCCAAAGTCTAAGTCTAAGTCTAAGTTCCAAGTTCCAGGAAGGATCCAAGTTCCAAGATCCAGGATCCAAGTTTCCTACCTCTCGTCCTTGATTCCGTCGCGATAGGTTCTCCACAGATACACAATCGCCATGGCGCTGACGAGGGTGCAGGAGATGGCGGTGGGGATGGAGCCGCGCACGTCGGTGAATTGCAGGTTGTCGGTGTCGATGCCGCGGCCTTGCAGGGTGTAATCGATGAGAATAGAGAGGGCGTTGTGCAGCACGTGCGCCAGAATGGGCAGCCACAGCGAACGACTCCAGAAGAAGAGGTATCCCAAATAGACTCCTAACACAAATCGAGGGATGAAACCGTAGAATTGGAAATGCAATGCGCTGAAAATCAGTGCGGTGATAAGAATTCCGATATGCGGGTTCTTCGTCCATTTCATCATCAACGGCTGTAAGGCCCCCTGGAAAAAGAACTCCTCACAAACCCCTGCCAACACTGCGAATATCAGCAGGTTGGCAATGAGATCCCACGTGGTGTGCTGACGGGTGACGAGCTCCAAGATATGGTTGGCGGCTTCTTCCATGTTGCGCATGAACTCCGCAACGGCACCTTCCTGCGGCATAATGTTCTGGTTGAACGCCGACAATACGCCTACGATGGGCAACAACGTGATGGAGAGAATCAGCACGATGTTGGTCATCGAGTAGGGCGGTTTCCGGTTGGCAGCGTTGTAGTTGAACCACATCCGGTCCTGACAATAGGCAAACAGCAACGCAGGGATCAGAAATGCGCCGATGGTTGTGAGCATTTGCGTGATACGGATGGCCGTTACAGGGTCGGAAGCCTCCAGCATGTTTGGCGTATGGTAGATAAGCAGGATGATGAGTTCCCCTAGGGAGGAGAAGATCAGCAGCCCGCCGATCATGAACAACGCCAACACCAGCAGTTGTATCCAGTAGGATTTTTGTTGTAATTGCATGTTATTCGTCGTTTACCGTTTAAGGTAGAGACGCGTTTTTTCGCGTCTCTACAAAGATTACATTACCATCTCTTGACCACAATCTTGCGCGTCACGCTTTGTCCGTCGTCAAGAAGTACTTTGACCACGTAATGTCCCGTGGCGAACCCGGTGACGTCGATTTGCATGCTTTCCGGACTGTCGGCGTTGACCTTGCGGACGAGTTTGCCGTTGAGGTCATAGACGAACACTTGTTTCATCCGGTCACCGGTGATGTTGAGCACTGCCGAGGTCGGGTTCGGGAAGAACTTGAAGTCGGGCAGCATCACGTGCGTTTCGATGCCGTCGTTGTACTGGACGTAAAGGGTGAGATGGATGATGGAGTCGCAGCCCGCGAGGGTGTAGTATTGCATGTCGTACTCGTAGGTGCCACTGTCAGCGGGGGTGATGACGAAGCTTCCGTAGGTGTATTCGTGCTCACGCATAGCGGTGTCGCTCACGTAGATGTCGTAAGTCGGGTTGACGGTGAGATGGAGCACATAGACGGAGTCGCATCCGTTGGTGGCGACAAGGCTGTCGTAGTAGGTGCCTTCGGTGTCGAAGACAAAGCCTCGCCATTCGTACGGGGTGTTCTGGCAGGTCTCGCCGTAGGCCTCGGATACGAATGCAGGCAGTACGGTGAGGATAAGGTTGACCGTGCTGTCGCAACCGAAACTGTTGTCAAGATATTGATGGAGGTAGAGGGTGCCGGCCTGTGCGGCGAGGGTGTCGAAACCATAGAGGGTGTAGTAGCTTCCTTCGCAGACGGTGTCGCGGAGGGTGACCACATTGCCGTTATTCACTGTGAGCGCGAGTTCGAAGATGTCCAGGCAACCGAAGGTGTTCTGGACAGTGTCGAAGTAATGACCCGAAGCGGAGAGGTTAAAGCCGCGCCAAGAATACGGCAGGTTGCCGTCACAGACGGTGTCGGTGGTCAGCAGGTATTGCGACGGGTTGACAGTAAGGTTCAACGCGAAGGTGCTGTCACAACCGTTGACCGTGTGAAGGGTGTCGAAGTAGCTGCCAGCGGTCATAATCGCTTGTCCGTGCCAGAGATACGGCAAATCGTA
>ONHS01000062.1 GCA_900317715.1 uncultured Bacteroidales bacterium | reverse complement strand
ATGCGTTCCTCTTTTGTTAAATTCTCCATGTTGACTTGCTTTGGTTTTTTAGACTGTTTTTATACCATAGGCGGTCAACTTATTTCAGGCATTGACATTGGCTTTTGGCTGTTAGCTGTTAGCTATTGGCATTAACTATTAGCAGTTGGCTGTTAACTGGTTGGCTGTTAACCAGTTGGCTGTTGGTCAACTGCTAACTACTAACTGCTAACTACTAACTCCAAAAAAGATTGGCCGTCCGGGAATTCCCGCACGGCCAATTATGCATTATGCATTATGAATTATGAATTATGAATTATGAATTATTATTCCTTCACGAATCGTTTGGTTACTTGGCCTTCTTTCGTGTTCACGCGCACGAAATAGACACCGCTGGCCAATCCTGAAACGTTGATTTGAGTATTTTCAGAAGAGATCGCAATCGTTTGCAACAGCTTGCCATACATGTCAAGCAGTTCGATTTCCGCACCTTCCAACGGTACATTATTCATCGTGCATTTTACATTGAGGTACTCCTTCGCCGGATTAGGCATGAGCGTGATCTGGCTTTGGAGATAATTCTCAATACCAACGGTGGTCACGAAGAGCGAAGTTGACCATTCGCTGGTCGTCTCATTGTCACAGATTGAACGCACCTGTAATTCATACGTGGTGTTTGGTGCAAGTCCTGAGAGCTGGTAATAGGTGGTGGTCATATTCAGAACCTCCCAATCATTATTTCCACTACGGTAGCGGAGTTGCCACTCGTCGGACTCTGCATGGTTGGTCCAAACCACCGTCACGCTGTTGTCTGTTACAGACAGTTGGGCAAGGTTCGTAGGCGCCTGACACGGCATCGGCAACGTGGTGAAAACCATGTCAGAGCCGTAGGTCGTGGTGTTCACCGTAGTGACGAACGCGCGATACGTATAGGAAGTATTTGCTGACAGGTCGGTAAGGAAATAGGATATCACCGTTCCCGTGGCTTCAACCAACGCAAAGGTGTCGCTACTTGTCTCTTTCCACTCGAAACCGCGAGAGACGATCGTCTGGTTACCCAAATCGGTGATCTCACCATTCATCATGGCTGAGGTAGAGGCAATATTAGATGCCGCTCTCGTCTCAATGGTGGGCTCTATAGCCGTAGATGGAGCAGCGGTCATGAATTGCACGCTTTGGGTCCATTCACTCTCGTCATCGTCACACACTGCTTTGACCTGCAGCAAATAGGTGGTGGATGGGGTCAAGCCCGTCAAGGTATAGGTGTTGTTGTTGACAGGTATTGCCGGTTGCCAACTACCCGCCGAACTCTCTTTGTATTGCAACAGCCAAGAATTTGTCGAACCCGCCAACCACGTGATCATCGCAGAGTTGTTCGTCACACTGCTGACAGTGAGACCCAACGGAGAGGGACACGGAACAGTAGTCGGACATTGAGCAAGAAATGTATAGATAGCAGTACCTGTATTAGCATTAATCGACCCTACTGTATAGAGAACAGTTCCGTCGGGACCAATGAGCGTCAATCCACACTCATAGTCATACGAACCTTCATGCCACACCAATGACACAGTACTGTTCGTACATACCATGAGGTCTATCGCATCAGAAACAGGGTTCGTGCCTGCTTGCAAACTGTACGTGCCAATAGTGAGACCATTTTGTCTGACTTCCACATACGCATCATTCCAACCATCACCATAAGAATCAACCAAGGTAAGCGTGTAGGTGCACTGGTCTTCCACATCACAAGTACTCGTCAAGAATGAAGCGTAGGTGTAGAGAGAAGTTTGACCACCGCCGCAATTACTAGCCACACGAACATTGTAAGTAGTATGAGGTGTAAGTCCCGTGAGTTGATACATCGGAACGGTCACAGTGATGTCGGTCCATGTGGTTTCGTTCTCTGCCTTATAAGAAATGACCCATTCAGACTCATTCTGGCCGGGAGTCCATGTAATATCCGCAGAGTTGGAGCCCACGTTGGAAGCCACCACATTGGTAGGCTGCGGACAAATGACTGGTTGGACGGTAAGATTGGAAATGACGGCACCAGGTTGTGTACCTCCGGAATAGTCGTTCTTCCATACAAACACTACTTTTGCCGTTGATGTTTCCGAAGGATTAGGGTTGGGATTGTGCATCAACGCACTTACATGCACCGTTCCATTTGTCAATGCGTATTTGTATGGTTTAATCTGACTACAAGTGGCCTGACTGAAATATTCCGTGAAATTATACGCATAAGTGGCATAGTCAGGATAAGACCAAAGCGGTTGATCCACCAGCAGATCAGAAGCCTCAAAAATACTGCTAGCAGGAGCGAGGAACAATTTCATGAAGTCAAAATCACCCCAAGTATCGCTCTCTCCACCTACTTGCACGTCAAAATCGATCGTAACTTCATTGTTAGTCCCGATGAGGAACATCTTTTCAGCCACCACCAAGGAACTGGGGCTGTATGAATAACCAGGGGTAGAATCATTTTCTGTGACATACAAGGCGTACGTTCCATCGCTGAGTTGTCCTTGCATCCAACGGCTAGTGCAATTTGCATTATCCAGTTTCCAGCTTGCCAAATCTGAGAAATCAGCCGTATAAGGAAGAGACTCGGACACCAATAAAGTACAGAAATGTTTCACACGAGTAGCATCTTCACTTGGATAGGTACCACATTTGGTAACCACATATACATCGTAGTAAGTATTCGGAGTCAGATTGTACAAAGTAGCAGACATAGTATAGGAACTCGTGGTCATCCAAGAAGCGTTATCATCATCAGACTCCTTGTAGTAAACAACCCATTGAGTATGAGAAGCATCACGATCCACCCACGTGACCAGAGCCGAATTCGAAGTGATATCGGAAATCGCCACACTGGATTTCATGGGAGAAGGACAATCCGGAATCAAAGAGACAGTAAAATCGTCCAAATAACATGCAACATCAAAATATTCTGTCTGATAGCGGATAGCAATTCTCATACCTGGCTGAATATTGTCAATCACATTGAAGTCAAACGGTCCCATAAAGTCAGCATTCTCAGAATCCGTACCCTGCACACTGTAAGCGGTAATATCCACAGTATCCACAGGGATGAACGTGGCGGCACCATTGGACACCACACCCACTTCCATCAATCCGCGACCCACTGGGGATGCGGAAGTGGTATTGGCCCAGAACGAAAAACGTAACGTATTGATGTCATTGGCAAATTCCGGCAACACCAACATATTATTGTATCCTTTGAACCTCACAGCCTTTTCTCCAGAATGAGCAGCGTGTTCGTAATTATACACGGAAGGATAAGTACCGGAGGCGTCCGTATAGGAGACTGGTTTCGCCCAACAGGGCGAGAAATCAATGGCTGTCAGTGGTCCCCCCATATAGCTCTCAAAGGTCTCCAACCACGGCGATTCCTCGCTCACCGTAATCAGACCGCAAGGGGTGAAGAAGGTCATCGGATTGGAAGCGTTAGCGGTATCTGAACCACAGTACGTGACCACAATAACACTGTAGGAAGAACTGGGTTGCAGATTGGTCAACGTGATGTAGCTGTCACGAGCCGCATAATACGTAGTATCCGCACCAATCACATAAACGCCATAGTCGTAACCATTGGCTGTCCAAGAGATGGTAGCGGAAGTCATGGTCAAATTGGAGACCGTCAAATTAGAAGCCGGCAAGCAGGTGGGCAGATAGTCAACCAACAAATTGTCAATCAACACAGGATTATTACCAGCATTGTTGACCCTAAATGCCAAATAACTGCCACTACCCGTATAGTTGTCACAAAGCACCTGATGGTTTTCCCAATAGTTGCTGTAAGTCAAGTTAATGGTATCAATGACCTCAAAAGTAGAGGGATTGTTAGGATCTGTCAGGACACCGAGTTCCAGGGGGCCACCCGTGAGACTTCCTCTTCTCACATCAAAGCTGACCGCCACAGAGTTAACCGGAATGCTGGAATTTAACATCGGCAGAACAGCCATGGTGTAACAGTTCGGCGTGTAATGGAAGTCCAAACATTCGGATTCGTAATCCTCCCAATTCACATATACATAGTGTTGCGAATTGGAGGTCAAACGAGTCCAACAGGAAACATAGTCACTACCATTAATATGAATATAGTTGCTAAAATCCTCGAAGAACGGCAGCAACGTAATGCCATCGTTTCCGCACAGGGTTCTGAAAGTGAAGTGAGGAGACTCACTTGAATACTGACCATCATTACAATCAGCCACCACATAACACTCGTACATCGTATTGGAATAGAGGTCCATCAAGGTTGTGGTCGGCGTATTGTATGCATACGCTTCCATATAAGGTTCATTGGAATATACCGGTCTGTAAAAAACGGTCCATGCGGTGGCGTCACCGTTTTCCAGCCATGAAATGCGCGCGCCATCATCCGTGATGTTGTTGGCCGAAATGTTGCTGGGTTGAGGACAGGTATAGTATGAAACCGAGATATTATCCACTGCAACAGGAGGATTGTTGAAAATAATATAGTCATTGGTCCAAAAGAAGATGATCTTCTTCGTGGTTCCTGCCACATTAAACAAAGTAAAATCAACAGATGTCCATTCGGACACGTTATACGCTTTGTACAACAACGCCGTACCAGGAGGAACTGTTCCTGGGGTCACAACTGCATTTTCATCGGCCAAATAGACTGAAAATTCATCAAAACCAGACTCACCCACAACTTTATAATCAAAACTAAGGTGATATTCATAGCTACCCGTAGGGAAGGTGAGATCCAACTCAGCGTATGAGTAAGCGGAAGTCCCTTCATAGTTGTTGGAAATGCCGTTATCGCTTGAAATATACAAGGAGTTGCCAGGGTGACCCGTAGCGGAACCTATAGCCCACTGGTTGCCGCCCGTGCCGAAGATGTTATACTCCGTGATGTCTGAAAAGTCAACGTCATCGAAAGTCTGTAAATAAGGCAGATCCGATGCATTGAACGGAGTGGTGAAGGAGAGCACCGTAGCGGCAGGATAGATGGTACCGTTGGCACAGACCGTTTTCACCGTCCATTCGTAGGTGGTGTTTTCGGTCAAGTTTGTGAGGGCGTAACCATTGCTATTATATGCGACATTCGTCAACACCGTCGTGTCCGTGGAACCCGACTCCCAATACAGCAACTGATAGGTCGGGGCGCTTTGTCCAATCCAAAAGAGATTTGCCGACGTTGGGGTAATGTTGGTGACATTCAGCTGCGTGGGCGCGGAACACTCAGGGATAAGCGACACGGAAATATCATCCAAATCCCATGACACACTCCATGCATTGGAGACATAGCGGATGGCCATTCTCGTTGCGTTAGCCGGAGCGGCGATAAAATCGAACGGACCATAATAAACGGAGTAAGCACGGCCCAAAGAGGAATCGTTAGGGGTGACGGAGAACAGCGGAACGAATGAGCTGGAATTGCTCTCATCGGTCACATAGCCCACTGTCAAGGAGCCTGAATTCGCAACAGATACGGAAGAGGTGTTGGCGTAGAAACCCAGACGCAACGTGTTGAGAGCATTCGTGAATGCAGGCAACAGCACCATGTTCGCCTGACCATCGTCACCTCTCAAATCCAGTGCGTTGACACCGGAATGGGCGGCGGTTGGCCAGTTACAAATACAATACGGAGTGTTATATGTGGTCGAAATCACGGGAGTTGCCCAGCAGCTGTTCAGCGGAGCGGTACTGCCGCCGGAATACTCCTCAAAACCCTCTTGCCAGATCTGCTCAGCCGTGACATTAATCGGTGAGCATAAGGTCATAAAAGTCACCACATTAGACCAAGTGCTGGCAGATTGGTCTGCACAAATGGACTTCACGCGCATCTGATAGTTGGTGGTCGGCTGCAATCCTGTCATATTGAACGTAGTTCCCGTCACAGTATCCAAAACGGAAGGAGCCGTAGGATTCGACATATCCATCCGATCCACCACGTAGGCTGACACATTGGAATCGCCAGTCCAAGAGACGGTTGCGGAGGTTGTCCCGACATTGCTCACTGCCAAGTTCGTGGGAGCATAGCAGGTGGGGAGGTCATAGATATGGATATCGTCCAAATAGACACCCGTGCCATAATCATCCTGGATATGGAAAGCCAAATAAAGCGTCTGACCACTATAGGGCAGAAGATCTATGATCACATTCACAAACTGGTAATCCTGAGTCGGTAACGTCACGGTCTGCAAAACCGTGAAATCCTCAATGGCGTTGGTAGCCGTGGAGGTTTCCACCGTGAGCGTCGTATTATCCACCCAAGAACCGTAATCTGACGCGACCCAGAATGACAGCACTTTATGCCCTGACAAGGAAAGCTGCGGGGTAATCATGTAGGATTCGTGACCATCGGAAGCCCACTCCACGAAGGCTGAGTAAGTGCCGCTGTGGGCAGTGTTTGCACGCATCCAACCGGTCCAAGCAGGATCGTCGGACACGGCACTGGTCGTCCAGCCCGCCGGCGGGAAAACAGAACCTTCAAAGCCCTCGTTGATAACATCTTGGGCAAATCCCCGATAAAAAATCGACATCATGAACAGCAGAAATAAATAAGCTTTCTTCATAAGTCTATGGTGTTTGGTTGTTTATAATTTTCCGTTAATATACTAATGAACCTGCAAAAATAAAAAAATATTTCTTAGGTTTTACCAAAAAACCGAAAAAAATAACCAACAATATCAACATTTACAAATGCCTTTGTAACATACTTTGAATCAACAAAAAAGGCCGCGCTCATTTTCCATGAACGCGACCCTAATACACAATTGACTGTTGATTTCCTGTCTATTTCTTGACAAAAGGCTTTGTCAGAATTCCCTGTTCTGTAGTCACTCGGACAAAATACATGCCATCAGCCAGCCCGCTGACACTGATGCGAGTCTGCAAGAGCGAATTGTTATTCTCCCTCACAACGGTGACCAATTTGCCATAAACATCATAAACCTCCATGCTCGTGACTTGGATGTCTTCGTTGGTGACTTGGATGTTCAGATAATCACTTGCAGGATTCGGATAGACCAGAACATTGTTCTTCAGATACTCCGGCAAACTGTTGGTCAACACAACAAGAGAATCAGACCACTCGCTTAATTCATTGCCAGAACATATCGCTTGTACGCGTATAATGTACGTCGCATTGTCTAACACTTCTTGTATGACATAGCTGTTCGTGGTGGACGTTGCAGAACTGAAAGCTTCACTCTCATGACGATACTGAAGATTCCAACCCAACACATCGGCATCATCCCAAGTAATGGTAAGAGCTCCATCCTCGTAGCGGGCAACATCCAAGCCCGTCGGGGCATCGCAAGGAGCCAACGTCCTAAACGTCACCTCGTTGCCATAACTTGTGCCATTAGCCGTAGTCACAAACGCACGGAATTTGTAACTGGTGTTTTGTGACAAACCGGTAAGATTGTACACCATGGTATCACCCGTAGCGCTCACCTGGGTATAAGTGCTACCCGATGCTCTCCATTCAAAACCACGAGACAAGATAGCCATATTGTCAGGATTGGAAATAACGCCTACTAGCACGGCGGAGGTATGAGTGACATCCTGAACCCCAAGAGTGGCAACTGTAGGTTCCTCTTGAATCAGATTATAGACGAAAATGTCATTCACAGAACATCCATTGGCTTCACTACCCATACCAATTGCCGTGAATTTGATTTGGTAAGTACTCGTCGGGTTGGGCAAAGCCATAGAATCAATGCTCCAAGTAACCATAGGACCTGAGCAAGAATGAATCAACACCCATGGCGCAGTGGGAGAAGTGCGATAATACACTTTTATAGAGTCCGTTATACCACTACCACTATGATCAGGATGCCTGTGGGAGCATTTGAGGTAAGGGTTCGTCACCGCACTGATGTCAAGCACCGGAGAGATGGCATCGCAGGTATAATCTCCGTAATTATGGTAGATAAACTGGCCATGTGTACTATAACTCCATGGGGAAGAACCGCTCGTCAAATCCCAACAGGTAGGATAGGAAACAAAGTCCTCTTCGAAAGGAGCGTTGTCGGTCACTATCACAACACCGCACTCGGTCGTGAAAGAGGTCATGCACCATGTGCTGGTATCGTTCAGGCAATTGGTGGCCACGCGAACATCATATTCCATATTTTGAATCAGTCCAGAACTGATCACGTAGGATGTGCCTGTAACAGGTACGGTAGTCACGCCGGGACCATCCCAACTTTGTCCAGCACGCTTGTATTGAAGGATATACAGATCTTCGGCATCATCGCCATTCCATGCCAAAGTGGCGGTGGTGGCTCCCACATTAGAGGCAACAAGGTCGGTCGGTTTATGACAAATCTGCTCCACAAGGCTCACGTTAGAGATAATCGCACCGGGTTGGACACCCGTGGCATCGTCATTTCTCCAAAGGAAAACCAACTGCATCAACTCGCCGGGAGCTGGATTCGGCATTTCCAAGTTCACATGCAAAACGTTACCTTGCGTCAAATTCAACTTATAGATAAAATCCTGGTTCCCCGTTTGATATAGAAAATCGCTAAAGTCAGCCGCATACGTGCTATAGTTGCTGGCAGCGTATGTCGTGCCTGTCGTTGATGCCGGATACTCCACGCCTTCGGGAGACAAGAAAACCTTCAGATAGTCGTAATGGCTTTCCCCACCGACTTGCACATCAAAGGAGAGCAAGAAAGACTCCGCATCACCCGCCTCGAACAACTTTTTGGCAGAAACGATAGAATATTCAGAAGGATTGTACTGCGCCTGACTACCGTCAAAACTGATGAAGAGCGCATGATCGTCCGAAGCGGCATTTGGAGTGCCGATCACCCACTGGTTCGTACAAATGCCGTTGTTCAGTTGCCAGTCGCCGACTGCCACATTCGAGAAGTCCGTGAAGAACGGCAAAGTATCTGCCACCAAAGGAGTGGTAAAATTCAACGAAGCATACTCCATGACATCGCAGATGGAGGAGACCTCCACCGTATAATGATGCCCCGGTATCAGATTGTCAATCTGCACTCCCATATCATTCGTAGTACCCCACTCTATCCAGGTAGTATCGCCTTCCACCTTATAACGGACATCATAGCCGTTCTCGCTGAAACCGGTCCAAGTGACCAACGCGGAAGTGCTTGCCAAATTCTGCGCAGCCAGTTGCACTACCGGGGGACAAATACCAGCAGTTCCGTTATAAACCATCACATTGTCCAGATAGCAACCATCTGCGTCATATCCTGCGCCATGCACCATGAACCCCAACTGAATCGTGGCCAAACCGTGAGGCAAAATCAGAGAATCCTCAGTCCAGACGTTCATGTATTCCGGGTACGTTCTCAAAAGGTGCCAAGCCGTGTCTGATGTGACATGCACAGAACGATAATAGACAGACATCGTATCCGCAATGGCAGAGCCATCATAATCCGGACGTTTTTGCGAGAAACGCAACATCGGGTTCGTCACTGTAGCAATATTCAGAATCGGCGAAATCGCACTGATATGATAGGAACCATACGTATGGTGAAGGTTGCCGGCATATTGATCGTACGGCCAAGCCTCCGCTCCGGCATTCAAATCCCAACACACAGGAGCGACGCTGAAACTCTCCAGGAAAGGCATCTCGTCGGTCACGTTCATCACACCGCAAATCGTGGTGAAGGTAGTGGTGGCCCACAGGCTGGTGTCTGCCCCGCAATCCGTGGCGACACGCACATCATAGTCGGTGTTCGGGGTGAGAATTCCGGTCACGCTGAAATAAGGATCCTCCAAGTTCACGCTGACCACACTGGGATCATTCCAGGGCAATGACGACGGCTTATACTGCAAGATATAACCGTCGGCACCTTCGGAAGATTCCCAAACGATGGTGGCGGATTGTGAAGTGACCATCGCCACCGTCAGGTTCGAAGGAGAGACGCACATCATTTCGGAAACTTGGACATTCGAAATCGCCACACTCGGCTGAGTTCCTATCTCTTCGTCGTTCGCCCACAGGAAAACAATCTGAAATGGTCCGCCAGGCACCGGATTGACCAAATTATCCTCCACGTGAAGAATGCCATTGGTCAAATTCAACTTATACGGATAAGCCGGGGAACCTGTTTGGCTAAGATATTCGCTGAAATCAAAAGCATTAACCGAATAATTGTATTTTGCATAGTAAACAGAAAAGGTGGCGGCAGGATATTGCACATCGGCGGGAGCCACAAACACTTTCAAGAAATCGAAAAAGCTTTCACCTCCAATTTGCACATCAAAGGAGAGTCTGATCATCTCAGAGTTGCTGGAATTGAAAACTTTTCTGGCAGAAACCACCGAGAAATGGGTACTGTCGTAATGCGCATTCACGCCGTCGGAAGTGACAAACAACGCGCTGGTAGTCGGAAGATTAGCAGGATTGCCTATTTTCCATCGGTTGAGACAGTTTCCATTGCTCAGTTCCCACTCCCCTTCCGTGACGGAAGAGAAGTCCGTGGCATACGGCAAGTTCACCGCATGCATCGTCGTGGTAAAATCCACAGCTACGTAAAGCATTGTATCACAAACTGCTGACACCTCGGCCGTGTAATGGGTTAACGACAAGAGATGGTGAATGTGAACACTCGTGTTTTGAATCGTATCTGTATATCTCCATACGGTATCGTTATCCGCCTTGTATCTGACAAGGTATCCGTTGTCACTCGTACCGGACCATGAAAGATCGACCGTTCCGTCCGTCACGTTAGAAGCCGTCAACTGCTCTACCGGGAGACAATAATGCTGGACATTATGGATGCTCACATTGTCCAAACGACAACCGTTGGCAACAGTGCCCATACCTATAGCTGTGAATCTCAACTGAATACGAGTCAATCCTTCAGGCAGTTGCAAAGAGTCTTTCTCCCAAGAGTTGATATTGTCCGTATAAGTTCTGAGCAGAATCCACGAAGAGTCTGCACCCGCACTCATATTGCGATAATAGATGGAAAGCTGATCCCCAACGCCGCTCCCCTCATAATCTGGACGCATCTGGTAAAAGCTAAGATAGGGATTCGTCACTGCGCTGATGTCAAGAATCGGGGAGATGGCATGACAGGTGTAGTTGCCGAATTGGTGATAGATATATCCGAAAGGATTATGAGTCCAATTCGAGGTGCCGCTAGTGAGGTTCCAACAATCCACACCGTCGTCAAATGTCGCCATATAATGGTTCGTGTCGGTCACCACAATGCTGTCGCAAGCATCGAGGGTCATGTTCACCACAGGAAGAGCCGACACCCGCATTGGCGCTAAACTCATGAACAAAGCCGACAAAATCAATACAGATAATAACTTTTTCATATCTTATTAATCAACAAGTTATAAACTTTTTTCCATACTAAATTTCAGGCGGCAAAAATACAAAAAATTACCCTACAATTCAACATAAAAAATACACTATAAAAAAGGCCGCCCCAGAAATCCGGAACGACCTTTGCTTGATTTAAGGTTGAGGGTTTAGAGTTTAAGGGTAATCTCTAAACCTTAAACCTTAAACTCTAAACTATTTTTTCACGAACCGTTTCGTCACCATGCCCTGTTCGGTCGTCACGCGCACGAAATACAGGCCGGCAGAGAAATCGGAAACGTTGATTCGTAGGGGCGAATCATTATTCGCCCCTACAACGGTGCGGATTAATTTCCCGTAAACGTCATACACCTCCATTCCCGTCACGTTCACATCGCCGTCAATGCGGACATCAACGAATTCCATGGCAGGATTAGGGTAGAGAGTCACGTTACTTTCGAGGTAGCTGTTGATGCCCACCAGCGTGGTCACAACAATCGGCGCGGACCATTCGCTCTCGTTGCCCTCCTCGCAGACAGCCTGCACTTGGATTTCATACGTAGTTTCCGGAGTGAGGTTGGAAATCGTGTAGGAGTTCGTGGTAGCAGTTGCAGAAGACAATGTACCGCCTTGTGGACCGTACTGGATCTTCCATCTCAACACAGGAGCATTATCCCAACCCACCGTGATGCTCTCCGACTGAATATCCGTAGCGGACAGACCTGTAGGCGCATCACACGGCTCGGGCGTGTCTTCAGGCAATGTCGTGAAGGTCACTTCGTCGCCATAATGAGGACCGTTGGCGGTGACCACGAACGCACGATAGGTGATGCTCATATTGGGTGACAGTCCGGTAAGGGTGTGGCTCATCGGGTTGCCTGAAGCTACCACACCCGTGTAAGTACCGCCGTTGGTGGCCTTCCATTCGAAACCTTGCGTGTTAATGGTCACGTTGTCAGGGTTGCTGATGGTACCGTTCAACTTAGCCGTGGTCTGCGTGATTTCCGTAGCCGCATCAGTGGTGACCGTCGGTTCATTGAGAGGAGCAGCCTCCGTTGTGGTGAAGTTGATTGGCTGAGAAAGCATCGAAGAGTCTGTACCGCAGAACGCCCTCACGGCCACTTGATAAGAGGTATTGGGGGTCAATCCCGTCAATGTCAAGGAGTTGCCGCTGGTCGTCTGGTAATCCGTACCCGTCGCAGAAGTGATGGTGACACCGTATGAATCAGCACTGCCAGTCCAATAGACCGTAGCGTTGTGATCGTCTATATTACTCACAAAGAGGTCGAGCGGCGTAGCACAGGTGATGGCGCGCAACTCAATATTATCCACGGCTGCCGGCGGATTGTTGTTATAGCTCGTATTTCTCCAGTGGAAAACCAAACGATAGATTCTGTCGCCATTGCCCATCCCCGTGAATTGATCAGCAGAGATAACCATCTCCTGATGCTGCCATGTATTATGCTGCGACAGCCAGTGTTCCGTATGGTCAGGACCGTAGTTGCCAGGCTGAGCGGCGGCATCATAGTTGACCCCATTCACCGTCGGAGGATTGTTGCCGGGAGTGAGCGTCACCACAGTAGGATCCAACCAATAGACGCGCAGGAATTCATAGTTGTACAGCCCGCCTTGTGCTTTCCAGTCGAAGGAGAGCAGCAGTTCGGTGGTACCGTCGGGAACCAACACGTCGCGATACGCGTACACGCGGGATTCGCTGCCTTGGTAAGTATTCGAAGCACCACCGTCGTTGGAGATGTACAGGCCGTTGGCACCGCCGATGGTGGTGTTCACGTCGCTGCTGGCATCCGTAGGCGTTCCGATGTACCATTTGTTGGTCTGCGTACCGTTCAGAATACCCCATTGGAGATTGTCGATAGCATCCTCGAAATCAGTGGTATAAGGCAGTGTGGTCGGAAGCGTCGTGGTGGTGAAGGTGACCGTCATCGTCTGGTCTTCACCAGGAACGCCGTCACACGAGGTCACCACATACAATTCGTAGGTGGTATTAGCGGTAAGACCAGAAAGCGCATTTCCAGTGGTAGAAGTCACATTCTGACTACTCCATGCGTTTTCTGAACCGGCAGGGCGATAATAGACCACCCACGCACTGTGGCTGGCATCGCCGTCGGTGAAGGATACCTCAGCGCTGTTGTCGGTCACGTTATCGACCGTAACAGAGTTGGCGGCAGGGGCAGAACAGTCGGGGATAATCTCCACGATGAAATCGTCCATATTCCAGCCGGAAGAGGTGTTGGAACCTGTGTAGAGAAGGGCGATTCTGCCGGAAGTGGCTTGCACACCGCTGAAGTCGAACGGGCACATGAAAGCGCCGTTGCCACCGGAAGAAGAACCACGATCACCCGGGACACCGGCATCCATCAACGGCTCGAAGGTGGAAGTGTCGCTAATATCCGTAATCACACCGACCATCGCGCTGGTGGTACCAGAACCGAACTTCGTGGCCCAGAAGGACATACGTAGCTCGTGGATGTCGTTGGTAAACTCCGGCAATACCAACATGTTGGTGTAACCCTTGAACTCGACAGTATTGCCGCCGGAATGAGCGGCGTCGCCATAATTTCTGAGGACGTAGGGATAGAAACTGCTGCCGCTTGTATAAACGACAGGCGTTTCCCAACACACTAACGAAGCACTGGTGTAACCCTCGAAATCTTCAGTCCACGGGTTATCCTCCGTCACAGTATAAGCACCGCAAGCAGTGGTAAAATTCGCCTCAGTCCAGTAACTAAAGTCACCATCACAAAGGGAACGCATACGCACTTTGTAGGCAGTGTTGCCGTTCAAACCGGAAATCACCTCTGACATGGAAGTAACAGTGCCCATGCTGATCCAGTTGGTGTCAGAGAGCGGACGATATTCCATCTCCCATGCAGATTCCTGATAACCAGCCACCCAGTTCACCGTAGCGCTGTTGCTGGTGATGGCGGTGATGTTCATATTCGGAGCCACACAAGTCGTGGTGTTGTCGCAAGGAGAACC
>ONHS01000114.1 GCA_900317715.1 uncultured Bacteroidales bacterium | reverse complement strand
CACAATTACCAACCTCAACCCGCTGACCACCTATCAAATCCGGGTGCAGGCCGTTTGTGAGGAAGGCAACGAGAGCGAATGGTCTTCTTCCATCGAGGCGACCACCACGAACCTCAACAGCTACCTCGAAAGCAACGTGACCCTCTACCCGAATCCTGCCAAGGAATTCGTCGATGTCCGCATTGACGGCGACCTCAACGTCACCGGCATGGAGGTTTACGATGTTTACGGTAAATTGATCAACACGATCAACGTGATCGACAACACGACCCACATCAATGTTTCCGGTTTGGCCAACGGCATGTATTTCGTGCGCGTGACGACGGAACAGGGCATGGTGACGAAACGTTTCGTGAAGAGATAGTTTAGAGTTTAAGGTTTAAGGTTTAAGGTTTAGAGATTGCCCTTAAACTCTAAACCCTCAACCTTAAACCCTCAACCTTAAATCAAGCAAAGGCCGTTCCGGAATTTCGGGGCGGCCTTTTTTAGTAGAAAAAAAACCAAACTTTTTGCCAAATAATAATGGAAATTTGCAAGTCTTTAGTTGATGATAAAAAAATGTATATTTGCGGGCTGGAAACAGAATGAAAAGAGAGAGAGATAAACTTAAATTATAGTATTATGAAAAAGATTTTACAATTGACAATGATTTGCCTGATGGCAGTGTTTGGCCTTTTGCCGCTTGCGCAGGCGCAGACCATTTGGGACGGTACTGCGGACATTACGTGGTATGATGCGACCCAAACATCCTTTGACATTTCCACGCCGGAGCAGTTGGCGGGTGTGGCGCAATTGGTGAACGCTGGAACGACCACGTTTAACGGCAAGACGTTGAACTTGACAGCGGATATCTGGTTGAATGCCGACAACGATTCCACCAATAACTGGGTGCCAATTGGCGGTGGCTCTCCTACTTCTGAATCGCCTGAAACAGGCAATTCTTTCAGAGGTAACTTCAACGGTCACGGCCACACCATTTACAACCTATACTGCGATAAAGGGAATACTTTTCATGCTGGACTTTTCTGTCGCATCCAAAACCCATGTACGATAGATTCTTTGGTGATGGTCAATCCCGTGTTGAAATCTCGTGGAATGATGGGCTGCATAGCGGGATTCACCAGATCAGGAGGCCACATCTACATCCGCCATTGTTTGGTGATAAATGCTCGTTTGGAGGCTCCAGCCAACGGTTCACCATCAAACAACAATAGTGCTTGTATCTTGGGCGCTGCATACGACAACACTAGCGGCTCTAACAGTTACATCCAGAACTGCGGTGCCACGGGCACGTTGACCGGATATTATGTGGCTGGCATTTGCGCCAGCGGCGACCATTCCAACCTGACAAACTGCTACTTTGCCGGTACTTTGAACGACTACGCTAGTAACCATGGTGGTATGACGGCATGGGGTGGTGTCTTGACGAATTGTTATTCCTACACGAACGTTCCCGCTGCGGCTGGCAAGGATGGTGTATCAAAGACTTCCGCAGAGATGCAGTCCGACAGCATGATCATTCTTCTCGGCGATGCTTTTACGATAGATCCAGGCGTGAACAACGGGTATCCAGTCCTTTCCTATATGTTCGGTGTCCAAGCTTCCAATGATATCTTATGTGCGGGTGAATCTGTAACCCTGACAAGTTACGGTTACGACTCCTACGTTTGGAGTAATGGTCAAACCTCGGCCACTTTTACGGATTATCCTACAACGACTACCACATACAGTGTTACGGGCACTCTTGGTGCTAGTACCCAGTCATACGAGGTTACCGTCACTGTTTATCCGCAGGCTGTGATCAACACCACGGTGGCGGCATCCTCTGACGGCCAGATACACGGTACGGTGACCCCGGAAACCACTACGGTGCCTTGTGGCAGCGGCGATGAGGTGACGCTGATGGTCTATCCGGACGATGGCTGGCGCGTGGCCAGTGTCTATGTGAATGATTCGTTAGTCTATGGAGAATTCACATACGGTTCTACTCCCATCACGATAACCCCTGATGGGACTATCACCGAAGTGGTGGTCAATCTCACGAATGCCCTCACGTGTACGCACGTACACAACCTTGCCGTTTCCAATATCAACGGCACTAACGCCACCGTTACTTGGACGGCTCACGACAATGGCGAACTTTCTGAATACCATGTTGTTAAGCGTGAGGTTGCTACGGAAGCCGAATGGGAATACACCACTCAGGATCTCAGCTACATGTTGACAGGCTTGTCGGAGAATACAGCCTATAGAGTGGGTGTATATACCGTCTGTACAGATGGTTACGGCAGTGATACAGTGTATAAGAACTTCGTCACGCCGTGTAATTCACCGATTCCCGTAACGGTAGGAGAGGGGACAGCCAGCACGCAAGGCAACTATTTCCCGACTCAAACCTATTACAACTACTCTTACACTCAGCAAATTATCCCTGCTTCGCAGCTGAATAATGAAGCTCAGGATTTTAGTGCCATCGCTTTCCAATACTTCTTGTCCACCTCTTTGACGCGCAATTTGGACATTTATCTGGCTCATGTGCCGGATTCACTGAACTTATCCGCAGGCTGGATACTTCCGTCCGAAGATAACGGCATTACTTTCACGCAGGTCTATTCAGGACAGACGGCGTTGAACAATTCCGGTGCCGACTACTGGTTTGAGTTCCCATTCAACCAAAACTTTGCTTATAACGGTACCGACAACATTCTTGTTGCCGTCTTGGACCACACGGGCTCTTGGTCCAACAGTAGCAACAAGTTCTACACGCATAGTGATGCGAATACGACCAATATGTCACGTTATGTGTATCGTGATGCTTCCACCTACGATCCGTTTAATCCAGACGCAGGAGGCACGGCGTCCAGCAATGTGAACAATATTCGTTTCATCTATTGCGACATGAGCAGCTGTATTCGTCCGAACACGTTGGCTGTGGACAATGTGGATGCTTATTCTGCCGAGATTTCATGGTTCAACCCCAATACTACGCAGAATGCTGAGGTGGAGTACAGGGAAGTTGGAGAAGAAGACTGGATTCCCTCGGGTATGATAACAGGCTCTTCTTATACGATTTATGGCTTGGAGGGCAACACAGTGTATCAAGTGCGTGTGCGTGCGCTTTGCGGCAACAACGAAGAGAGCATTCCGACGGAGGCTGTGAGTTTCCGCACTGAGTGCGAACCGATTATGGAAATTCCTTATGTTCAGAATTTTGACGGTGACGATCATTATGGCTCAGGCGAGGATGCTTACATCTATTGCTGGGATCGCTATACCAACAATGCAAGCAGTCCGGTGTACTATAGTACAAGTACTTCTGCACATTCTTTGTCAGGTATGTTGAGGTTTGATGACGGTTCTGGTGTTGTGAATATCGCCATCATGCCGAAAGTGGATGAAAGCATCAGCTTGAGTGAATTGGAAATTTCCTTCTGGGTGAAAAACACTTCCGCTTCCTCAACGGCTATCCTTGAACTTGGTGTGATGACTGACAAAGATGATCCAACCACTTTCGAAACACTTGATACTATTCATCCTCAAGTGGTGAATCAGTACAATCTTATCGAATATTCTATGGAAAACTATACGGGTTATGGCCAGTACATTGCTTTCCGTGTCAGTAATGGCAATGCTGGTCACAACTTCCGTTTGGATGATGTGACGTTGGATTACATTCCAGTGTGCGCTCACCCTGTGGATTTGGTGGTGGATGAAACCACTTCCGAAACGGTCACCATTCACTGGTCTGAAGTAGGTTCTGCTACGAGTTGGTTTGTGGAATATGGTCCGATGGGCTTTGAACCCGGTGAAGGCACGCTTGAAACGGCCAACGATACGACTTACACCGTCACTGGTTTGAACCCGAACACGGAATATGATCTCTATGTATGGTCTGACTGCGGCGTTGGATTCGTCAGCACGTCGATCAACACCTCCTTCCGCACCGAATGCGGTCCGATTGTGAATCTGCCTTATTCTGAGGATTTTGAGACGGGATTGTACAATTCTGGTGCACAAGAGAATTATATCTTGTGCTGGAGTCGTTTTGCTTCCGATCCTGCGCACTATGTTTATATTCCCAATAGCACTACATACTCTCACAGTGGTACACATTATTTGGATTTCCACCATACCACTAACTGCTACAATATTGCTATTGCGCCTGAACTCGACCAAAGCTTTGACGTGAGCCAGTTGATGGTGAACTTCTGGGCTTGCAGAACCGGTGCCTCTGGTACGTTGGAGGTGGGTGTGATGACCGACAAGGATGATGAAACCACATTCGTGACGATCGACACCATCGACCTTTCTGCCATGAATACTTACGCATATGCTGAGCAGTTTGTAAGTTTGAGCAGCTACCAAGGCACGGGCAAGTACATCGCCTTCCGTGTTTCCTACGCTTCGAGCTGCGGATTTTATATTGACGATGTGGTGATTGACTACGAACCTGCTTGTTCTCCCATCAATAATTTAGAAGTTTCCGACATTTCAACCTCTTCTGCCCTCTTCTCTTGGACAGACGGTCCTTTCGGAACGGTGGATAGCTACACGCTCGAATATGCCGAGAGTGGCACGGAGGCATGGACTACTGTGAATAATATCGCGGCATCTCCCTATCTGTTAGGAGGTTTGGATTACGCTACTTACTATGATGTGCGCGTGCGCCCGAACTGTGACAATACCTCTATGGGTGAATGGCAGACGCTGACCTTCCGCACCAACTGCTTGGTGGGTGGTGATGTGACCATTGGCGAAGGCACCTCTACGAACAACTACCTTCCTTCATACAGTTTCTACAAATATTCATATACGCAGCAACTTTTCCTTGCTGAGGAGATGGGTGCACCGAAAAATATTGAGTCGGTGACGTTCGATTTGGCTAACTTTGCTGTGAACCGCACTTATAAAATCTATCTGATGCACACTTCTGCCACCAGCCTTTCCAGCTGGATTGATGCTTCTGCTGCAGAGTTGGTGTTCGATTCATCGCAACAGATGCAGGCAGGTCTCAATACTTTCCAGTTCTCCACGCCATTCTATTACAATGGTGCGGATAATCTGTTGATGATCGTGCTGGATATGACGGGCAGTTACCAAAGTAGCCCATATAATAGCTGGCGCACGCATACGGCATTCTCCAATGCCTCCCGTTATATTTATCAGGATGGTAGTGCATATTCCACGACTTCCGTTCCTTCTTCTGCCGGTACAGGAACTTCCAGCCGTAACAACGTTATTTTCGGTTCTCCTTGCGACAACACCACGACTTGTGTGGCTCCGAATATGAACATCACCGCCATCACCAGCAACAGCGCTACGGTGAACTGGGTGGCTGGTTAT
>ONHS01000129.1 GCA_900317715.1 uncultured Bacteroidales bacterium | reverse complement strand
CTGAAATTACCAATATGCACAGACCCCGACGGACTGATTCCCGCCGCGCACACATATTCCTCTTTATCAGGTCTGTTATCAATGATTTTCTGCGCTATTACTTCTGCCCAATGTATCTTTTCTTCCATAAAACATGAATGTATTTTCAAAACGGCAAAAATACAAAAAATATCGTATGGTTTGTTGGAGAAAATGACCAGGACAACGGAGTCTAAGTCTAAGTTCTAAGTCTATGTCTAAGTTCATGTTTATGTCTGACTATAACATAGACTTAGACATAGACTGGTAAAAAGGATGGGCGGTTGGCGATTAGCTGTTAGCTGTTGGCTGTTGGCTATTGGCGGTTGGAATTTAAAGTAACGGGGCTGCTGTCGTGTACAGATGACAGCAGCCCCGTAGTAGTCTCGAAACAGCTATATAATGCTTCGGATTGAGAATTCTTTATTAGAATGAACGAACACTACGAACCTTTAGGCTGGTACTCTTACGGCCCCAGTTGATGATATGCTCATCGTAGTACACGGACCATGCACCACTACTCCCAATCTCTGATGATGAGTAATACCAAAAGCCATCAATCGCTATACCGTTTACTCTTCCTAACGAAGCGTTCACATCTTCGAAATTCTGCATAAGCACAGCCAATTGCCCGATAGCGGGCAGATACCAACCGTCCACAAAACTCACCGTATTAGCCGCAGGATAGGTTGTGGCATCTCCAGCCTGAAGTATAGCCCGCGTATTCTGGTAACCCGCAGTGTCAGTATTGGAATCGTAACAGTTCGGAAGGTCTGCTATATCTTCTTCAATGGTACTCCACTGAAAACTAGCACTTTGACCTTCATCTTGCAGGTTAACGGCCCATCCGTGTTGGCCGGTTTCGTCCACATGGAAAATCACACCCTTGGCGGTCATCGATGTGGAATCGAAATCATTCGGGGAAACCCAGGAGTTGTCTTCCAGGAGGATGTCACCCACAGACGCGGAAGTATTAATGGTTGGTACGACTAAATCAACACTATATGACGGAATCCAACTCCTATCATCGTTGCAACCTACCAATATTAAGTACGGATATATCTTTACAGTCTGACCCGCATAATCTTGTAGCATGTTGAATTGGATAACACACTCAAAAACAAGGCTGTCATTGATGTTTACCAGATTATCGTATGCAGACTTAGTGACTTCCAAACATGGACTCCAGATGTTATCGTGAGAGTTATAATAGACTAAATAACCAGAAGCAGAAGCATTGATTTTATCGGCAGAATAGTCGTTGATGGGAAAGCGAAGCACGTTGCCATGTTGGCCAATCAAATCACCTAATGACGAGCAGGAAGCGTCCCCTCGCTGCCGTAGATTGTTCCTTCCGCGGTAGTCACAAAAGCTCTGTAGGTGTATTCCGTGCCAGCCGTGAGGTTGTAGAGAGGAGCATAGATTCCGAAGACGGTGCCATTATGGTAATTCTCATAGCCATTCACCGTTGTGTAGTTGGCGCTGCCAGAAACCTTGTACTCGAAACCCTTTGAGGTGACGGTCACGCTGTCGGGGTTGGAGACTTCGAAGAGGGTGGCTTCGTTCTCCGTGATCAAGTCGGCACTGCTACTGGTCACCGAGGGAGCTTGGGCAGTAGTGGGGCCACCGGTGGTGTCACTGCCGCCGGTCTCTTCGCGGACGCAACGGACAGCAAAACCACAGTCGTCAAGACAGCAAACTCCGTTCACGATATCACTAAACTCACATGCTACACCGCTGTTAAAAATACTAACCGAATTGTTGTTATCTACATAAGCGGGTCTTACCATCAATGTGTACGCATTACCATCACCATCTTGCCATGGCATAGTAGCATTCGTAGTCATATAATAACTCTTGCCAAAGCTTTCAGAATACGACGGAAGATAATTTCCAAGCGTAAGCCACTCGTCTTGGCTCGGCAGATGCCAGCCATCCGGACAGGCCGTCAAGACCTCCGGATAATAGATGCGATCAGAGCCTCTGCGTCATCCAGCACTGGCTGCCGAATTGATGGGTGGTGTAGCTGTTGCTGCCGTCAATGAGATTGTCTCCGCAGGTGAAGGTCGTGGGAGTGACGGCTGTCGTCGTGGTGAACGTCCCCTCACTGCCATAGCTTGTTCCTTCCGCGGTTGTCACAAACGCTCTGTAGGTGTATTCTGTTCCAGCGGTGAGACCGGTAAGGGGCGCGTAGATTCCGAAACCGTTGTCATCTTGGCTATTCACATAGCATTCCGCCGTTGTGTAGTTGGCACTGCCAGAAACCTTGTACTCGAAACCTTTCGAGGTGATGGTCACATTGTCGGGGTTGGAGACGTAGGCGAAGAGGGTGGCTTCGTTCTCCGAAATCAAGTCGGCACTGCTACTGGTCACCGAGGGAGCTTGGGCGGTAGTGGGGCCACCGGTGGTGTCACTGCCGCTAGTCTCTTCGCGGACGCAACGGACAGAAAGAGCGTAGTCATTGATCCTGCAGTCACCATTCAATGCATCATTAACCTCACAAGCGATACCGTTATTAGTAATAGAAACACTATTGGATCGCACGCTTGCAGGAGATATGAACAAGGTGAACGAATTGCCATCTGCATCTTGCCAAGGCATAGTATTCGAAGCCCAATAATCACCATTGTCGAAATTTACTGAAGATGACGTAAGGCTACTTCCGAGCGTATTCCAATCGTCATTTCTGCGTCATCCAGCACTGGCTGCCGAATTGATGGGTGGTGTAGCTGTTGCTGCCGTCAATGAGATTGTCTCCGCAGGTGAAGGTCGTGGGAGTGACGGGGGCATTACCACCGCCACCGTTGGTGAGACTGTCGATCACGGCCTGTTGCGCGGCAACCACTTGGCCAAGCTGGGCCAACTGTTGCTGAAGGGCGTTCAACTGCGTAGTAAGGTAGCTCAGGGTCACGGCATCCTGCGCATCCGTGGGATCGGCCAGCCCCTTCAGTTGTCGGCTGCCGGCATCGTTGCCATACGCCGCCACGTCAGACAAGCTTTGGCTTTCATACCTCAGATAGCCTGCATTTTGCAGTTGCTCATCGGTCACATAGCCACTCAAGTCGGGAGCCGCAGGAATCGTCGGTTTGTTCCGGATGAAAGACTTGGCGTTCTCATCCGTCTCTTCCCAGTTCGCTTGCACCTGATCGGGAATCATCTGTGTGGGGATGTCGATCGTCACCCCCTGCGCAGCATTTGTGGTGAACGAACCCAGCTGGCTGTTGCCCTGCGTCAGGGAGATGGTCACATCGTTTACCGTGGGCATATCAGGGGTGTTCTGAATCTCAGAATAATTGTACGTCGGTTTGTTTGCCTCTTTCGCCCAAGCGGGAACGTTCGGGTCGGTTTCTTCCGTCAGAAATCCCATAGCGCTTATCACCCCTGTAATTTCATCCATAGAGGGAGCCTCGGGAATATTAGGCAACGTGATGGTTACATTCTGATTCGTGTTGGCAGAGAAAGAATAAATGCTGTCCCCTTTTGTGATGGTCAGGATACCATTGTTTACGGTCGGCATTTCGGGGAGGTCTTGGGTGGTAATGTAGCCGGCCTGTTGCAGCTGCTCCGTCGTTACATAGCCGCTCATATCAGGTGCTGTAGGAATTGTCGGTTTGTTTTGGATGAAGGCTGGCGAATTCTGGTCTGTTTCTTCCCAGTCAGCCTGCACCCGTTCACCGTTGCTCCCATTGAGAGTCTGTATGGCGAGCGGCACGGCACTCACAGCGGAATTAACCGTGGCAACTGTGGTGGTGCCGTCCTTGATTACGCTTCGGATAGTAGCATCCGACCAATTGATGGCTCTCCATGCTGGCGAATCGTCACCGATCTGAATGGTGATCAAACCATTCTGGTTACTGGTCACGTTCTGAATGGTTTGGCTATACAGCACGTTCTGACTAGGACCGAGGATACTCACCTCCACCGTCAGCGTGGCATTGTACACCAATTCATTGTTGCTGTTACGAATCACCGCCTGGTAACTCAGTTTTTGGGCGAACATTTGCGTCGCCAACAGTAGCATAATTGCGATTAATGTAAATGTTTTTTTCATCATATATGTTTTTTTATTTTTTTCTAAATGCAGTATGATTATATGCTTTGACAGCCTATAGACATTAATAATCCCTTATACATCTTACGCTCAACGCCTTGTGTCCATCTTGGCTGATAAGTATCGGGCTGTCGCAGTAATAAGGCAGTTCAAGTGCGGTGGATACAGTGCCGTCGTTGACAACGGACCAGAAGTCAGTTACGGAGCGCAAGCCTTCAAAACGGTTGATTCCGGGAATGAATTGGCCGGCAGGCAGTGCGGTGAATTGAGTTCTGTTATTGTTGTTGTTGGGCTGAACCCACAATTCTGTGCTACGGATATTATCGGCGAGTTGTGTTCTCAGGAAACTGATTTCCTCAGCTGTGGGGATATGCCATTTGTGCGGGCAAGCGCCTCGTACAAAGCCGCTATTGTCCAAAGTGCTACCTTCAGGAATGTTGACAGCGGAGTACCAATTGTAGAGGCGACCGTAAATCTCTTCATTTTCCGTTTCATCGGGACTCAGAGCACTTACATAAACCATGGCGTTGGAGATTGCGCCTCCGGTAGCATATTCGGTACTACGGAGGTTCTCCTGCATCCAGCAGTATGGTCCCAACTCAACAGTGCTGTAGAGGTTGTTTTGGATATCGAAGATGGTGTCACCGCAGACAAACGGGCCTTCGACCACTATACGGAAGATACGGACCACGTCGCAGTTGTTCTCGCCTCCATTGACTTCCGATGTATGTTCGTTGTAAATACCCGATTGGTCGGTGGAAGAGAAGTGCAAACCGTTTTCGTCGTATTCATCGCCTGCCTCAATGTAAACGATGTAGGATTCCATCATTAATTGTGATTGTCCTACGCCGAGGGTGACACTGTAGTCTCCGTTTTCAACATACTCGTCGAATGGTTGTCCTATCACAATAGCTGTACCCGTGACCTCGTCAATACCAACAGCTACAGCAAACCCATCAACTGTATTCGGCTGCTGGGCTACTGCAAATGTGACAGCTGTGATCAGCATGATTAATATGTAAAATTTTCTCATCATAATTATTGTTTTTAATGATTGATTTAACAAAAATAAATAAAATGTAGAGCCGCGCCAGACACAATGTGTGCCTGAATGGATGCTATTTGGTAGCTCAAATGTAAAACAAGAAGACTACTTACCGAAAAACTAATTTTTCGATTTATCGCATAGGAAAAGGATAACAAGTTGATAGCTAGTATATTAGCTATTTTATTCATATAAAAATATTTCACATAAGACTTTAGCAAATATAGGAAATATATTATACAAAATGTACTATCTCCCTAAAAAGATGCATTTGTAAAAAAAAA
>ONHS01000061.1 GCA_900317715.1 uncultured Bacteroidales bacterium | reverse complement strand
TCGCTTTGGGCGCTGCCGTGCCACATGATGGCCTCAATGACGTTACGTGCGCGGCAGTCGTGCAGGCGGTCGCTGGCGCCGGTGCAGAGCTCCGAGAGTCCGCGGCCCCAAAGCGGGGTCGTACGACACCAACCCGTGCGGATGTCGTTCACCATGCAAAGACGATGCTGCACCATGTCGGTGTAAGGCCATATCTTCTGGTTGGGATAACGCGGCAGACGGCTGTCGGCGGTAGTGAAGAAGCCGTTGGGGTCGGTGAAACGGTCCGGACCGGTGGTCCAACTGGGACGGTGGCAGCTTGCACAACCGATTTCACGGAAAATCTTGCGCCCTTTTTGAATCTCAGGATCATCGAGATGACGGGCGGCGGGCACAGCCAAACCGCGGTGCCAAACCATCAAGTTGACGTAATCATCGTTACTCATCTCAGCAGGCAAATTCTTGTTCATCAGGTAGTTGTATATATCTGTTTCAGGATTGCCCGTAATGTTGTATTCAGGGAAGTAGGTATAGAAATGGGCTTGGACCTCGGGGTCTTGCGAAGCCACGCGGGCGTAGGTTTCCGTCATGTAGTGATAGCGACGGTCGCCGCGCGTCACATTGGTGATGTTCCAGATGGCGTTCGCACCAGGGCCGTCCTGCAACGGACCACGGGAGCAGGCGTAAGTGAAACGCTTCGGATGGTTGGTTTTGCCGTACAATCCCGTGGGGGCCCAATCGTTACCCGCCCACATCGCCGGGTTCAGTTTCGCACCCGCATTGTATTCACGTTGATACTGAGCCTTCAGAGAGTCGTCCGGAATAGCATCCAGCAAACCCGTACCATAGATGCCGATCGTCGATTCAAGACGCACTTTTTCGGTTCCGTAAGCGATGGTCGAGCCGTTAGATTCCAACGGAACGTAGTAGGCGGAGGCAGGAATATAGACTTCGGGATAAATCAAGCTGTACGATTCGCCGTCGGGAAAACGGTTGCCCCACTCATCCGTATAGTCTATCCAGGTAATCTGAATCTGGCTTTCGTCGATAGGAGCCTTGAACGGCGGCACAGCCTTGGTTTGCGGCATACCGGTAAGAGACGAGATGTAGTTGTCGTTCTGATCCGTAACCACCAAAAGATAGCCGTTGCCCCAATCGCTCGCGGCGTAACGGTCCATACGTTTACCATGACCGTACCCCGGGTGACAAGCGATGCAAGAACTGCGGATGTACAACGGTCCTAATCCGTTGAACGGAGGCGTGTTCTGCGTGAAATCGCGCTCGAACAAGTACTCACCGTACTTAAACGCCGCAATATCGCTAACTGCAGGCGCAGGATCCTCGTACGCCGACGACGAACTGTTGAACGTCGTGCCCAACTGGCCACCCGCGTAGGTTTCCTCTTCTATCCAAGAGAGTTCTGTATTTTCAGGTTTATGGCACCCCGCGAAAACAATCATCACGGCGATAATCATTATACTTGTAATGTTCTTTTTCATATTAACTCAAATTATCTAATGATCTAATCATCTTTTCATCCAAATCCCAGGGCTCACTATTGTTCACCCTGGGCAGACATACGTCGGGCCTACAGCCCTTTTGGAATAACTGCTAACTACTAACTGCTAACTACTAACTATTCTTCGTATTTTCTTAGCGCCTCGTTCACCTTCGACAATACATCGTCGAGGTTTTGGCAAGCTTCGATGGCTTCGGCGTTTTTGGGGTTGGTGTAATTGCTGACAAACGGACGCGGCATAGCTTCTATCTTGGCAAGAGCCTCTCTGATGGCCTCTTCCACCTCGTTATCGAGCTTGCTATCCATCTTCTTCACATACGCGTGCAGGGAGAGTTTGTCGTTGCGCTGTCCCTGAATGCCACCATAGTAGGCATTCTCAATGCTGACGATGTTGTTGTAGAAGTCCTCGATGGATTTTTGGCTGTAAGGGGATTCAATGTAGTTAGCATCTTCACCGTTGTAGGGTTTTCCGATTTTGGAAGTGCCCACCTCGTCGGCGATGGTCTTGCAGCCATCCACGATAGCCATGAGGCCAGTCACAGAGCTGGCGTAAGTACTGCCGGGATTGCCTGCTTTCTTGAGGTTTTCGCCGTAGTTGTAATTTCCGCTGTTAACCGTGGTGTTGAGTTCCAGATCCTCCACTTTGTCACGGTGCGACTTCGGAGCGGCATCGCCCACCCAGCTCACTTCGAGTTGGAAGCAACGGTTACGCAGGTCGCCAGCCACCGCCACAGCATAAACCATCTGCATATCGGTGATTTCAGAAGCGTTTCTCACCTGACCATTGCTGAAAAGGATGTACTCAATGCCGTGGAAACCGAGGAGGGCGTTGCCAAGCTGCTCGCCTGCCACCACATCGCCGTCCTCACCGGCCAGTGCGGCCAACATGTTCGGACTGTTCATCAGATTGTTGAAAGCGTCCACGTCCAACGGCCAAGAGTCGATGTGCGGGTCAATGCCGAAGTCGGAGGCGGCACCGAAAAGGAAAGCCTCGCTCTTCTCCCACCATGCGCGGGCGTTCAGGAAGGTTTCACACACCTTGTTCAGGTCGCTCTGAGAGCCGCTGGTGCGGAAGGCTTCCAAATCGTTAACCAACTGTTCGGTATAGTTGGCCAAATTCGTGTACGTCGGCGCAATGGTATGATCCACATACTGTTGCAACACCTGTGCTTGTTTCTCATTGACCAATTCACCGTTGCCGTGATTACATCCCACGGCCAGGAATGCGATTGCCACCATTGTGGCGATGATTGTTTTTTTCATCTTATTATTCTTTATGTTTGACCTCTGTCTGGGATTGTTTTTTTCATTCCAGGGGTTGCGCTTCGCTTACCCCTGTCTACCAAGCTCTTGCCCCTACGGGGCTGCTCAAGGAATATTTTTTAATTCATCGTCCATTCATCGTATCATCGTGTCATCGTATTATCCTTTCTTATGGAACTCCTTGCTAAACATCCCCGCCCACGTGATTCCCAGCGCGCACCACGGTTCCTGGTTGTACTGCGTTTTCAGCAGGCGGATGCCGCCTTCGGCTTTGATAACGATCTCCTTGATAGGACTGTAATTGATACCGCCGCTGACGCACTGGCGATCGGTCCAGGCGTAGTCGGTCATGTTGTGGCCTGGAATATAGGAGTCGTAATATTCGTAACGGGCGAATAGGTAGAGTTTATGACGGTCCATCTTGGGATTCTTGTGATGATGGAAAACATCGTAGCCGATCTCGCCGCCCGCACTCCAGGCTGCTTGTCCCACAAGGGTTTGCGGGTATGGCGCTTGAGAGCTATGGGGCAACGTGGAGTTATAAACGGAAATCAACTCACAGTCGGAGAGGTGACCATAGAGACCGCTACCCCGTATAATAAGACCGCCTGTTTTGTAGCTGAAATCAAGACCACCGATAACCGCTGTGCCGCGCACATTTGCGTAACGCGAAGAACCCTCGTCAGTGATGATGTCGTTGCGGAAGGTGTTGCCCACGAAACCACTGATGCCGATGTGCAGTCCTTTGACGCTGTAGTTATCGACACGGGCGGCCACGGCCAACTTGTTGGCAACGCGGAATTCGTAGGGCGACGCGGAACCGTCGTGCACCCATCCGGAGACGCTGAACATGCTGGAATTCAGCGACGGAATCAGCATCACATCGTAACGCCAATCTTGGATGCGGCCCCAAACCTCAATACCGGTCTCATGCCACGTGCAAGGAATGATCGTATTCTCCCCCTCAGGACGATAAACACCGAAAAACTGGGTAGGCAGGTGGGCGTTGTTGGTACCGCCAACAGGAACAACCATGTGACCCGCACGGATGTTCATTTTCCCGCCCCAAAAGGCTTTCTGCAGCCAGAACTGCTCCAAAGCAACCTCGCCGCCGCGTTCGATTTCCTTTTCAAACTCACCCGTCTCCTCGGCCTCCACTTCCACTGCCGATTCCGTGCCGCCATGCTCAAACTCAATCTCAGTGTTGAAGCTCCAACCATGCCCGAAATCATAACCTAACATGATGACGGCGTGCGGCAAATCAACACGTCCATGACCTTTTGAATTGGCATAATTTTCAGCATGAGAATAACGGAAAACATTGTCGCTGAAGAAGTTGTACTTATAAACAGCCTCTCCATAGCCACCAATGGTAAGCGTGCCCAACGATTTCCCTTTTGCCGTCTTTTCAACCTTTGCGGTGTCGGCGCTGTTCTGTGCAATAACGGTCTGTAAACCAAAGAATAAAATGCTTAAAGAAGCGAATAAAATCTTTCTGCTCATAAACCTAGTTTTATGATGCAAAAGTAGAACCCGCTCGTAAAATCGCATATCACAATTTTTGGGGATTTTCGAGGGTTGAATAATAAAAGATGACGATAGCATTCCCATGCCATCGCATACCATTTTATTTACTATTTTTGCACCGAAAATTTCAAGTATCGAAATGAACCGTTTGCGTCTTATTATTGTCCTATACTTAGCACTCAGCTTGCTGACAGGATGCCACCGCAAAGCTCAAGTGCAGCCAAAGCCGCATTGGTTCAAGCATTACCATCATTTCAAAGAGAAAGAATACGTTCAATATATTGAAAGTCAGATTAATGTAGAAAACGACACCTTGCTGATGCCCACGCTGGTGCGCGATTTCTACCGATACCGCCACTTCCACCCTTTATGGACCCAAAAAGGACTTCAGGAGGCGATGACCGACTCGCTGATGGCCCATCTGACGGATGCCTATCCCACCCATGGCATTCCTGGCGAGTATTTCCATCTTGACAGTATTCAGCAGTCTATCAAGCAGTTGATGGAACACGAAGTTCCCGACAATGAGGCGCTTTACCCGCACCTCTACCGTATCGAGCGACTGCTTACCGACCAATACCTGCGCTATGCCTGCGCGCTGGAATACGGTGCGGTGAACCCGAAGAGAGTACACGGCAACAAATGGTACTACGAAACGCTTTCGCCCGACTCCGCCTTTCTCCTGACCACACTGGACAACATCCAGCGCTTTTCCGACTACTTGTCAGAATTATATCCGCAATCACCTGAATACAAAGCACTTCAGCAGGAATGGACACGACTGTTGAACGAACCAGACTCAACGGGAGTGGTAGATTCGACGGCATTGCCGCTGCAGTACCGCCGCGATGCCGTCGTCGCCAATTTGGAGCGTTTGCGCTGGCGGACAAGTCATTGCAAGTCCGACGACACCCTCTACATCTCCGTCAACATCCCCGATTACACGCTAAAGGTGGTCCAGAAGGACTCCGTGATGATGCGCAATCGTATTTGTTGTGGCAAAACGCAGAATCCCGAGAACGTTCCAGCACGGCACAAAGGCGGACTCATCATCCCTTACAAAGCCGAAACCCCGCTGATGTACAGCAAGATACGCACATTGGTGCTCAACCCCGAATGGAACATCCCTTACGACATCATCAAGGACGAGTACTACCACAAATTGGTGAAGAGCAACACGGCGGTGGTGAACCGTGAGCACCTCTACATCCGCGACGCGCGCAACGGGCAGTACGTCATCCCCGACTCCATCAACTGGAGCAAGGTGCCTCGCAGCAACATCCCTTACCGGCTGTACCAGACCTCCGGACGCTATAACGCGCTAGGACTCTACAAGTTCGTCTTCGCGAATTCCGAGTCAGTGTATTTGCACGATACCAACAACAAGGGAGCGTTCAAGCGGCAGAAACGGGCGCTGAGTCACGGCTGCGTGCGCGTGCAACATCCCGACAGCGTTGCCGAATGGATCTATACGGTCAACCGATTCGACACGATATACACCGAGCAGCTGCACATCCTCTCCGGCGCCGAGCCCACCACTGAAAAGGGCGAGGAATTCGTGGAGAAGCTGCACGAGAAGGACTCCCTCTACTACGAAAAGCTCAGCGAATGGGACAAGCAGTTCTACCGCGAGCTGCGCCCCACCAGCGTCGCCCTCCGCAAACCCATCCCGCTCTTCATCGAATACTACACCTGCTTCCTCGACGACGACGGCACCGTGCAATACCGCGACGATGTGTATTACAAGGATGGGAATATTTTGTATCTGATGCGAAATCCGGACTTGTGACGTATGACGTATGACGTATGACGTGTGACGTATGACGTATGACTTATGACTTATGACTTGTGACTTGAAACTTGAAACTTGAAACTTGAAACTTGAAACCTGAAACTTGAAACTCTAAACCCTTAACCTTCTAACCTTTTAACCCCCTAAACCTTAAACTCTAAACCTTAAACTCTAAACCTTAAACCCTAAACCTTAAACCTTAAACCAAAAAAAATGACAATCCCCGACAATTCCTATTTCCCCTTCATGAGTGGGGAGGAGACCATGCGGAAATTAGCCGAGGGCATCCGCGAAAAAATGTACAACTATGTGGAGAAGAGCAAGCTGCAGTCTTTGGTGCTGGGCATCTCCGGCGGCATCGACAGCACGTTGTGTGCGGCGTTGCTGCGTCCCGTGTGCGAAAACCTGAATATCCCGCTCATTGGCCGTAGCATCACCATCGAGACCAACAAAGCCGATGAGATCGCCCGTTCCATCGCGGTGGGTGAAGCTTTCTGCCACGATTTCGAGCACCTCGACCTCACCGAGATTTTCTACGCCAACAAAAAGATGCTCATCCACTTCGACGACTCAATGCTCTCGAAGCTGCGCCAGGGTAACATGAAAGCCCGCATGAGGATGATGGCTCTCTACGACCTCGCGCAACTCTACCACGGCATGGTCATCAGCACCGACAACTACACCGAATACCTCACCGGTTTCTGGACACTGCACGGAGATGTGGGCGACTACGCTCCCGTGCAACATCTCTGGAAGACAGAGATTTACAACCTCGCCACCTATCTTCTCGGCGAAGAGACGCCCCAACAGCAAGCCGCTATGCAGTCGTGCATCGACGCCACACCCGTGGACGGTTTGGGCATCAGCTCCTGCGACTGTGAGCAATTGGGCGTGGAAAACTATTTCGAGGCCGACCGCATCTTCGCCGCCTACTTCCAAGGGGACGAATCCCTCCGCGACCACACCCTCATCAAACGCTACTACGCCGCCGAGTACAAACGGCATAATCCGGCGTGTTTGAGCCGGGAGGATTTGGTGATTGGCTGTTAGCTATTAGCTGTTGGCTGTTTAACTTTGACTTTGAACTTTGAACTTTGAACCTTGAACTTTGAACCTTGAACTTTGAACCTTGAACTTTGAACTTTGAACCTTGAACTTTGAACTTTGACTATAAAAACTCTAACCGTGTAACCCCTAAACTATAAACCGTAAACCGTAAACTGTAAACAAACCAACATGAATCATTCCTCACCCCATTTCCACCTGCTGGTGGATGCTGGTGCGACTAAGACGGCGTTCGCGCTGCTGTATGACGGGAAGGTCTTCCGTTGCCAAGGG
Source organism: uncultured Bacteroidales bacterium (assembly GCA_900317715.1). Lineage (GTDB taxonomy): Bacteria > Bacteroidota > Bacteroidia > Bacteroidales > WCHB1-69 > F23-D06. Next base: position 7,533 of record ONHS01000061.1, on the reverse strand, counting down.
GCGGGTATCAACGCCAACTACACCCCGGAGGCGGACATTTTGCGCATCTTGGCGGAGGCGGTACCGCAGTTCCCGAAAGAGGTAACCATCTGCGAGATTGACTATTACGGGGCAGGTTGCGCCACCCCGCAGAACGCCATGCGCATGGAGGGTTACTTGCGGCTGTACTTCCCGAGCGCTGACATCCGCGTCTGGTCGGACCTGATGGCAGCCTGTCACGCGCTGGCGGGCGGACGCGAGGCCATCGTCTGCATCCTCGGAACCGGCGCGGCCTCCTGTCACTACGACGGACAGAAGATGGTACACCGCGCCCCCTCCCTCGGCTGGATGCTCGGCGACGAAGGCAGCGGCACGAACCTCGGCAAGTGTCTGCTCACCGCCTACCTCTCCGACACGCTCCCCCAGCCGATTCGCGCAACCTTAGAAGAACGTTACCACCTTACCCGCGAACTCGTGCTGCACAAACTCTATCAAGAGCCAAAGCCCAATCTGTTTATGTCGCAGTTCGCACCATTCCTGAAAGAGAATATCGCAGAACCCGCTATCCGACAAATCGTTACGGAGGCTTTCACCACCTTTTTCAGGAAGCAGAAGAGCTACTATCCAAGCTGCGACCATCTCCCGTGGCATTTCACCGGCTCCGTCGCCGCGCACTTCGAGAAAGTGTTACGCGAAGCGGCAGCAACGGCAGAATGCAAAATCGGGGAGATTGCAGGAGACCCGATGGAAAGGTTGATTGGGGGAAAAAAATTATGAACTCCCTGCAACCTTTTGACTTTTTTGCATCATTACTTCAGTTAAAATGATAAAAAAATGAATATGAAAAAAATCATCTCCCTCCTGCTGTGCTTCGCGGCTTTGACCGGATACAGCCAAGCCCAAACCGATGTCTTGTCGGCTGCACAAAAGCTGATTGACGAAAAGAAATACGAATCGGCGTATGTTCTTTTGGACAAAGACGACCCCAACAACGAGAAGCCCGACGTGGTGCTGCTCAAGGAGGATATTGTCCTCAATTACTTCGTTTCCAGCATGATGCACCAAGCTTTCGCCCTTAAAGACCTGAAAAAGAACGAAGACATCATGCAATATCGCGGACAAGATGGCTCGTTCAGCATGTTCCATTTTCAAGTGGACAGTGCGCTGATCAAGCTGATTGCCCTCTACCCTGACAACTGCAAGCTCTACCGCGGACTCGCCTTCTACTATAACGAAGTGCTGAACAAATACGGCGGCTGGCTCGGCGATGAAGAGGAATTGGAGCAAAAAATCATCGACAACTGCACGAAAGCCATTGACGGAGGCTGCGCGGATTATGCCACCTACCACAACCTGGGCGTCGTGCTGCTGATGCAGGAGAAGACCCAGCAGAGCATCCCTTTCCTTCAAAAAGCCACCGAACTGGCTCCTGACCAAGCAGATGCACACTACAATTTAGCATACGCCTATCTGTTCACAGACCAGCACGACAACGCGTTGCGGCACGCGAAATTATCCCTCGACCTCTACCAAGACAAAGAGCTCAAGGGGGACGCCGCCCGCATGGTCGGCCAGATTCTGACGGAGCAGAAAGACTACCGCAACGCCTTGAAATACTATGAGATGGCCGACAAGCTCATCCCTGACAACTATTACAATCTGCAGCCCATGCTCAAGTTGTATCTGATCACTGATGACAAGAAAGCCACCGCCACGGCCAAACGACTCTTCGAACTTGCCCCCGAAAAACCCACCGTCTATCAAGCGCTGGAGGATGCTTACGGAACCGCTGGCAAAGAATCGGCATTAATCAGCTTCTATAAAGCCCAAATGTCCAAATACAAGAGCAATTCCATTGTTATGGGAAATCTGAACTTTTATTTGGGGAACATCTATCTGGACATTGACAAAGCCACCGCCAAAGAATACTTCCTGAAAGCCAAGGAGCTCTTCAAACAAGTGTTCAAGAGCGACCATGATGTATTTGGGGTAATTGACGAAGTACTAGAGACACTGTAATCTAGCTATTGGCTAACCAAAAAAAATGTATCTTTGCCCATCTAAAAACGATTAAACGGCAAAAGAGAGATAACGGTATGGAACATACTATTATAGCGAAAGAAACGGAATTGTCCGAAGTGGCGCGGGCGCTGATCGAGGCGCACCCGCAGGAGCGTGTGTTCGGTTTTTACGGAGAAATGGGCACCGGCAAGACCACCCTCATCAAGGAGATCTGCCGTTTCCTTGGCGTGCAAAGCGACATGACCTCACCCACTTTCGCCATTGTCAACGAATACTGGACCGAAAGCGGCGAACCGCTCTACCACTTTGATTTCTACCGCATTGACGAGCCCGAAGATGCCACGCGCATCGGCTTCCAGGACTACCTCTACAGCGGTAGCTACTGTTTCATCGAATGGACCGAAAAGGTGGAATCGCTCCTCAACGGCGAATACACCCCCGTCCACATCGAACGCCTCGACGACCAAACCCGCCGATTCACGTTCTGACTTTTGACTTTGAACTTTGACTTTGAACCTTGAACTTTGAACCTTGAACTTTGAACTTTGAACCTTGAACTTTGAACCTTGAACTTTGAACTTTAACCCCTATGAGTGCCGAATATATTATCCTCCACGACACCCCGCACGCGGAAACCCAAACCTGGGAGTCCGCCTTGGAAACACCCACCCGCAAACTCACCATTGCGCTGGCCAAGCCCGAAATGCCGCAACCGGACAGTGCTTTTCTCACCCCGAATGCGGTGAGGAATTTCAGCGACCAAGGGGTCAAGGTGTTCGCGCAGTTTGGATTCGCCAACCACAATCCCTTCTCCGACACCGACTACGCAGATGCGGGAACAGAGTTCACCCACCACTATGCCGATCTGGCCATGCTGAGCCACCTCGTCGTCAAATTCGACGCGTTCACCTATGACCAAATCGCCCTGTCCAAAGAAAACCAAATCCTTGTTTCCATTCTACCGCCTGAAAATCTTGATCAAGAATACATCAAAACCGTGAATGACAAGAAAATCACCATGATTTGTTTGGACTTCCTCAAGGATGAGGCAGGAAGGCCCGTTCTTGAAAAAATACGTCAGGAAACGCTCTCTGAAGCCGGATTCCAGATCTCCCTGTCCAACTTCACCTTCCCGCTCGTGGAGACGCTCATACACGCGCCTTCGGTGGCCTACGCGCTGCAACACTCACCCACCCTCATGCAAGGCATCCTCTGTCACGCCGGCACGCTCTGTCTTCAGCAAACCGCTGAGAAATTGAAACTACCTTGGCGCGACATCCTGTCGTTGTGCTGGAACCTGAATTAGGGTCGAGGGGAAAGGGTCAAGGGACTAGTATAAAAAAAGCCGAAACTTATTTCGGCTTTTTTTGTGGAGAATATCGGATTCGAACCGACGACCGCTTGATTGCGAACCAAGTGCTCTACCAGCTGAGCTAATTCCCCATAATGAGGATAGGGCTACACCCAATGGTAACCCTATCTTACACGTGGAGCGTATGAGAATCGAACTCACGACCTCTTGACTGCCAGTCAAACGCTCTAGCCAACTGAGCTAACGCCCCAGATTTTGTAAGGTTGTCATATGATGGCAACCCTACGATGTCATTTACTTCAGACCTTGATTTCAACGTCAACGCCGCTGGGCAATTCCAGCTTCATCAAAGCGTCGATGGTTTGGGTGGTCGTACCGTAAATGTCCAGAATTCTCTTGTAAGTAGAGAGTTGGAATTGCTCTCTTGACTTCTTGTTAACGAATGTGGAACGGTTCACGGTGAAGATTTTCTTGTGGGTCGGAAGCGGAATAGGGCCAACGAGCACCACTTTGTCGTCCTTCACGCTGTTCACAGTCTTGACGATCTTCTCGGCAGACTTGTCAACCAACGTGTGGTCGAATGATTTCAATTTAATTCTAATTCTATGAGCCATTTATCTTTATTGTTTAATTGTTTACTGTTTACTGTTTTTAGTTTACCGTTTATGGGTTAGGGTTTATGGTTTAGAGTTTAGAGTTTTTATAGTCTATGTCAAAGTTCAAGGTTCAAAGTTCAAGGTCAAAGTTATAAAATAAAACGTCCAACGTTCATGATGTAATCTTTGATCTCAGGGGTCACCTCCGCGTATTTCAAGAATTCCATACTGAAGGTTGCCCGTCCTGAGGTGATGGAGCGTAAGGTAGTCACATATCCGAACATTTCTGCCAGAGGCACTTGCGCCGTGATGATCTGGAAACCGACTTTTGCATCGATCTGTTCCAGCACGGAGCGTCTGCGGTTGAGGTCGCCGGTGACGTTGCCGATGTACTCGTCCGGGGTGGTGATTTCCACCTTCATGATCGGTTCCAGAATCGCGGTGTCGATCTCTTTCAACGCCTCGCGGAAGCCGATTTTCGCACAAACCTCGAACGACAATGCGTCGGAATCTGTGGGGTGGGACTCACCGTCCGTAACCGTCACGGAGAGGGCTTCGACCGGGAAACCGTACTTACCATTCGACATGGCCATCTTGAATCCCTTTTCAGCACCGAGGATGTAATTCTTCGGTACGGCATCGCCCTTGATTTCGTTGCTGAACTGCAATCCTTTGGCATCCAAGGGCAGCGGATCGATACGGAAGTCCATCACTGCGAATGAACCCTTACCGCCGTTCTGCCGTTTGTAAGCCTCGTGATGCTGCACAGGCACCGTGATCGCCTCTTTGTAGGCCACACGCGGTTTGCCGTGGTTGCAATCCACATTGAACTCGCGTTTCAGGCGGTCCAGCAGAATTTCCAAGTGCAACTCACCCATACCGCTGATCAGCGTCTGACCGGAGTCCGCATCCTCCTTCACTTGGAAGGTGGGATCTTCGTCGGCCAGCTTGGTGAGTGCATTCATCAGCTTCTCCTCGTCGTCTTTCGTCTTCGGCTCGATGGCGATTTGAATCACCGGTTCGGGGAATACGATGTTCTCCAAAATCACGGGGTGACGCTCATCGGTGAGACTGTCGCCGGTGTGAATGTCTTTCATACCGACCAGCGCGACGATGTTGCCTGCAGTTGCGCTCTCCAGCGGCTGTTGCTTGTTGGAGTGCATTTGCAGGATCTTAGCTGCTCTCTCTTTCTTGCCGGAGGTGACGTTATAGACGCTTTCGCCTGCCTTCAGCTCGCCGGAATAGACCTTGATGAAGGTCAGCTTCCCGATGTACGGGTCGGTGGCGATTTTGAAAGCCAAAGCTGCGAAAGGCTCTTTCACGTCCGCCTTGCGTGCCTCTTTCTCCTCGGTCTTGGGATTGATACCCTCAATGGCGGGCATATCCAAAGGTGAGGGGAGATACTTCACAATGGCATCAATCACTCTCTGCACCCCTTTGTTCTTGAAAGACGAGCCGCACAAGACGGGTTCGATCTTTCTTTCCAAAGTCGCTTTGCGAATCGTCTCCTCCATCTCCTCCATCGTGATACTGTCGGGGTTATCAAAGTATTTCTCCATGATAGACTCGTTCAGTTCCGAGAGGGTTTCGAGGAGTTTTTCGCGGTACTCATCGACTTCCTCTTTCATGTCGGCGGGAATGGGCACTTCATGATACGTGCTGCCGAGGTCTTCCTCATCCCATTCGTAAGCCTTCATTTCGAGGAGGTCAACGATGCCGGTGAAGTTGTCTTCGCTGCCGATGGGCAATTGGAGAACCAGTGGAGAGGCTTTCAGCTTTTCGCGAATTTGGTTCACGACAGCGTAGAAGTTCGCGCCGGAGCGGTCCATCTTGTTGACGTAGCAGATACGCGCCACGTTGTACTTGTTGGCCTGTCTCCAGACGGTCTCCGACTGTGCCTCCACGCCGCCGACGGCGCAGAATATGGCTACAGCTCCATCCAATATTCTCAAAGAACGTTCCACTTCGACGGTAAAATCAACGTGACCCGGGGTGTCAATGATGTTGATTTTATAGTCTTGTGAGTTGTATTTCCACATCACTGTGGTTGCCGCGCTGGTGATGGTGATTCCGCGTTCCTGCTCCTGCACCATCCAGTCCATCGTGGCGGTTCCCTCATCCACTTCACCGATCTTGTAGCTTTTCCCGGTGTAGTACAGGATCCGTTCCGTGGTGGTCGTCTTGCCGGCGTCAATATGGGCCATTATGCCGATATTGCGTATTTGATGCAAATCCTCTGCCATCGTCGCGAATGCTGTATTGTGGTGAAATGAAAAGGTGTCAGGGACCGACAATTACATACGCATGTGGGCGAATGCCTTGTTGGCCTCTGCCATTCTGTGAATTTCCTCTTTCTTCTTGAAAGCGGCACCTTCACTCTTATAAGCAGCCATAATCTCTTGCGCGAGCTTGTCAGCCATGGTTTTCTCGTGGCGTTTGCGTGCGAAGAGAATCAGGTTCTTCATACCTACGGATTGCTTTCTGCCGGGCTTGATCTCCTCAGGGACGGGGAGAGTGGTACCGCCGACACGTTTACTCTTCACCTCCACGCTGGGGGTAACGTTTTCGAGGGCTTTTTTCCACACTTCAAGGCCGTTCTCCTTCGTTTTCTCGCTCACAATGTCGATAGCGTCGTAGAAGATTTCGAAAGCAAGGTTCTTTTTGCCTTTCAACATGATGTTATTGACGAATTTCGTTACTTGTTCGTCATTGAATTTCGGATCCGGAAGAATGATCCTTTTCTTTGCATGTGAATTTCTCATACTCTTGTATCTTCAATAATTTTGTTATTTACTCTTGAATCGCCAATCGCGGCGTTCAATTTACATTTCTCAAGGGAATTAATTATTTACCAGTGGCTTTTTTGGGACGTTTGGCACCGTATTTGGAGCGACCTTGCAGACGGCCGTCAACGCCGGCTGAGTCGAGCGCACCGCGCACGATGTGATAACGAACACCGGGGAGGTCTTTCACACGACCGCCGCGCACCAGCACGATGCTGTGCTCTTGCAGGTTGTGGCCTTCACCGGGGATGTAAGCGTTCACTTCCTTGCCGTTGGTCATTCTAACTCTGGCCACTTTACGCATGGCTGAATTAGGTTTTTTCGGCGTAGTGGTGTACACTCTCAAGCACACGCCGCGTCTTTGCGGACATGCATCCAAAGCCCTTGACTTACTCTGAGAAGTAAGTTTTTTTCTTCCCTTTCTTACTAATTGTTGAATGGTAGGCATAAGTTTTTTTTCCTTTTAATTTTTTGATTTTAAGTTCTTTTTGTTCTAAAATTTCGGGCTGCAAAAATACACTTTTTTTGATAATCAGACTACTGCGTGATTATTTTTTTTTCAACAGGTGTTAAAAAGGCGACTGTGGGGGTTACGCGGTTGGCGGTTTATAAAAAATGTATTTTTGCAGGATTGAAATGAGTGAGCATATATATATTATTGTAAGATGAAAAAAGCCATTCTGATTGTGTTCGTCCTGCTAATAAGCATTGTCATGCAGGCGCAAAACCATCACCCGAAAGTGAAACCTGCCGATCCGCCGAAGCCGTACGGTCCCGTGCCCACTCCCGCGCAGGTGGCGTGGCAGCGGATGGAGATGAATATGTTCTGCCATTTCGGGCC
>ONHS01000131.1 GCA_900317715.1 uncultured Bacteroidales bacterium | reverse complement strand
GGCTGACCCCGCTGCCCGCTGGCTGCAGATGACCTGGGTGTTCTACTACAAGCGCAAGTCGTGGACTCCCGAACGACTCCGCGCCTACCTCACCGCCGTGCCTCAAGACCGGCTCGTGCTGCTCGACTACTTCTGCGAGAAGACGGAGGTTTGGCGCACCACCGAGGGCTTCTACGGACAGCCGTTCATCTGGTGCTACCTCGGCAACTTCGGCGGCAACACGATGTTGGTGGGCAACATCAACGAGCTGGAGAAGAAATTGGATGCCGCGCTAAAAGAGGCTGGCCCGAATATGACCGGCATCGGTTCCACTTTAGAATCCTTCGATGTGAGCCCGCAAATCTATGAATACCTTTTCGACCGCGTGTGGAACCCGCAACCCGATGTGCATCAGTGGGTTGACGATTGGTGTACTGTACGTACGGGAAAAGATCTCCTTAGCGGTTGGTGGCGGTTGCTCATCAACAGTGTCTATAAAGATTGGTCGTTTTACGGGCTTGGCACTCAATTGGTGGCACGTCCTACATTGGAAGGCCACGGCACCTACTACACTAAGCCCTACTATTCTTACAGTAACGATACTCTACGAATAATTTGTGAGCAGCTCTTCAAATCTTCCCTGGCACTGTCATTGAATGTCGATTCCTTTTACGCTGGAAAAAAAGATTATTTCTATTTCAAAGACACTTACAATTACGACCTTGTCAACCTATTCTCACAATGGATGGGCAACCATTTCATGGATATCCGCAACGATTTCACGGTGGCCTATAAAAACCGCGACATCAAGGAGATGAAGCGTCAGGTAAAGGTTGCCAACCAGCTCTTTGACGATGTCGATGCATTGCTCAACACACATCCCGCCTTCATGTTGGGGCCGTGGATCGAAGCTGCCCGCGCGTGGGGTACCACCGAGGAAGAGAAAGACTACTACGAACGTCAGGCGCGTACTCTGCTCACCATCTGGGGAGGTCCGATCCTCAATGACTATGCCAATCGAATGTGGGGTGGACTGGTGAAAGACTATTACGCCAAACGCTGGAACCTTTTCTTCAATGCCGTCATCCAGGCGGTGAAAGAAGGCAAGGAGTTTGATGAAAAAGCATTTGGCGATGATCTCTCCCAATTCGAGCATGCTTGGACGCTGAAACACACGAAATATCCTGTAAAACCTCAACCTGTAAAATATAGCACCAGTATTATAGGGTCAAATTATCCGACATACTGTGCAGCCAATAAGATTTACGACCGTTGGATGAAACCGTAGAGACGTTTCACGAAACGTCTCTACGATGGACGACACGGCAACCGAAGACTGTAGAGACGCGATTAATCGCGTCTCTACAACGTGGCAAACTTCGTATGTTGGTGATATAACCAATGAACATTCAAAATCGATACATTCCTTGCACCTTCACCTCCGTTTTGTGCGGTTTGTCGATTTCCGTCAGACCGCTGCTGATGGTTTCCTTGTTCAGATAGTGCGTCCGCGAGATACGTAGCCATATACTGAAATTCTGTATCTTGTAGCGCAGCATCATGCATGCCCGCATCCCTTGGTAATAGTAGGAACCGACCGTGAATGCGTAATAGACATCGTTTTCGTAGGCGTACAGCCGCTCGTCGTAGCTGTCAGTGTCGAAGTAGGCAACCCGCAAATATAGACTCAATTGCGGTTTCCGGAAATTGAGCACCACATCCTGATACATCAGAAGACCTTTGTTCCATTTCGCGCCATCTGTACGGTCAAGCACCGCGCTGACCTCCGTTTTCAACTTCAACAACGGAAAAGGCTCGTTACTCCACTGCAGCCGTATCCGATGGCGGTTTAATCCCGTCAACCGTCGCAAATAGTCCTCTCCGCTCGCATTTTTGGGCTTCGAACGCCACTGGTAGCGCATCAGCAACGTGCTCTTTCGCGATAACCGACAAGTCAAGGTCATGCCGCCGTCCACGCCCTGAATCGGCGCATCCGTCTGGTAGCTCAGCCACAACAGCCGGTAGTAGTTGAAGAAAAAGTCTGCCTCGATCTTCCGCGATAGCACAAGATGCCCCGCCAAGTAAGTTCCAAACTCCCCGCAATCTCCAGAAGTTACACGGAAGGCCCTGCCCATCGGAGCTTCATAGCCCGTGGTGTAATACCGTACCAACGTCGCGAAACGGAACACAGGATTCACCGCGAAAACCGCCGTGTGCAACATAGACACCTTGCCTTGCTCGTTGACCGCCATCTCCCCGAAGAACAGCTGTTTACGCCAAACGGCATGGTAGGAAAGTCCGGCATTCACGTGTTTTGGGCAGAACAGTGCCTGCCACTTCTCGCGTGCGAGTGCCGTGTCCGCATAATCTCCAAAACAGACGGTATGCAGT
>ONHS01000060.1 GCA_900317715.1 uncultured Bacteroidales bacterium | reverse complement strand
GCGGGACTTTCGTAGATGCCTGCGTCATACAAGGCGCGTGTTGTTTCCAACGACTCTTCCCACAACCCTTGCGTCTGCATCTCAATTTCCAGCTCGCGGTCGAGCATCACCAAGGTGTAGTAAAGGTTTGCGACATTGGCGGCTAAGCTGACTTGTACGGCCTGCTTGTAATCCTCCTCGTATGCCACTTGGGCTTTCGCTTTGCGAACCCCCGTGGTGGTCTGTCCGAAAATGCCCAACTGCCAACTGGCATTGATGGGGATTCTGGCAGAGAAAGAACTTCCCCCCTGATAGGCGTAAGTGGCGCTTGGCGAGAAGTACAGGGTGGGGGCATAACCCCATTTCGCGGATTTCACGTTGTTTTGGGCCTGCTCGATGGAGAGCTTTGCCGAGCGCATGTCGGTATTGTTGGCCAATGCGGTCTCGATAAGATTCTGCAGCAACGGGTCCGTGAAAACGGTGCGCCAGTCCATGTCGCCCATGGAAACAGTGTCCTGAGGGTTCACCACATCGCCCATCACGTCGCTGCGGACGGTGGCGTCGGACTGGTATTTGCGATAGAGGTTGCAGCTGGAAAACAATATCATTCCGGCTAATACCAAAATATATATGTGTTTGTTTTTCATATTTCTTTGAACTTTGAACCTTGAACTATGAACTTTGAACTTTGACCCAGGGCTGCGGCCTGCGGCCTTACCCTGGGCTACCAAGCTCTTGCCCCTACGGGGCTGCTCAAGGAAAATATTTTTATTATTGCCTATTCACTAACCTCTGCTACGGGTTCAACATTGTCTATCTCCTCCTCCTTTTCGCCGGGGGTCAGCTTCTCGTGGATCTTCTGGAAGACCATGTAGAAGGCCGGGGTGACGAACAGGATGGCGATGATACCCACGATCATACCGCCGATGACGGTGAGTGACAGCGACTTGTTACCAACGGCACCCGCGCCGCCTTCGACCGCCAGCGGGATCATACCGATCACCATGGTGGAGACGGTCATCAGGATGGGACGGAGGCGGTCTTTGCAGGCTCCGATGGCCGCGTCGAGGATGGGCATTCCCTCTTCGTGCTTCTGGATGGCGAACTCCGTGATGAGGATGGCGGTCTTGGCCACCAAGCCCATCAACATGATGACGCCCGTCTGCACGTAGATGTTCGCGCCGACGCCCATCAGCGATTCCAGCGGGCGGATGGTGAGGTAGGCTCCGAAGAGTCCGAACGGGATGGAGAAGAGGACGGCGAAGGGGATGAAGACGGAGTTGTAGAGGCAGGCCAGGATGAGGTAGATGATCAGGATGGCGATACCGTAGATGATGATGGTGTCGTTGGAGCCGGCGCTTTCGGCCTCTTCACGGGCCATGCCGCCGTATTCGTATCCGTAGTCATCGGGGAAGACCTCGGCCATCACCTCGTCGACGGCCGTGCGCACGTGGGCGGAAGTGTAGCCGCTGGCCGGGCTGACTGACATGTTGTAGCACGGGAAAAGGTTGAAACGGCGTTCTTGGGAGGAGCCCAATCCCTGCTTCAGGGTGACAAACTCTGATGCGGGAGCCATGCCGCCGCTCGTCTGGACGAAAATCTTGTTCAGCGTGCTCGGTTCCATGCGGTAGGAGTCGTTGGCCTCCACCAGCACTTGATAGACCTTGCCGTATTGGATGTAGTTGCCGATGTACTTGCCGGCGAGGTTTGTGCCGATGGTGTTGACAACCGTCTTCGGGGAGACGCCTTTGCGTTTGCAGGCTGCTGCATCCACCTCCAGTCGGTATTTGGGATAATCTTGGGAGTAGGATGCCGATGCCGTGGAGACCTCCGGGCGAGCTTGCAGTTTTTTGGCAAACTCGTTGCTCAGGTCGATGAAGGCCTGGTTGTCGCCGCTTCCGGAGCGGTCTTGCAGGTCAAGTTCCATCATGGAACCTGTACCGTATCCGGGGATTTGCGGCATCTGGAATGGGGTGACGGTCGCTTGCGGCAGGTTCACCATCGCCCAGACGTAAATGCTCTTCTGCATGTCGGCGATGCTGTAGAACGAACGTTCTTCCCAGTTTTTCAGCCGCACCATCATGGTGGCGTAGTTGGTACCGGCACCGCCGTTCATCATCGAATAACCGGTGATGCCGCCCACCAGCTCGGCGTCGTCAAGAGTGCGCACGTAGTTCTCCAGCTGGTGGAGGGTTGTTTCCGTTTCGTTGAGGTAGGTGCCCGGCGCCATGGTGACATCCACCAGCAGGAAGCCTTGGTCCTCCTGCGGCACGAGGTCTTTCTGTGCTGTCGTCATCAGCCAGACCATTCCACCGGTGAAGGCGGCCAGCAGAATCCACGCAAATGCGGGCTTCTTGATGAATTTGGTGACGCCGCTCATATATTTCTTCTCTACAGCGTTATAGGCCGCGTTATAGGCGGTGCGCATGTAGTAGTTCAGGTTCTTTTTCTCGGTTTCGCCTTCCTTTTTCGGTTTGAACAGCAGGGCACACAGGGCGGGACAGATGGTCAAGGCCGATACGGCCGACAAGGCCACGGAAGCCGCCATGATGGTGCCGAATTGTTTGAAGAAAGTGCCGGAAGTGCCCGACATGAAGGTCACGGGGATGAACACCGCCATGAAGACCAATGCGGTGGAGATACAGGCGGCGGTTACTTCGCTGAGTGCGTCGTTGACAGCGGTGCGGGTGCTCTTGTAACCTGCCTCCAGCTTGGCCATCACGGCCTCCACGACCACGATGGCGTCATCCACGACCGTACCGATGGCCAGCACCAAGGCGAAGAGTGTCAACAGGTTGAGGGAGAAACCCACCACTTTGACGATGGCGAAGGTGCCGATCAAGGAGACGATGATGGAGACGGAAGGCACGATGGTGGCCTTCAAGTTCTGCAGGAAGATATACACGATCAAAATCACCAGGATGATGGCGATGATGAGCGTTTCCAACACACTGTGCATAGAAGCGTGAAGGAAGTCGTCGGATGTTTCCAGCTGTTTGAATTCCAGACCGGCGGGCAGCGTCTTCGAGATTTTCTCGAGGTTCTTGTTGATTTCGGCGTTCACCTGGGTGGCGTTGGCGCCAGGGGCCTGGTTGATGATGAACAGCACGCCGGGATGCCCGTCGATGTCGGTGCGGTAGTCGTATGCTTTGGTGCCGAGTTCCACATCGGCCACATCGGCCAAACGCAGCACCCTTCCGTCCGAGCTGGAACGAATGACGATGTTTTCGAACTCGCTCATGTCGTTGAGCAGTCCATTGAATTCGACGTCAATCTTGTTGATGGAGCTTTCAAAACTGCCGATAGGGGCGACGATATTCTGTTCGTTGATGGAAGAGATAATCTCGTCGGGAGAGACTCCATAAGCGCCCATGATGTCGGGTTTGAGCCAGATACGCACGCCGTACTTGTCGCCGAGCATCTGGGTGCGGCCCACGCCCGTGACACGGCTGATGGCCGGCACGACATTGATGTCCAGATAGTTTGAGATGAACTTCTGGTCGAATTTATCATCAGTGCTCTCCAAAGACAAAATCTGGAGGATGGAGTTCACGCTTTTGGTGACGGTGACCCCTTGGGTAGTCACTTCCGAAGGCAGCAGCCCCAACGCTTGGTTCACGCGGTTCTGCACATTCACGGTGGCTTGGTCGGCGTCGGTTCCCTGTTTGAAATAGACGTCGATTTCCGCGCTGCCGTTCGAGCGGGCCGTGGAGGTCATGTACATCATGTCTTCCACACCGTTCACCTGCTCTTCGATGGGCATGATGACGGACTTCTGCACCGCACTGGCGTCCGCGCCGCTGTAGTTGGCCGTGATAATCACCATGGGCGGGGCGATGTTGGGGTATTGCTCGACCGGCAGGGAGACGATGCTCACCAAGCCGACGAGACAGAGCAGGATGCCGACAGCCAATGCCGCCACCCAGTGCTCCACGAAGAATTTGGTTTTCTTGACTTTCTCTTCCATCGCTACCGGATTTTCATGCCATTAGAGAGTTTGCGCACACCATTGGTGACCACTTCATCGCCGGGCTCCAAGCCTTCGGTGATATAGTATTCCTTGCCGTCGTTTGACGGGAAAGCTTGACAGATAACACCTTCCACCGTACCGTCTTTCTTCACACGATAGAACATCAGCTGGTCTTGCAAGCGCACGGCAGCGGTTTGCGGCACACAGAGAACGCTGTCCATTTTAATCGGCATGATGACCATGGCCGTCAAACCGGAACGAAGCACACCGTCGGGGTTGGTAAACGATGCCACGCAGGTCACCGTACCGGTCCCTTGGTTCAAGATGGCGTCAATTCGGGTCACATTTCCGTCGTGGTCGTAGATAGAGCCGTCCTTCAATTGCAGTTTGATGGCGGGCATGGCATCGCGGAGCAGCTTGCCTTGAGGCCCTGCCAGTCCGTTTTCCGTCACCTTCAGATTGTACTCCTTGATGGTATGCAGCAGCTGCGTTTCGTTCAGGGAGAAATCGGCGTCGATTTCGCTGTTGTCGCTGACCTCGCAGAGGTAGTTTCCACGGACGGCCATGTCGCCCTCGTCGAAACCGTTGTTGCCGATGACCCCGTCAAACGGCGAGGTGATCGTGCAATAGCCGAGGTTCGTCTTCGCGATGTTGAGCTGCGCTTCCGCCTGCTGAACAGCGGATTTCGCGGCGTTGTAAGCGTTGAGGCTGGTCTTGAGCACATAGTCGCTGATGACCTTCTTGGCATACAGCTCCTGATTGGACTCGTATTGCAGCTTGGTGGTCTCCATCTGCGCTTTGGCGGCACTCAAGTTGGCTTCCGCCGACTGAACACTCAACCGGTATTCCGTCGGGTCAATGATGAAGAGTACCTGCCCTTTGCGCACGTGGGTGCCGCTGGTGAAGTTTTTCTTCTTGATGATGCCCTCCACCTGCGGATAGACCTTCACTTCGCTCGTGCCCGATAACGTGGCGGGGAAGGTCATGTTGTAGGTGCGGGACTCAGATTGTAGCACTTTTGTCTCGTATTTGACCTGTGGCATTTGGGTGTTTTTCTTCTTGCCGCAGGAAAACAACATGCCGGCGGCCAATATCGTCGCCAAACAAATGATTAAATGTGACTTGTTCATATTTTATTATTTAATTATTCTCAATTCGATGTTTTTTTCATTTTTACATCTCCCAGGGATGCGGCCTGACGGCCTTACCCTGGGCTACCAAGCTCTTGCCCCTAACGGGGCTGCACCTATTCCCTATTGCCTATTCCCTTTTCCCTTTAATAGATAAACGGGAACACCCTCTTCAGCTTTTTCCGTTCTATAATGTCCCCGAACTCAACTTTGTAGCGTTTGTACAGGGCGTTGGCACGGGGCACCAAATTGGCAAACGTCCAAATGAAAAACACCAAACCCGAAAACGACCAAGTGAGGATGGCAAAGCCTAACCACTCCATCAGTTCGCCAAAGTAGTTGGCACTCGTAACGTACTCAAACATAAAGCCTTCCGGAAGATAGTGTTTCGTATCTTCGTCGCTTTTGCGCAAATGGCGAATGATGTAATCTGAACGCAAATTGGTGTAGAAGCCAAAGAGAAAGATGACCAATCCGATGATAAACTGCGGCGACCAAAGCCATGCCGTATCAGCGTACGAAAGACCAAACACGTGATAATCAACATTGTAGGATTCGAAGAAAATCCAATATCCTTGCATCATCGCATTCAAAATATTGAAAGTAATTCCTGAGAACATAATTCCCAACGGCATAGTACTTTTCTTGCCCTTCATCAGCCAAGGGAAGACGATAGCCCGTTGAAAATAGTGGGTCTCGAAAATCAGCAGAAAAACCATCGGAACAATGTCGAAACGATGCGGCGAAAGCAGCCAGATAACAATCATGGCCAAGAAAATGGGGAATTCCATCAAAAACCAAGCCACCTTGTTATTGATACTCTTACCCCACTTGGGACTTCTGAGCATCCCATAGCCAGCATCTACAAAATAGAGGGAAACAAAAACTACTACGGCGATGCCAATCATCACCCATAGATAGATATTGAACGCCGTAGTATAGAATTCAGGACTCATAATTTATTGATTTTAAGGTTATTCAACAGTGATAAGCATCGGCATACGAGCTTGCACGCCACTGCAATTCAACACCTGTTGCACCCCGTCATACATATCATAGAATTGTCCCATCTTCTGACGAACAGCAGCATCCACAGCATCGTCTTTCATGCTGAAGAACGTGGAGAACCAATCCTTTTGTTCCGGATAATAGGTGACATCGTACTTGTCAAGCGAAGCTAAATTAGCAGCTTTGGCAATGGCATCGTCGATGTTACCCATAGCGTCCACAAGACCCAACTCGAGGGCATCACAGCCAGCCCACACACGACCCTGACCAATGCTGTCCACGTATGTCACTCTCAGATGACGACCGTCAGCCACGCGTTTGGTGAAGGTAGCGTAGATTTCCTCGACGGACTCCTGCATATTTCGGCTCTCCAGCTCATCCATAGGACGGTAAAGCCCGCCAGGGACAGAGTGTTGGTTAGAACCCACCTCATCCATGGTGATACCGAGCTTGTTCTTCATGAATTTCTGCACAGAAGGAATCATACCGAACACGCCAATGGAACCCGTGATGGTGTTGGGCTCCGCATAGATATAATCGGAATTACATGAAATGTAGTAGCCGCCAGATGCTGCATAATCGCCCATGGAAACCACCACTTTCTTACCGGCCTTCTTGGCATTTTCAATCTCGTGCCAAATATTTTCAGAAGCTAATGCGCTGCCACCAGGGGAGTTAACGCGCAGCACAATCGCTTTCACATCCTCATTTTTATAGATTTTGCGGAACTCTTTGATGAAAGTCTCGGAATAGATACCGCGGTCACTATTGCCCTTACCATCACTGATTTCGCCAAATGCATACATCACAGCCACTTTGTCCTTGTTATTGTCTTTGGACGTAACCGTCTTAGCATACTTGCTGATAGACACGTAGTTAACATTGTCTTTCTCGCCCAAATTCAGCTTCGATTTAATCAGCTTCTCCGCCTCATCAGGATAAGCTAATTGATCAACCAACTTCAAATCCAACGCTTTTTGCGGGGAAGAACAGAGCAGGCTATCGGCAATGTTATTCAGCTGATCCACAGAGAGTTTACGAGCTTTGGAAATATCTTGCACGAAAACTGCCCATAAAGAATTGGCTAACGTGGACAACTGCTCGCGGTTCGCCTCGCTCATCTTATCCAAGAAGTAGGGTTCCACCGCGCTCTTGAACTGACCATGACGGAAAATCTGCACGTCAACATCCAGTTTATCAATAAGATTCTTGTAGAACATCAACTGGAACGCATAACCTCTGAACGTCATGTCACCCGTAGGATTGAGCAAAATCTTATCCGCAACCGTCGCCATATAGTAACCGTTCTGCGTATAGACATCGCTGTAGGAATAGATGAATTTTCCTGATTTCTTAAATTCCACAAGCGCGTCGCGAATGGCTTTTGTGGAAGCGGGAGATGCTGACACCGTCTTGGATTTCAAGTAGATACCCTTGATTTTGGAATCTCCGGCGGCGGCTTTGATAGTTGCCAAAATGTTATCCAAGCCTAAGCTTTCCTGTGAGTAGTCGCCAAAGCTGAACGGCATTTCCACGACACGTTCGGAGATGCTTGGAGTGAGATCCACCACCAAAACACTGTTGTCTTTCACGTTGGGAGTGGACGACATCATTGAAGAGGCAGATTTCTGCAATGTTGCAATCATTCCCAAGAACATCAAGATGCCCAAAATGAAGGTGATGATGGAGGCGAGCACAAAACCCACCATGGAACCTAACACCACGCGCCAGAATTTGCGTGATCTGGTTTCCGGCTGATAATTTTTTTCTTCTTGTTCCATATTTTTATTTTTTGCTATTAGCTGTTAGCTGTTGGCTGTTAGCTATTGGCTATTAGCTATTAACTATTAGCCATTGCCTTTTGCTTACTTTCCAAACACCATATTGATTCCCCAGAAAGCATGGCGACGCAAAAATGCGTTTTTTCTCCACAACTTCTGTTCTTTTTCTACATTTTTTTGCAAATTGTTATCATTATAACAACAGGAGGGCAGAAAACGGATATATTGGAGACTCTCCTCGTCCATTCGGAAACCCGCTTTTTCAAAATGCTTTCGCCACTCTTTCTCGGGACGAATGTTCTCATTGCCCATCAACACTTCCTTCTTTAAGATATCGTCGTAGATGGTGATGACACGGTTGTTGCCGCGCTGCATAAAGAGCATTCCTCTCTTGAACAAGCAACCTCCGTTTTCCTCTACCAGCACTAATTTTCCATTGGGTTTCAATACTTTATAAAAAATAGCCAAAGCCTCATCCAACGGTTCGATGTGGTGGAGCGTATCTTGCAAAATGATATAATCGAAACTGTTTTCCTCTATTTTTTGATCGAAGAGATTGGCATATTCGCAGGTGAAAAGCGAGGTATCGCCATATTGATTCCAATATTTACGGCGGGCTTCCCACTGCTCGGGATAATATTCCAAAGTGGTGCCAAAGACGGGTTGCCCCTTCATCGCGAAGTAGAAGCCCGTCGTTCCGTAACCGCACCCGCAGTCCCAGATTTTGGGCTGCTGGCTGAGGTCAATAAAGCGATCCAAATAATCCAATCGTTGCAAAAAATAGGCCTTTCGGAACTGTCGCCGCGCAGGGGAACCATCCGTCAGCTTATAGTACGGATAGAGTGCCCGGTTTTGGCGCAATTCCTCGCAAAGATGTTCGAAAAAGACCTCTTTCTGCATGAAAATCACACTAATTAATTGTCAGAACTGCGTTTTTCAGCGCGTTTGCGCTCCGTTTCGTCCAAAATGATTTTACGCACACGCAAACTCTGCGGGGTGATCTCCAAATACTCATCCTTCGCAATAAACTCCATGTACTGCTCCAGTGAATACTTGATAGCGGGAGCCAACACCAACTTTTCGTCGGAACCGGCAGCACGCATGTTGGAGAGCTTCTTGGACTTGCAGACGTTAATCACCAAATCTCCCTGACGGATGTGCTCCCCAATAATCTGTCCGGCATACACTTGGTCATTCGGCTCAATGAAGAAACGACCACGGTCTTGCAGTTTGTTCAGAGAGTAAGCGTAGGCTTGACCGGTCTCCATAGCGATAAGGGAACCGGCGTGACGGCCAGGGATTTCTCCTTTCCAAGGTTGGAATTCGATGAAACGGTGGGAAATGATGGCCTCACCCTCCGTTGCGGTCAGCAGCTGATTGGTCAAACCGATGAGACCACGGGAAGGAATCGTGAAGTTGAGGTGGACGCGGTCATTCACGGTGTCCATAGACATCAATTCGCCCTTTCTTCTGGATACATAGTCAATAACGCGGCTCGACATCTCTTCGGGAACCAACACGGTGAGTTGCTCGATAGGTTCGCACTTTTGACCGTCAATTTCCTTGATAATCACCTGAGGCTGACCCACTTGCATCTCGTAACCCTCGCGACGCATCGTCTCAATAAGGATAGAGAGGTGCAGAATGCCACGTCCGAAAACGTTCAGACGGTCGGGAGAATCGGTCTCCTCGATGCGCATAGCCAAGTTCTTCTCCAATTCGGCGAACAAACGGTCACGCAAGTGTCTGGAAGTAACATATTTACCCTCTTTGCCGAAGAACGGCGAGTTATTGATGGTGAAGAGCATGCTCATGGTCGGCTCATCGACTTTGATGGGCGGCAATTGTTCGGGATTCTCAAAATCGGCCACGGTATCGCCGATTTCAAAATCGTCCAAACCGAGCAAAGCGCAAATTTCGCCAGCCTCCACCGGATTCTTGAATTTCTCCTTGCCAAGTCCCTCAAACACATAGAGTTCCTTGATTTTGGAAGTTTGCACGGTACCATCGCGCTTCACCAAAGAAACATTCTGGCCCCATTGGATGGTGCCGCGTTTCACACGACCCACAGCGATACGACCCACGTAGGAGGAGTAGTCCAAAGAGGAGATCATCATCTGCAGGTTGCCCGGTTCCACCTTCGGAGCGGGAATTTGCTCAATGATCGTATCCAACAGGTAGGAGATGTCGGAAGTCGGATTTTGCCAGTCGGGACCCATCCAACCATTCTTGGCAGAGCCATAAACGGTGGGGAAATCCAGTTGTTCGTCGCTGGCCCCGAGGTTGAACATCAATTCAAAGACAGCTTCTTGCGCGAGGTCGGGATGACAGTTCGGTTTGTCAACCTTGTTGATGACCACGATGGGCTTAAGTCCCAGTTCGATAGCCTTTTGCGTCACGAAACGAGTCTGCGGCATCGGGCCTTCGAAAGCGTCCACCACGAGGAGTACGCCATCAGCCATGTTGAGCACGCGCTCCACCTCGCCGCCGAAGTCGCTGTGGCCGGGAGTGTCGATCACGTTGATTTTCACCCCTTTATATCTTACGGAAACATTCTTGGACAAAATCGTAATCCCGCGTTCCCTTTCCAAATCGTTATTATCCAGCACCAAATCCTGCACTTGTTGGTTCTCACGAAAGAGATGAGATTGGTATAAAATTCTATCCACGAGCGTAGTTTTGCCATGGTCAACGTGCGCAATAATGGCGATGTTCCTGATATTCTGCATATTACAATTTTTTATTAAAACCTGCAAAGATACACTTTTTTTGATGTTTGACGTGAGACTTTTGACTTATGATGTTTGATTTTTGATTTATGACGTTTGATAGGAAATTAACTACTCATATCACAAATCACACGTCACACATCATACATCACAATTATTTCGAAAAAAAAATCAACTACTACGTGTTAATTATGATTTTTTGTACATTTGCTAAATGTTTTTTTGAGTATAAAAATTTTAAGTTATGAATATAAAATCTACGCTTTCGACTTTTTCTATCTTGCTGTTTTTCAATGTTTTATTATTTGCACAAACGGAAAATCAGTATAGTGGTTTCAATCCAGCATCGCTGAAGGAAAATGCCAAGTATGCGCGGAATTTTGCGCCAAACAACTACGACGAGAAAATTTTGTACCAATGTTTCACCGAAATGTTGGACATGGCTCGTGCTGAATATCGCTATCTGCCGAAGTTGAAGCATGATGAGCGAATGGACTCCACCGCTCAGTACCAAGCTGATTTTCAAGCTTCTAAAGATGAGAAAACGTTGGACAACAACGCGCCCTACAAAACCACCTATTATCGTCTGCGCAAATACGGTCTGGCGGGTAACGGCGACGAGCTGATTGCCAAAGCGAAAGCTTATCTGGGCGAAACAGAATTTTCCTACTATGACCTCTGCCTGACCCTTATCCAATCCATCTTAAAAAATGTGAAAACCGCAGATGTGATGCTGGACGAAAAATACACCTACATGGGGTTCGGATACAACACCGACCCGGCCATGAAGAGCATGTACATCTCATTGGTTTTGGGCAACGACCGCACTTTCAACAATTACAAAGCGGGTTATGGCGACAAAGACGTCCCTTACACCAAAATGCAAGCCGGTTTGAAAGGCTATGATGAAAAGGTGTGTAAGAAATGCGCTTCAGAACCTGGTCTGGAAGTCCTTTCCGAATATGTCTCCGTCAACAAGAATGGCGAGATCTACATGAATTGCGATAACTACAAGGAACTCAAACGATTAATCGGCAAAGAAGGCGACGCCATTGTCATCGATGTCATCCAAGAAGGACAGTACGAGTGTGACAACCACCAAGTGGATTACGACCTTTTCCACCGTGGTACGGTCACCAAACCCATCACTTTCGAAAAGTTGATGGCCGCCAACGAGAACGCCAACCTCAAAACGGGCAAACTTATCGCTAAAATCGCCGACCTCCCCGATGGAGTGGATGATTCTAAAGACTTGGAGCTCTACATCTTAGTGTTAAAAGAAGGAAACCGCGTGTGCCGCACCATTATCGGCAAAAACATTGAAAGCAAAGGTGCCGACTACACGGA
This sequence comes from uncultured Bacteroidales bacterium, assembly GCA_900317715.1. GTDB lineage: Bacteria > Bacteroidota > Bacteroidia > Bacteroidales > WCHB1-69 > F23-D06. The sequence goes on along the minus strand of ONHS01000060.1, from coordinate 3,439 downwards.
GAAAATCAACTTCTTGAAAGATGAAAACGGCATCAAGAGTACGGGTGAGTGGGTAATTTCTCCCGAAGATGGTACCGTGACCGTCAGTTTCCCTTACGATGCAAAGAAAACAGACTACACCGCCGCCGGTTTCAATTTAGACAAGAAAGATCCCAATCTCCCGCCGTTCAAAGTCAATAGCGTGGAACTTATCTCCCACATTTCCCCTGATTACTACCAAGATCCTGCATACAAGACCATTCAGGAAAAACGCGCCGCCGCTGTCAAGAAGGATTTGCAAAGATACTTCCCTGGCATGGAAATCAAAGTGGTTTATGACTACTGCTGGGATCAACTCAAAGAAAAGATCACCCAACACCCTGAATATTACGATCTGAGTTTCAAATCGTTGGAAGAAGGAGCCAAAGAGTTGCGCCAGTATAATCGTTATGCGGCCAAGGAGCTGGATTCCGCCTATTTAGCTCCACTGCGCACCATGGAACTTCGCCAGACGGGCACCTACTACGCCAGCACCCCCGCCGACGAGGAAACATTCGCTCTTTGGAAGTTCAATGATGCGGTTAAAAATCCTAAAAATCTTGGCTTTGCCATGTCTGTGGAAAACTACATTCTTCAACAAGTGGAAAAAGGCAAATTCTCATCCTCCTCTCTTGAAAAGATGGAAATCCCCTTCAAGAAAGAGTATCAAACGCTGCTTAACAACAAATTATACGCTCAATATTACAAGAGTTCAAAGCTGACTCCCGCAATGGCTGAGCAGATGGTCAAGATTTACAACCTCAACACTAACAATCAGTTACTGCTCTACAACACGACAGTAAGCGACGTGTTAGCGGCCACCATCAAAACACCTGCGGATATTGCCAAAACGCAAGCTGCCATCGATCGTCTCTATTCTATTCCCGCTATCCCGAAAGATCGCGTGAACAGCCTTAACCTCGAGTACCAATTCAAGGTCATCAACTATTTGGACACGGTGCCCGCCACCACCGAAACCACGGCATTGTTAGCTAATACCTATCAGAAAATCAAAGAGATACGCAACGAAAAGATGGATAGTTGGAAGAACGCCTTCAAACTCGCATCCTACTTCAACAGACGTTACGAATATATGTACTCGTTGTCGTTGATGACCCCGTTCCTCGACGACCCGACCATCTCTGAGGATTTCATCTTTTCCTACATCTCGCTCGCCGCACACCGCGAGGAGACCTACTTAAGCAGCCTGTTCAGCAAAGCCGTGAAACTGGCCGCTGAGAAAAATGCAACCCGCCTGTGCGGACTAGTTGACAAGCTGCCGAGCTGTATTTTGGAGAACGAAGAAGCGAAAAAAATCATCTGTAAAGCATGTAATAGATAAGATAGCTATTGGCTATTGGCTGTTGGCTATTAGCTAACAGCCAAAGGCTAACAGCTAACAGCCAACAAACATGAACGAAACAGTAAAGAATCCCGAAGAAAAAGACGAATTATACGAACATTTTCGGTTCGAGGTCACGGCGGGGACGGAAATGCTCCGCATCGACAAGTACCTTTTCAATCTGATTGCTAACACGTCGCGCAACAAGGTGCAGCAGGCGGCGAAGGCGGATTGCATCTTGGTGAACGGCAAACCCGTGAAGCAGAATTACAAGGTGCGCCCCGGCGATACCATCTCTGTACTGATGCCCAACCCGCCCAACGACACCGAGATTCTGCCCGAGAACATACCTTTAAATATAATATATGAAGACCCCGACCTGCTGATTGTCAACAAAGAGGCAGGCATGGTGGTGCATCCGGCTTACGGCAATTATACCGGAACGCTCGTCAATGCCCTCTACTACTATCTGCAAGACCAGAAATTGGAGGACGGTTCGCCGATGAAACCGTTGCTAGTGCACCGTATTGACAAAAACACCTCCGGACTGTTGGCGGTCACCAAGAACGAGCTGGCGCAGATGCGCTTGGCGAAAACCTTCTTCGACCACGACCTCGAACGCCGCTACTGGGCGTTAGTGTGGGGCGACATGGAAGGCGACTCTGGCACGATCGTCGGCAATGTGGGGCGCAACCCGAAAGACCGCATGGTGATGACCGTCTTTCCCGAAGGCAGCGAACAAGGCAAGCACGCTGTCACGCACTGGCGCGTGGTGGAGCGTTTCGGCTACGTAACCCTCATCGAATGCCAGCTGGAGACCGGTCGCACGCACCAGATTCGCGTGCATCTGCAACACATCGGGCACCCGCTCTTCAACGACGAAGCGTATGGTGGCAACCGCATCCTCAAAGGCACCACCTTCACCAAGTACCAGCAGTTCATCCGCAACTGCTTCGCCCTCATGCCACGACAAGCGTTGCATGCTAAGTCGCTGGGCTTCAAGCATCCCATCACTGGAAAAATGATTCAATTCGAGTCCGAGCTGCCCGAAGACTTCAGCGCTGTGCTGGAAAAATGGCGCAGTTATGCGAAGGAGAATCGGGGTTAGAGACAAGTGATGATTTTTTCAAAAAAAATGTATTTTTGCGCTTTCTAACAACAAAATTGTAACAATATGGCAATCACGAAATTAGACCAATTAGTAGAATTAGTTAAAACAAAACCGAGAAAAAGATTGGTGGCGGCCAACGCCAACGACGCACACACCATTGAGGCAGTGTATGCCGCTGTGGAATTAGGCGTGATCGACGCTACCCTCGTGGGCAACCCTGAGGAGATTGAAAAAGTGTGCAAGGATCACGGCTTTGACATGTCCAAGTTCACCATCGTTCCCGAATATGTGGATACGAAGGCTGCCACGAAGAGCTGCGAACTCATCAACGCCGGCGAAGGCCAGATTTTGATGAAAGGTTTGCTGCCCACCGACAAATACATGCGCGCCATCCTGAACAAGGAAAAGGGTCTCTGCCCGCCGAAGGCCACCCTGTCACATGTGACCGTGATTGAGAACCCCGCTTACCACAAATTGCTCATCGTGGGCGATGTGGCCGTGATTCCCGCTCCCGAATTCAAAGAGAAACAAGCTATCCTCAAATATTTGGTCGAAACCGCCAAGGCTCTCGGCATTGAGAGACCGAAAGTGGCTTGCTTAGCTGCCACCGAGCAGATGTCTGTAGGTATGCAGGCTTGCGTTGATGCCGCTTTACTCGCTGCTATGGGCAACCGCGGCCAACTGGGCAACGTGGCCGTTGAAGGTCCTATCTCTTTGGACCTCGCTATCGACAAGGAGACGGTGGAAATCAAGAAATTCAAGAGCGAAGTGGCCGGCGACGCCGACTGTCTGCTCTTCCCGAACATCGAAACGGGCAACGTGTTCTACAAATGCTGTACGAAGTTCAGCCATGCAGAACTCGGCGCATTGCTGAAGGGTGCGAAAGTGCCTTGCGTGCTCTCTTCTCGCGGCGACAGCGCCAAAACGAAAATGTATTCTATCGCATTAGCCGCTTTGATGGCATAATT
>ONHS01000066.1 GCA_900317715.1 uncultured Bacteroidales bacterium | reverse complement strand
CGCCCACGGCCTCCGGGCGACCATCACTAACCTCGGCGGGCGCGTCGTTTCATTGTTCGTGCCCGACAGAAACGGTATCCTGCGCGATGTCGTGCTCGGATTCGAAAACGTGGAAGACTACCTTCCCGAAAACCACCGTTCCGACTTCGGGGCGGCGATTGGACGGTACGCCAACCGACTGAATAACGGGCAGATAACTATCGACGGGAAAACGTACCAGCTGCCGCAAAATGATGGCAAGAACTGCTTGCACGGCGGTCCGGACGGCTGGCAGTACCGCATCTTCAATGTTGAGGAAATGGGCGACAACCGGCTGGTGCTGAGCTTGGTCAGTGAAGACGGCGACAGCGGGTTCCCGGGCAATGTGTGCGCCCGCGTCACCTACATGCTGACGGACGACAATGCGCTGGATATTCAGTATGAGGCGGTTACGGACGAGCCAACGGTCATCAACATGACCAACCACAGCTACTTCAACCTCAACGGCGATGCCTCCACCGACATCCTCAACCACCTGCTGACCATCGACGCCGACCGCTACACTCCGATTGGCGAAACCTTCATCCCCACGGGCGAGTTGGCTTCCGTGGAGGGCACGCCGATGGACTTCCGGCAGCCCAAGCCGATTGGACGGGACATCGCCACCGACTTCGAACAGCTGCGCATCGGACGCGGCTACGACCACAACTGGGTGCTGAACACGAAGGACGACGACACTCGTCTGTGCGCCCGTTTGGAGAGTCCCGTAACGGGCATTGCCTTAGAGGTTTACACCACCGAACCGGGAATGCAGGTCTACACTGGCAACTTCCTCAATGGCACGATGTTAGGGAAAGGCGGGATTGCGTATCAGCAACGCGCTGCCGTCTGCCTCGAAACGCAGAAGTTTCCCGATTCCCCGAACCAGCATTGGCCGGAGTCGAATGCGATTTTACGGCCGGGAGAGGTTTACCGGAGTCATACGAAGTTTCGGTTCTCGAAACAGTAGAGACGCACCATGGCACGTCTCTACAAAAAAACACCCGCCCCTATTAGGTATAGAGACAGGTGGTTTTTGTGGTGTAGAGACGCAAAATTTTGCGTCTCTACCATAGTGTTTTCGCGACAGAATCGCCTATTTTTTGAACATTTTCCCCAATAGGCCACCAAGGACTTTGCCGGCGTTGGAGCCGCTGTCGGATTTGGAACCGCCGCCCAGCAGAGAGCCCAAAATGTTGCCGATGTTGCCTGTGCTGGCACCTTTGCCTAAAACAGAGAGCAAGTTCGGGGCTATGGAGGCCAAGATGTTGTTAACCTGATCATTGGCAGTGCTGGTTTTTTGTCCGATGGAAGAAATTACAGAACCTAAATTACCTCCGAAAACTTTTTCCAGAATCTTTTGGCCATCTTCAAGGTTGATGCCGAAACCTTGTCCTGCATGGTTTCCAAGCGCTTGGGTCAAGGCAGCGGCACCCGCGGCAGTGCCTGCGTTTTTCTGCATGGCGCCCAGGAATTTTGGAATAGCTTCCTTAATTACATTTATGATTTTTTCAGGATCAATGTTGAACTTTTTGGCAATTTCTGCAATCTGGCTGTTGCCTGTGAGCGAGGTGATGATACTATTTAAATCCATAATGTTTAATTTTTGGTTTTGATTTTTCGAAGGCAAAAGTACATTTTATTCTGATACAATGTTCATGTAAAATTTGTTTTCAGATTTCGACTTTGTACTAGAGCATCTATTCAAAATCCGTTTCTTTCTTCGTCATTGGTTTAGAATTACACTGGTTAGACGCAGGATGGGGTGAAAAACTACAAAACTTTCAATATTTCAGACATGCGTTGCAGGGTGCGGCGGAACAGATCGTAGTATTTGGCGCTTGACATATCAAGGAAGTCGTTCAGCAATGCACTTTCTTCACCCTTGTTCACCTCCTCTTGTAATTGGTTCGCGTAAAAAAGCCGGTGTTCCGTAGTGAGCATCTGTTTCAGGTCGGAGGCTATCCATTCCGCCCCTGCCACCACCACGTCAAATTGGTTGGCATCCACATCAATTTCGGGTGGAAGTTCCGTTCGAGTCAGTGCGTACACCACATAGACATTTTGCAGAAAAAAGACCATATCTACCGCATCTCTTTTGGTCAAGTTATGACGATCGAACCATGTGTCGAGTTTGATCAGGAACTGACCGCTCAAGGAGGCTATACGGAAAGAAAACAGGTCGTCAACATGAACTGTATCAGCAGTTCTCATCACATCTTCAAAACAACGAACAGACATCACCGGTGACCCATCTGGAGGCCATGCCACTTGATCATGTTTGGCGATTGCTCCAAAAGGAACAATATCCACTTCATATTCGTATGGATGTTTTTCTATATACTTAAAACGTTGTTTTTCAGGAGATTTCAAAAAATCATGTTGCAAGAGAAGGGCTGTCAAGTGGCTATATTGCTCCCAATTTTCCAAGGCCACAGACACATCCAAGTCCAGTGTACGACGTGTAGATCTACCTGCGCCAAGCAAATGCATGGCAATGTCACGTGCCGTTGCGCCCACTACATATAATTCCATTCCCATCTTTGCATAACATTCGGCCAACGCCTGCAACGTATCCACAAGCAGCACGTTCTGCAAATCCGTTTTATGAATATGATATTCCATGGTTATATTTGTGGTTTTAAACGATCGGCGGCCTCACGACAACGGTCATCCTCGGTTGCCAGCAGGTCGGCATAGACAACCGACAGCGGCATCTCATCGCCCGGCCAGAACTGTTTGTAAACAAAAATTTCTCCTTGTGGTGCGGGGATCATCCTTCCCGTCGTAATCAAAGCATTGGCATTGTCAGGCACATAGACTTCCCATTTCCCCGGTTGTATGTAAGCATCTAACAACGCGGCGGCAGGCTCCCCTCCCCAATGACAGTTAGAAGGCAGCACGATATCCTGCCATTGTTCCCTGACTTGCGGGGTCAGAAAGGTGAAACGGTTGATTAACAACTTGTTTTTCAGCCCATCGGCATAACCGTGCGCCCAACGTTCAATCAGATTTGCCCGTTTGCGCAAGAGGCGGCGGTCGCCGGATTCTACGATATATCCTTGCTCTGTCAATTTGCTGAGCACACTATGTACAGACCCCACCGAGACGCCTGTCTCAGCAGCGATTTTCCGTATCGTCCTGTTCACATTCTCTTTCGATTGCAAGAGAAAAAAGGTGACTAATAACTCTGTCTTTTGCATAAAATCTTTTGTCCTTGTTCATTTTTTATATAATGTTCAATTTTTTTGAACACGCTTCTGTTTTTGAACAGGAACGCGGCAAAAATACTAAAAATAAATGAGATACGAGAATATGATTAAAAAATTTTTTTCAACATTGTGCGACCCTTTGGGCTTTCTGCGTCATATTAATGATAAAAAGAATATTTTGTATTTTCGCACTTCCAAAATAGACCGTTATGAATCACCTCCGACATACACATTTGAGCATATTCTTCGTCGCCGTGCTGCTATTGATGGCGGTGCGGCCCGCGCAGGGACAGCAGCAGTTTACGGTGATCGTGGACACGGTGTCTGTTAACGATTTGGCACCGTATAACAAACTGTCCAAAACTTATTTGACAGATATCATGAAGTATCGAGATTACTATTTTTGCGAATTTCATGAATCATTTAAGTTCGAACATAGTTCTTGTAAAACTTTCTTGGCAATTTCTGCAAAGGATGGCACTTCTAAAATAGTTGAAAAGCCAGAAGATATTAACGATCTTTGGAATGATAACTTGTTCATTTGGAATGATACGCTATATCTCGAGGCTTGGGACTACAATTATAACAAAAAAGGCTATTATTTCGATTATGTCAAGTGGCAATGGCATTCTGTATCGCCTATTCCGAACTATTTTTATGAAGATGAGAACTATTATGTGTTTCAGCGACGTGGAAACCAATTGCTTTTTGTCGAAAAAAATACCACATGGTATCCGGAGACAAAAAACGGCTGGTTACAGATGGAGCCGGTCAATCGCCCCTATATGAACCACTATGGAGGAAGTCGGATTATCAAGACGAAAGACCATTATCTCTTCATCCGCAGAGCGAGAATTGATAGTCTGCCCATCAGTCGTCCGGGTGACCCCGGCTATACAAACACTTTAGGCAAAGTTTTTGAGGAATTCAGGTTCGGTCCAACTGACAAGTGGGCATTTGAGGGAGACCAGAGTGGTTGGATTTATCTTTGTTGCGGTGGTTGTTGTGGATTGGGAGGCGGAAGGTATCGGGAACCCGAATTAGACACTGTATTTCACAATGCCTTCTATGTCAACGACCAATTGTATTTTATTATCAGTGTTTCGGACAGAACGTTCATTGCTCAAAATGAAAATGGCACATTTCGCGAAGTTCAACCGCTATTTCAAAACATTAAAATATCAGAGCTCCATAACAACGACTTAAATCGTGCACCAAACAGCTGTCATCTGGATTTATCAAATAGTCTCGGAGATTATGGGACTATTGATGTGGAGGGCACGACCGTCTATATCCGACGCTTCCTCTATCATCAGGAGGAAGACTCGGTGCCCATCGTCCCTGATAATGCTACAGCGCCTATCCTTGATTTCCTTCTGAACAATCTGCCCAACATCCCTTTGTCTAAATTGGACAGCTGCGAGCAACAACTATCAGAAATCGGGTTAGGTCGTTTTATACCTCTGAATAACGGCTATTTCCCTATTGCCTATCAAAACGATAAAAAATATGCCAAGTATCCCTATTACAGAATTTTAGATGATGGATTAGTATGCCGGAGGGCGTATTGCGTACATAGACAGGATTCTGTGGTAAAAGCGGTCTTCATAGAATGGAGACGTTCCTATTATGGACCTCACGGATGGGACAAAAAGGATTGGAATGAGGAGATATCGGCTAAAAACGATGAGGTTTCCGCCATTCTCACCCAACTCACCGGCACGAAACCTGAGCAAGATTACCAAATTTGCAGGAAATGGACTTATAACGGACTGACAATCAAGCTGTATGATTACGGGTGCATGGTTATTTACTGATTGTTTTTCCCGCAGAACTCGCAGACTTCCGCAGAAAAATTCACATGCGGATACGTGCGATACGCGGAGATAATTTTCCGGCAGTCAGAACAATTCCCCATTCCAAAGCATACGGAAAAAGTCGCGTACGTAAATGATTTCGATACCGTCTTCGGTCTTGCGAGTCATCGGGTCCAAAGAAACTATAACAAGTCTGAAGCCATCGTGATTTTCCCTGAAAGCCCGTAGCCCTTTCAAATGCCGTTTTTGGATATCATCCGCAGACTTGATTTCTATGGCAATCTTATGGTCAATAACGGCATCCACCTCATGGCCGGTATAAGTGTGCCAGTAGGTTAATTTGCTTTCCCTCCGTTCATAACCGATGTACGCTTGAATTTCCTGCATCACCAGGTGTTCAAAAGCATGACCGAATTCAACGGTACCACGGACAAGATTCTTCCGATGCAGCAAGTAGTTCGTTACTCCCACATCAAAATAGTAGAATTTCGGAGCCTGAACTGTCTTCCGTTTCTCTGTATCCTGATATGCGGGAATCATATAGCCCATCAGAGTGTCCTGAAGAATGGTGAAATACTCTTTCACAGTTACGGATTTGACATGGCAATCACTGGCGATATTGCTGTAGTTGACAATCTCACCGTCAGTCATCGCCGCAACCTCCAAGAAACGCTCAAACGAATCCAAATTCCGCACTACCGACTCGGCCCGAATCTCCTCCCGCAAATAAATATCAATGTACGCAGCGAGGTGCTTTTGAGGATTCTTGGCCGTATAGTGTTGTGGAATCAACCCGTAATTTACGGCACGTTCAAGGTCAAAATCAGGAATTTCACGACTGACCAAAGGATACAAATAACAAGGGTAAGCCCTGCCCCCCAAAGTGTTATAGCCTTTTCGTTTCAGTTTTCTCGCACTACTGGCACATAAAATAAAGAGGATGTTAAACTTGAATATCAAACGATGCACCTCATTCAACAGTTCTGGCACTTCCGTGATCTCATCGATAATCACCAATGCCTCTTCCGGCTTCCCTGCAAGTTGCTCATACAATCTTGACGGCCTCTCCCTATACAATCGACGTATTTCATTATCGAGCAAATCAATATATATGGCATGAGGAAAAGTGTTGCACAATAAAGTGGATTTACCCGTTTTACGTGCACCAAAAAGAAACAGACTCATGTCTAATTCTTCTTCAAGTCGTATTATTCTGTCATATCTAACCTTTAATTTCATTGAATTTTTCAGATTATAACTTAAATTTTCAATCAAATTTTGAGCTGCAAAAATACATTTTTTTATTTGCCCTAAGTCATTGTGACTAAAAAATCGTACCTTTGCCCCCTAAAAATCCGAGACGCGGCATGCCACGTCTCTACAAGGGTAAAACTCCGATTATGCTGCAAACCGAACGCCACTTTTTCGCCCCCGGGCGTGTGAACCTCATCGGCGACCACACCGACTACAACGGCGGACTCGTCTTCCCCGCCGCGCTCAATATGGGTACGTATCTCACTGTGAAACAGTACGATGATGCGAATCTTTGCTGTTTCATCTCCGAAAACGATCCGGCGGAATTCCTGATTCGCAAGGAGGAACTGTCGCAGAAGCGGAACAGCTGGGTGGATTACCCGCTCGGCGTGGTCAAGGAGTTCACCGACAGGGGATTTCCCGTGAGCGGCCTCCAGTTCCACTACCGCGGCGACCTACCCATCGGGGCGGCGCTTTCCTCTTCGGCCTCCATCGAGATGGTGACGGTCGTAGCTCTCAACGCATTGAACGACAGTCCGTTCACGATGCTGGAGCTCGTGCAGATGGCCCAGCACGCGGAAAACGACTTCGTGGGGATGAACTGCGGCATCATGGACCAGTTCGCCTCGGGATTCGGGAAGAAAGACTGTGCTATCGCGTTGGATTGCAATACGTTGGAGTACGAGCATGTGCCGTTGGAGATGCACGGGCTGAAGTTCGTCATCGCCAACACCAACAAGAAACGCGGACTCGTGGATTCGGCCTACAACCAGCGGCGCAGCGAGTGTCAGCAGGCGTTGGAGATCATCCGTGCGCACCGACAGGTCGATTGTCTCTGCCAACTCACGATGGATCAGTTTGATACGGTTGCGACATACCTTGCGGGCAACGTACTTAAGCGGGCGCGGCACGCGGTGCGCGAGAACGAGAACGTGCGCGAGGCAATTACGGCTCTCAAGGCCGGCGACATGGTCCGCTTCGGACAGCTGATGAACGCCTCGCACGCCACCCTGCGCGACGACTACGAGGTCACCTGTCCCGAACTGGACTTCTTGGCCGAACAGGCGCAGCAGTTCCCCGGCGTGCTCGGCAGTCGGATGACCGGCGCGGGCTTCGGCGGCTGCACGGTAACGTTAATCTCTGATGATCAAGTAAATGCGTTTATTGAAAGTCTCGGCCGCGCGTACGAAGAGCGTTTCGGCCTGCGTGCTGATTTCTATGTGGCGGAGATTGGAGACGGAGCGGGGGAAGTTAGAAGTTAATAGTATATCAATAGTATATAGTTATGTGGAAAACAGTTATTTACGTCGTCCTGCTTTTAATTGGAATGGTAGGCTTTGCCTATTTTCTCTATGTCGAAATCCGCAATAATAAACTTCGGGAAGGGGGCAAAGAAGTCCGGACAAAATCATATCTCATAGCCATAGGCATTCCAGTCCGGCGTATCGCCAAGCGTTAGTGTGACAATTCTCTATGAATAAGTATTTTAGTACAATGAAAATAATTAGCATTATCTTGGTGGTGGCGATTTGGCTGCTGACCGCTGCAACGCATCAGATTTCGGCGCAGGAGTTGTTCAACGGCGTGGTCACCTACAAAATGTCAATGAATGGTGCGGCGGCACAGACATATACGGTATATTACCGCGGCCACGACCAGATGACCGACATGCCACACAACAAAATTCGGACGCTCTATCTCTCCGGAGAGAAGAAAATGTATAGTATCATGAGCATGATGGGCAAACCCATTGTAAGCAGTTTCGATTTCGATGCAGAGATTCTGTCAGGTGAAATGTTTGATGAATCGATTCCCACTGAGGATATTGCGGGTCATCATTGTCTTCGCATCACCACTGATAGCGACAACGGGGCAATGGAGGGGAAGGTCACCATTTGGCTTGACACCTCCTATCACATTGCGTCCCAATATGGTCTCGGTTTGCCCGTGCGCACCGTAACGCGGATGGAGATGAAAGGGCTGATGATGGAGACCGTCAGCGAGTTGGTGTCCGTGGTGGCGGGTGAGGTCGATGACGCGCTGTTTGCCGTCCCTGGTAAAGAGGGTTCTATATGGATGAGTATCGATGCCGACGGCAATCCTGTGATTAGCGGCGACACCACAGGACTTTATGCCCCAGTGTATTCCGAAGGGATTGAAGAGGTGGATTCCGCCGGTTTCCGCAAGGCAATTGCGAAAGGCAAGACAGTCTGCATGTTCTCCGCCGTTTGGTGCGGTCCCTGCCGACTGATGTACCCGCGGTTGGAGAATGTGGCCAAACAGCTTGGCAAAGGTTACCGTTTCATCAAGGTGGATATCGACCGCTGTCGCGCCATCGCCCAAGAATACGACTGCATGACCATCCCGGTCGTCATTCTTTTCGAAGACGGCAAGGAGCTACGCCGCATCACCTCGGCTGCTTACGGCGAAGAGGATATCTTGAAGTTTGTGGAAGGCCGGTAGCGCATGAGGAGACTGCTACGTGCCATCATTATAGTTTGTTCCCTATTGCATAATAAATCTTGTTTTTACCATCTAAATGATAAACAAATGAACAGAAACATATTTCCGTATCGAATCGTATTCATGATACTGTGCTTTTTTGTCTTGATGCCCGTCGTGAGGGCTACGGGACCGAAAAAGCCACTCAAGTGTGTCGCGCCTGCTTACCTGAAACCAGGCGACAAGGTGGCGCTCATCTCCCCATCGTACTATTGTTCGATGGAGACGGCTTTCCAAGCGGCTGACACACTGCGCAGTTGGGGGTATTTGTCGGTCATCGGGCCGAATGTCGGCAAAAAGTATCTCGAACACTACGCCGGAACCGTGGAAGAGCGGCTTTCCGACCTCCGCTGGGCACTTAACGACCCCGACATCAAGGCCATTCTCTGTCTGCGCGGCGGCTATGGCACCTTGCAGTTGGTGGAAGATTTGCCCTTAAAGGAACTTGCAGCCTCCCCGAAATGGCTGATTGGCTACAGTGATATTACCACGCTTCTCAGTATGGATGCTTGCGCGGGTGTGATGGGTATTCACGGCGTGATGGGCTGCAACATTGCCAAGCCAGACAGTACAGGACAATCTTGCCCGTTGTTGCGCGATTTGCTCAAAGGTAACGTGCCGCGCTACGAATTGCCCGCCCACAAAGAGAACATCCAGGGTAGGGCGACGGGCACCCTTGTGGGCGGCAATCTCGCCACTTTTGCCCCGCTGCTTTGCTCTCAGGTCAACGAAATCGGTCAATCCGACATTATCCTCTTTGTGGAAGAGGTAGAAGAAACACACCATAACATTGACCGCCTTTTTAACATGTTGAAAATAAGCGGTGTGCTTGCCCATTGCAAAGGTATCATCTTGGGCGATTTCACCGATTGTGAAAACGATGTCGGCTATGAAAGCGTGGAGACGATGCTGCGCGAATACATAGCGCCCTACAACATCCCGTTGCTTTGCGGTTTTCCCGCCGGCCACGAAAAAGTGAACCTGCCGCTCGTGATAGGCGCGCCTGTCACTATGGATGTACGTTCGGACGGTGCTACCCTTACTTTCGACATTCCGGGTGAACAACAAATGGTGCGAGCTGAAAGACTGTCTGTTCCTATGACAGTTGAAATGGCGCAGAACACCAGCCATGTTCCCCTAAAGCACCCATTTTTATTGATTGTCCTGATTCTTGGAATCATTTCAGGAATGGCATGTTTTTCAGGAAGATGTCTAAAATCCTAAGATGATCATCAATAAATTTTATACTGATAAACAGTAGTTCTCCAATGACGTATGCGATGCATCCTACATCATACGTCACCCAATCGTTTTAGCAATCTTCTCAATGTTCAAACTCCGCGCCGAAGCGTCGATGATGTCTTTGTAGATGCCGCCCTTCTTGTAGATTTCGTCGGGGTCGCCGTCCTCCTCCACGCGGCCGTCCTTGAGCGCGTAGATGTAGTCGGCGTCAATGATTTGCGAGATGCTGTGGGAGATGATGATGACGGTGCGATCCTGCTTGATGGCGTCGATGCTGTTCTTGATCTGCTCGGTGGCGATGGCGTCCAAACTGGCCGTGGGCTCGTCCAAGAAGATGATGGGCGGGTTCTTGAGGAACATGCGGGCGATGGCCACGCGCTGCTGCTGCCCGCCGGAGAGGTCGGCGGCATTGTGCGCAAACTGCTTCGGCAGCTCCATAACCTGGTCGTAGAGGTGCGCCTTCTTCGCGGCCTCCACCACCTCCTCATGCGTGGCTTCTGGATTGCCGTAGAGGATGTTCTCCTCGATGGTGCCGTCGAAAATATGGTTTTTCTGCAACACCAACCCTATGTTCTCGCGCAGGTAGTGCGTGTCGTAGTCCTTCAGATCGACCCCATCGAGGGTGATGGTGCCCACCTGCGGCTCGTAGAACTTGTCTAACAGGTTGACAATCGTACTCTTACCCGCGCCCGACAGCCCGACCAACGCCGTAATCTTTCCCGGCTCAATCTTCATGTTGACACCGAACAACGCCTGTGTGCCGTTCGGATAGGTGAAATCAACGCCCTTCAACTCGAAGTTACCGTGAATAGGCTCCGGCTTGTACTCACCCGACGGCTCGACCTCCTTCTCAGAGTTGAGGATGCCGAAGAAACCTTCTGCGTAAATCAGTGCGTCGTTCACATCATCGAAAATGCGCTGCAGCTGCGTGATGGGCGCGATGACGTTGCTGAAAAGCATCACGTGGTACATGATCTTACCGATGGTCATGCCGGGATATTCGATGAGCACCAAGTAGGCGGTGAGAATGATGACCAGCACGGTACCAATCTGTTTCACGAAACTCTTCAAGCCGTTGTAGTAGAAGGCCACCTTGCGGGTCTTCATTTGGTTTTCCGTCACCTGGTTCTGGATGTCGAGCTGCTTTTGCCCCTCAATCTCCTCGCGGTTGAAGCTCTTGATGACGTTGATGGAGTCGATGATGTTCTTGATACCCTGACTTTTAGTCTCCAAATGGCTGCGCATCTCACGCCGCCAGCCCTTGAGCCGACGCGCCTGCCGATAGGTAATCCAAAAGTAGATGGGTACGATGCCGAGGGCAACCAAGCCGACATAGACGTTGGCCGCGAACATCAGGATGAGGGCGAGCAAGGCGCTGGTGAACAGCGGCAGCAGGTCGATGAAGAAATTCTGCACCGTGCGCGACAACGAGCTGACACCCTGGTCGATACGAGCCTGCAGCTTACCTGTGGCGTTGTCGCCCGAGTTGAAGAAGGCCATCTTGAAGGTGAGCACTTTCTCGATGACGCTCTGCGCCAAATCGCGGCTCACGTAAATCCGCATCCGCTCGCCGAAATAGTTCTGCGCGAAGGTGACGATTGCGGAAAGCAACTCCTTGCCCAACAGCACGATGCTGATGATCGTCATAATCCGCGCCGCCTGACCCCATTGGAAGTTGGTGCCGATGAGCGCGTTGATGGCATCCACCGTGCGGTCGAGCACGATGGCGTTGACCTGCGCCATCAACGATCCGACCAACGTGAGGATTAAGGTGATGAGTACCAGCCATTTGTAAGGTTTCACAAACGGGCGGAGGTTTTTGAAAAGTTGGAGTAGGTTCATTTAATGGTTATTGGTTATTGGTTATTGAAGGTTAAATGGTTATGTTGTTTTGCTTTATAGTATAGAAATAAGCAAAAAGTTTAATCCTATTGAGCCACTTGAACGATAGGAACCCCTAACGCCAACTGGATTAATGCTATAGTTTTACAGGTGAAATTATGACCAAACGAGAACCATCTCGACACTTCAGACTCTTTCTTTCCTGTCAACTTCGCCAAATCACGCTTGGTCATGCCCTTTTCCTGTAAAATTTGGTATATCTTTTCAGAAATACTGAAATTCAGGTCAAAGGCCGCCTTTTCCTGCGGGGTAATGGATTCAATCGCTTCTTGCAAAATAGGCGAATAAACCTTGGTGTTTGTCTCCTTTTTCATGATAATTGAAATACTTTTCCTTCTATTCCGGTGATAACATTTTTCTCAATAGTCACGGATCCGTCCTTTTGGGCCTCAGTAAGTATCTTGTCAAAGGCCTGTAAGTCCATAACATAACCGCTTAATTCCGCGCTTTCTTCGTATGTGCGTGTGTCTTTTCTACCTCCATTTCCAACTATAAGTATTTGATCGGAAATACGTAAACAATATAAACGCAATTTTCGTGAATCAATGGATAGTGCTGCCACACGATCACTCATTTTGCCTTCAGGACGGAAAAACCGTTCAAAAGCTCCTACGGCCACAATCTTTTCCAAGGCCAAAATGATGTTCTTATAGTCGGTATTTAGTGTGGCATCGTCCTTGAATTTTTGTACAAATGCTTCATATTCGCTGATGGCATTTCCATCAAAGCAGATAGAGTACAAACTAACATTGTCGCTCTGTTCCAGTGTTTTCAGTTTCGCTTCTTTCATAATAGTACATTTAAATTAGGATGCAAAAATAATATTTTTTCGGACATGTTTAACATATATGTGAAATTATTCTTTTGTAGAAAAAATTTATCTTTGCCGCACGTATTTTGGAAAGATTATGATTGTCATTAAAGAAGATTGGACAGCTTTTGTCTGCAAAACATTGCTCATCATTCTTGTGCTTTGTCTTACCGCATCCTGCACAAGAGTTAGGAATAAAGTTGTGGATTGGTTGAGCATGAGTTCCAATTTCGAAGAATACCATGTCAGGCAACTTTATCCTTC
>ONHS01000059.1 GCA_900317715.1 uncultured Bacteroidales bacterium | reverse complement strand
TGGCGAAATGATCAACTATTCAAATATCGCGAGCGACTGTGGTGTTTCTGCAAAGACCGTCAAGACCTATTATCAGATTCTGAAAGACACTTTGATGGGCTATGAGATACCGGCATACACAAAAGCGGTCAAGCGCAAAGTGGTGCAAGCACCTAAGTTTTACTATTTCGATGTGGGATTGGCGAACTATCTGATGGGGCGACACCATTTGAGACGGGGCTCTGACGACTACGGCCACGCCTTCGAACATCTTGTCATGCAGGAGATTATCGCATATCGCGGATACTATCGTCGTCGTGAGAAAATCTCCTATTGGCACACCTACAACCATCAGGAGGTGGATGCCATTATAGGCGATGCCGAAGTGGCCATCGAAATCAAATCCAGCGAGGAGGTGAAGACTCGGCACAAAGCCGGACTCAAGGCATTCAAGGATGAACATCCCGACTGCCGGCTGATTCTGGTCTCCCTCGATCCTATCACGAGATCTTCCGGAGACATAGAGCTCATCTACGTGACCGATTTTTTCAAGAAGCTCTGGGACGGCGAAATATTCTGATTAAATGAAAATGCAGATTTCCCTCGTTTACAAAAAATAGCTATTTTTGCAAATTAAAATCAGTCTATGCCCGACCCTATTCCCGTAATAAAATTCCACAAGCGCAAATACGGCGATGAGCTGTTAGTGGATATCGTCACACTCGACACCATCCGCAACAGCAAGACGTTTGCCGAAGTGATGAGGCAGTCGTTTTACGGGCTGATGCTTACCACTGGAGGCGAGGGCGATGTGGAGGTGGACGGCGTACCGGCGGTAGCCTGCAAGGGCATAGTGGCCTGTGCGCGTCTGGGAGATGTCTGCACCATCACCGAGGACCGGGGACTGCAATCGTTGGAACTCATCTTCGAGCGCGATTTCCTGCTCTCGTTCTTCTCTGACCCGCATTTCCTCGACGGAATCGCCTACCTGTCGTCACAGCGCACCTCCCCCTACCTGATGCTGGACGAGCCCCTCTATAACAGCATTGTCGGGCTTTACGACTCCATCCTTATTGAATTGCACAGCGCGGGAAAGAAGAACCATCACCTGCTCCGCGCCATGCTCTATCAAGTGCTGATGCTACTGCAGAAGGCGGTTCCTGTGGAGGGCAACACAGTGACCGAAACCGACCGTGTGGCCCGTTTCCGCCAACTGGTGGACGAGCATTTTCTCTCAGAAATCGGAGTAGAGTTCTATGCCGACAAGCTGTGCGTCACATCGAACTATTTGAACCGCCTTGTGAGACAAAGTCTCGGAAAGTCCACCAAACAATACATCCAGAACCGTCGCATTGAGGAGGCCAAACGCCTGTTGCGATATACCTCGTTGCCCATTGCCGATATTGCCGAGAAGCTCAATTTCGACACATCCTCGTATTTCGTTCGCGCATTCGCGAAAGCGGAGGGGGTGACGCCGCTGCGGTACAGGGAGAATAAAAAATAAAGAAGACGAAGAGGCGTTTGGAAAATATTGTATTTTTGCGGGTTGAAAAAATATTTATGGGGAAACTCGCTCTTATACTCGGTTTTATACTATCTGTCTTTCCTGCTGACGCCACAGAAAACAGAAGACATATTCATGTTGTACGGAAAGGCAACAAACGTTCGCACAGGGGAAGTACAGTGGCAAAAATTTGGATTGAGAAGAATGGGCAAAAGGACATTGAGATTGCTTGGTCTGAATTGAGTGCAACAGAAGAGGCGGAAATAGTTAAAGCAATAAACGACAATTGGGAAGAGTTGAATCGTCTTATTGACAAAGTTTTCGATGGAGAAAAGATTAGAATTAAAAAGATAAAGTAATATGTGTAAGTACAAAGACACCAATTTGGGAATAAAGAAACTGGATTTCGGAGAGAAGCGCGGCATGATGGTTGTATATTTGACCGACGGCCGTGTAGTGATGGTTCCTGTTTCCATGTTTCCTGATATAAAGAAACTAAGTCTTTCTCAACGTGAGGATTACATGATAATGGATGATCAATATTTTTCCTTTGATGCGATTAGCAAGATTTATTCAATTAAAGATGTGCTGAGATATTGATGTTCCTTTCAACCCCAGACATTCAAACATTATGATTAATCAAAACGAACGATTATATTATCGTGGTACTATCTTTGAGGTAACCTACGATTGGGAAGGAAGGATTGAGACTCACCAATCCATTTTGGTAGAAACACACGATGAAGGTTTTGTTTTTGTAGTAGTCCAAATTAACGAATATGATGCCGGATGTATCGACGGCTATATTCACCTTCAGTTTGAACACGTTAATGCGGTAACTCAATCTTTTCTTCAAAAAGAATTGGATAGACAGTGTTATAGCAAGATTCTAAAGTTTCAAATCATTACAGAAGATCATAGTGAAACAATACAGGAGTTTTTGAAATTCCAAAAAGAATGCGGTTTTTGGGAAGATCCTCTTCAACCTTACAATCCAAATAAAAACACATCTCCTGTAGATTAATGCTGGTATAACAACAGGGGCGTTGTCATTGTTAGAAAGCCTCATGCCGATATTGTCTTACGGCGATTTGGAAAAGGTGAAGATGGAAATAAGGGCAAGACTATGATTCCAAAATAATTCGTATCTTTGCCGTTCAAAATCTAAACAATATATAAAGCATTGACTATTCCTTTTATGGCAGAAGACATAAGATACTCTGGAGAGATAGATTACAACGACGTACAGCGCACGATGCAGCTTGCGGCGGAGATGAACACCGGCTGGCACACCGAAGAGGACGGTGTGTTCATCGGCCCCCAATGCGTGCTGGCCACCGAATACCATCCCGAAGACCCTGCCCATCGCCACGAACTTCGCACCAAGCCCATCGTTGTCAAGCGCAACGCTTGGCTCGGTGCCGACGTGAAAGTGCTGGCCGGAGTGACCATTGGCGAGAACGCCATCGTGGCCGCAGGAAGTGTGGTGACGAAAGACGTGCCGGACAACATGATAGTCGCCGGAAGTCCCGCAAAGGTAATCAGACCCATTGACCCAGAAAGAAAATGATATGAATATCGAGGAGGTAAGACAATACACACCTTCGCCGTTCCGAAACAGCCGGAGTATTATGTATGAAATACCAAACAAACAATAAATAATTTAATATGAAGAAAGTATATACAATCTTACTAGCCGCGCTCTGCCTTGTGGCCGTAGGCTGCAAGCAGCAGCAAAAACAAACCGACATGAAGTTCCGGCCACTGGGCAACACGGGCTTGATGGTGAGCGAGATAAGCATCGGCTGCGGAGGCTTTGAGAAACTCGACAGCACGGCATCGCTTGAGCTGATGACGATGGCTCTCGACAGCGGCATGAACTACATCGACATCTATGACGCCAACCCCAAGACGCGCTCCAATATCGGCTACGCCCTCCAAGGCCGTCGTGACGAGATGATTATCCAGGGCCATATCGGCACCATTTGGGCCAACGGGCAGCACACACGCACCCGCGACCTCGATTCCACCAAGGCTGGGTTTGAGGACCTCCTCGCACGTTTGGGCACTGACCATATCGAGGTGGGCATGATACATATCACCGACAGCCGTGAGGAGTGGGAGGAGATACAGAACTCGCCATTCCTCGACTATGTCTTCCAGCTGAAGAAAGAGGGTAAAATCAAGCATATAGGCCTCAGCAGCCACAATGCCGAAGTGGCCCTGTTGGCCGCCAAGAGCGGCTGGGTGGAGGTCATCATGTTCAGCCTCAATCCCGCCTTCGACCGTCTGCGCGCAGGCCAGAATCCGTGGGACCAGGAAGCGATGCGCAACCTGCCGGCGGGCATCGACCCCGTGCGTGTGGAACTGTACGACTACTGCGCCACCCATAAGATTGGCGTGACGGTGATGAAGACTTTCGGTGGTGGTGGCCGCCTGCTCGACGCGAAGACCTCGCCCCTCGGAGTGGCCTACACACCCGAACAATGCATCGCCTACTGTCTGGCCAAGCCCTGCATCTCCACCTGCATCCTCGGCATTGACAACCTCGACGAGCTGAAGGCCGACCTCCACTGGATGCACGCCACCGATGCCGAGAAGGACTATACCGCCGTGGGTGCCCGTGCTGCTGCCGACAAAAGCGGCGACTGCACCTACTGCAACCATTGCTCCCCCTGCACCCAAAGCATCCCCATCGCCAAGGTCAACGAGCTGCTCGACAAGGTGGAGGTGGAGGGTTTGACTCCCGAACTACAAGCCCAGTACGACGCCCTGCCCCATCATGCCGGCGAGTGTACCCATTGCGGTGCCTGCATGAGCCGCTGCCCCTTCGGTGTCGATATCCCCGCCAAGATGGACAAAGCCAAAGAAGTGTTCGGAAAGTAAAGAACGTCTAATTAAGGACGTGCCGGCGGGTATGGTGGTGGCCGGATTTTGTTTTTGCAAACGAAAAAAATCCGTAAAGCTGCAACAACTCGTTTGTTATTTCGTTAGGCCTGACAAATATGGTTGCGATATTGGCAACGTCACAGCTTCAGATTCTGTTTAACAGACCTTGCAGTATTTGGAGGTGTGGCGTGAAAATGGTAAAAATAAAGGTCCGAAAAAGTCCAATGATATGAAAAAAACAATTTTGACGCTTGCAGTGCTGTGCGGTATCGGTTTTATGGCCGGCTGCAACAAATATGATGACAACATCATAGGAAAGTGGGAGTTTGTACAACTTGAGTACGATGACCAGAACCTGTATGACATGACATTACACGAACACGGCATTTCCACGTCCAGTGAATGTAAGGGGTTGGAATTCCGTCCCGACAAAACTATGACAATGGAAGTCTATCTGCATTCTGATCCGGATGCAGGCCCGGACATATATATGCCTGCAAAGAAAGGCTGGTCTATGTCGCGAGATTTTGACACCCTATACATCAAGCCCATCAGTAGTATGGATAACTCGGATATTTATAAGTGGGAGGTGGTGGAACTCAACGAAACTACTTTCGTTTACATAGAACGCTCCAAAAACGAATACCACGATCGTTGGACGAAGTACACCTACCGCCGCAAATCATAAACAATGAATAAGGGAATTTTCCGCACAGATTCCCGATGGATATTGAAGTAAACAACATTTCGCCTTCTCGGCTTACGACCGTTTCAACGGTTGGAACAAATTGGCCGACAAATGGATTGGGAAAGACAGTATCTCAACTACATCGACAAACTCGGCTACGAGAATTTCCTCATCGAGATGATGTAATCAACAAAGTGATAAACAATTAAATATCGAAAATTATGAAAGAAAAAGTTTTACAAGCCATGCGTGAATTTGGTGCTCCCGTAAACGCAGGCAAAATCGCTGAAATCACCGGTATCGACCGCAAAGAAGTGGACAAAGCTTTTGCGGAACTGAAAAAGGAAGGCGCCATCGTGTCGCCCGTCCGTTGCAAGTGGGAACCGGCAAAATAGTTCAAACGTATGGATATCAAAGCCGTAAAATTCCGTAAAGACGGATTCTACACCCAGCCCTTCGTGTTCGGAGGCGAAGAGGGAATGGACAAGTTCGACAAGAACGTCCGCTATCGCGGCAGTCTGCAGAACTATCTGATTGACACGGGTAGCGAGGTGATTCTGGTGGATACCGGTCTTCCCGCCGGCACGCCCGAGGAAGCACCTGACGAGAACTCGTTGGCCTTCACCGGCAAGGACATCTGCAGCTATATGGAGGCCTTCGCGGCCCTCGGCTACAAGCCGGAGCAGGTGACCAAGATTTTGCTCACCCACCGCCATGCCGACCACAGTGGTGAATTGAAGAGTTTCCCCAACGCGAAGATCTATGTGAACCAGGAAGAGATGGACGCCGCCGAGTTGCAGGGTCTGACGAACCTCGTGCCCGTCAGCTTCACCGATGGCCCCTACTACAATTTCCCCGACAGTCAGAAAATCCACGACGGCATCTACCTCATCAAGGCCAAGGGCCACACCAAGGGCAACAGCATCATTGTGGTAGAGATGGACGGACTGTTCTACATGCTTCACGGCGACATCACTTACATGGATGAGGCTCTTCACGAGGACAAACTGTCGGTGGCCTTTGACGACCTTCCAGCCGCCCGTGAGACGCTGAACCGAGTGCGCGAGTTCGTCCGCAATCACCCCACCGTCTATTGCGGCACCCACACGCCTCAAGGTTATGAGAATCTGGAGGCCAAGCGCGTGATGGATCTGGACAATCCTGTGCCGACCATTTTGGCCGAAGTGGACTTTTCCAAGCAGCAAGCCTCCGGCAAGTACGTCTGCTCCATCTGCGGCTACGTCTATGACCCCGCAGAGCACGACGGCGTGGCTTTCGAAGACCTTCCCGACGACTGGCGTTGCCCACGTTGCAAGCAGCCGAAGGAGAAGTTCAACAAGGCGTAAGCATATCTATGAGAATTTGGAGATGAAGCGGGTGATGAAACTATAAGTCTCATATAGAATAGCTATGAAAGTTGGACTTTTTATCGACACATGGTACCCCATGGTGGACGGGGTAATCAAAGTGGTGGACAATTATGCCCGCCGATTAGTACAATATTGCGATGTGGTGGTGTTCTGCCCTGAGACCAGGGGATTTGGTCGCAAGGAGGACACGGGACTGCCGTACAAGGTCGTGCGGTGCTCATCGCTGCCGCTCATCACGAGCGATTATAACATCCCAACGCCTGCTTTGGATCCAAAATTCGAGGCACAGCTTATTCTGAGCGGTATCGACATCGTCCACATCCATTCTCCCTTTGCGGTAGGAATGTCGGGAGTCCTGTATGCCAAGATTCACAAGCTTCCCGTGGTCGCCACCCTGCATTCGCAGTACAAACAGGATTTCGAGAAGTCGCTCAAGTTCAAGCCGGCCATGAATGTGGCGATGGACACCATCATGCGCGTGTTCAATGCCTGCGACGAATGCTGGGCGGTGAATGGCGGCATCAAGGAGCTCTATGTCCACGAATACGGTCTGACGGCACCCTGCAAGGTGCAGCTCAACGCCACAGACTTTGTGGGACGGATCAATTTCATCAAGAACATCGACTTCATCGTCCGCTCTTTAGCGAAG
This sequence comes from uncultured Bacteroidales bacterium, assembly GCA_900317715.1. Lineage (GTDB taxonomy): Bacteria > Bacteroidota > Bacteroidia > Bacteroidales > WCHB1-69 > F23-D06. The sequence goes on along the minus strand of ONHS01000059.1, from coordinate 15,636 downwards.
GCAAAGGCGCTGGGTTTGACGAACTTCCGGATGCTGTTTGCCGGCAAAGGTCAGGACGAAAAGAAACTTACAGACCTCGTGCGCGAACATGGTCTGACCGATGAAGTGGTCATGTGCGGACTGACGGACAAGGACATGTTGGAAAAGCTCTATTCCCGCGCCAAACTCTTCCTCTTCCCCTCGCTCTACGATGCCAACTCGCTGGTGCAGATTGAGGCGGCTTGTCAGGGAACACCCACTGTCTTTCTGCAAGGCGCCCGCACCGCAGCCACGGTCACTCCTGGTGTCAACGGATATGTTTGTACTCCAGACGAGGAGAGTTATGCGCAGATGATTTTGGACATTATGTCTGATCCAGAATCCTACGAACGTATCTCCACGGCCGCCCGCCGCGACCTCTACCTCAATTGGGACGATGTCGTGCGGAACGTCTTTGAAGACTATTGCGCCTTTGTTAAGGCGAAGCGAGGGGACAGTAAAGAGCTACTGTAGAAACAAAAAAACATCCATTATGGCAAAAGACGTAGCTTTGGTGTTGTCGAGCGGTGGCGCAAGAGGACTTGCCCACATCGGTGCAATTGAAGAACTGGAAGCACAGGATTATCGTATCACCTCGATAGCGGGTTGTTCGATGGGAGCGCTCATCGCCGGAGTGTATGCAGCAGGAAAATTGGGAGAATTCCGCGAATGGATGAAGAGTATTGACCGGAAGAAGATGCTGGAACTGACGGACTTCTCACTGAGTTTGAACCATTTGGCCAAAGGCACGCGCATCATCGAGGCCATCATGGCGTTTGTTCCGGACATGCCCATCGAGGAGCTGCCGATACCGTACTGTGCCGTCGCCACCGACTGGAAAGCCGGACGCGAAGTGGTGTTCCGCAAAGGCAGTCTTTTCGAAGCGATTCGTGCCAGCATCTCCCTGCCGTCTTTCTACGAACCCGTGCAGCGCGACGGCATGATTCTCATTGATGGCGGTGTGACGAATCCCATCCCCCTGAATCGGGTTGTCCGTCACGAAGGGGATATTCTGGTCGGGGTTGATGTAAGCGGACAAGATTACGAGGCTCAATCCAAGTTACATCAAGAAATGGAAGAGAAGCGCAAACGCAGCAGCTCTTTATCACAACAGATACTCAACAAGCTGATTCCCGATAACCTCGACTTCAACCATTATACGATGCTGTCGCGCGTGAGTTCCCTGATGATCCGTCAGAACTCCATCCTCATGGCCCAGTTGATGAAACCCGACGTGCTTGTCGATATCCAGATGAGTCGCTACGGTGGCTTTGACTACGACAAATCGGAAAAAATCATCGCCATCGGTCGCAAAAAGACACAGCAGGCGCTTGAGCAATGTTTTTTGAAGCAGCAATAATACGGTATTTTTCAGAATCCGTGACATATTCAAGACGAAGAGGGTGTTCAGTGCATGCGTATCCTCGGTCGCAATATCGCATTCCTCGTGAAAACCATTGTAGCTGAAAAGGGAAAAAACGGTCTTCCCGAAGCGCAAGGGGTGACACTCACGAACTTTATCAGGTAAAATCTGAAAAAGGAGTACTTGCTATACAACTGGGGCTAAAACCAGTTGATGAATTAACGGATTCATCCAAAAGGAGTTGCTTAAGTTTTGATGAATGTAAGTAGAAAAATATGATTGGAATTATATTTAGAATTGGAGAAATAAGTATTTTTGCAGATTGAAATTTTAAATAATATAATATGTCTTATCAATCTATAGATGAACTGCAAACTCTTTTAAGTCAAGAGGTATTTGGCGACAGACAGGACAGTAAAAAGGCAGCTGGACGAGCATTGGGCACGTTCATAGAGACAATTGTTTTCTATTTGCTTCGCCAATGGGGAGAGAACGACTCCATCGCTATTGAGAGGCCTTTATCTGAATATGGAAGAGAAGAAATCACTCATAATGTGGAATTCACATTACATCCTCTTCGTAAAATTTTTCCTTCATTTGAATTATCTGCAAATATATCACCAACATCCAAATGTATTGCAAATCAAATACAGTTACCTGAATCTTTTAATATTAAATCTAACAAAGTCATTAACAATGGAATTATACAAAATGCATGTGTGGTTGGGGAAGACAACAATTCAATAGCCATTGTTTCACCCGATAGAATTACTTCAAAATCTACAACTTTACATGCATATATTCTTGATAAACATGCCTATGCAATGATCGAGTGTAAGCGTGTGGGGAAAGAAGGTGATGCTAAAGGACCTCAAACAATTGATAAGGCCAAGCAGGGAGCTTATGTTGCCAAAACAACATCTTCACTACAGAAAGTTCGCAATGATCAAGGTGGACTCGACGGTGTCTATTATATTAACGGTAATGCACACGTAGGTCCATATACACAACTACTCAATGAAATTATTTTCAACGGAGAGCCACAGCAATTGAGAGATTTCACCCTGTCCATTGGAGTTGTGAGCAATCATGGCAATTGGTTCACATCGGGCAATCAGAATAAGGAAATGAAAGTTCTCGCTCAGAGTTACGACTAGTTGCTGTTTCTAACCGACGAGGGATTATCTCAGTTTATCATTGATTTGCTCCGTTCCCCGCGAAGTAGATTCAAAGCCGTCCGAGATGCATTTATTGCCAGCTATCCACCTGCAGGAGGCCCCAAAGTGGATAATGCTTTTACCAAGAAAAAGATGGAACAGGCTGCCCATTTCGCATTGGATGCGTATTTTGCAGAGAACATATCCAATATTGAGAGCTGGTTCAATATCATATCTCCTAATGGCGGCACACTGCAAGACTTGAAAAACATTCTTGAAACACTCAAAAACAAAGATTGGAGGAATATACTATGACAGCAGGAAGACATGTAAATACATTAAGTCAGAGTTGGTGCACACCTCATAAGTATGTCAATGCTATCAAGCGTTTTTGGAATGGTCGCATTTATTTGGACCCATGTTCCAACGAATACTCTGTTGTAAAGGCTGAAATAGAATATCGTCTGCCTGAGCACGATGGGCTGAAAGAAAGTTGGAACTATCCTACTGTGTATGTTAACCCGCCTTATGGAGCTGATCGGGAACGTGGAACTACTATTAAGAATTGGTTGGCAAAATGTGCTACCACCCATCGTGAATATGGTTCAGAAGTCATCGCTCTCATTCCTGTAGCCACAAATACCTCGCATTGGAAGAAGTGTATTTTTGGCATAGCCGATGCCATCTGTTTTCTATATGATACACGTCTTCGTTTTCTTGAAAATGGTTATGACACAGGGAAAGGTGCACCGATGGCCTGTTGTATGATTTATTGGGGAAATAATGTTGAAGGATTCCAAAATACTTTTCTTCAATTTGGAGCTGTTATTGATATTAGAGGATTGAAAGATGTTCCCATAGGAGAAGATGTCCTTGTTCCAGCTTTGGAACTTACATGAAAGGCATATATCGAAACAGGGTACACGGCCATACAGCCAAGGGTGTAATGCAGGATGAAGAAGGCCTGCAGTGCATGCATATCATTGGTTGCAACATCTCCTTTCTCGCGTAAACCATTGTCAATGAAAAATGAAAGAACGGCCTCAAATAAGAAATATGATTTATGAAACAAGACTTGGAAGGACGGAAACTGTTTCGGCAAATCGTTGAAGAAACCCCTGCGGAACTGAAGACGCAGTTGCGTTTCTCGGATTCTATTGCTGAAAAAATCGACGGCATACTCAAAGAGAGAGGTATGTCGCAGCGCGAATTGGCAAAAAAGACCAACAAAACCGAAGCCGAGGTCTCGCGTTGGCTTGGTGGCACACACAATTTCACCTTTCGGACATTAGCCAAAATTTCGCTTGTGCTTGGCGAGGATTTAATCCGGGTTTAGGAATTTCCGTAATAGAGTTATTAACCATCAAGTCGCGGCCCCGATGACCGCGACTTTTTTTATCAGATGCACTTGATTGCCGATCGAAAATGTATATACAAATCAGAATATCTCGTATAGTTAAAACTATCAATTTTGTGGAGAGTACTCCCGTTTTTAATAGAAAAATCGGGAGTATGGTTGGATGCCATGCAGGAGGCATGAGACGCGCCGACGGCACAATTAACACCATACGAGCGCGATAGCGCGTGGTGTTAATTGCACTGCGTGCGTGACACCTCTCCGAGGCTATGAGCCTCTGATCTCTATCTTTTTTACAAATCACATCGTCGTTTTTTGTATTTTTGCCGATTAAAAGCTTAAAACAATGAAGAAAACCTTTATCATCTTAGCAGCGGTTTTGGGCTTCGGCCTCACTGCCTGCTCGCAAGCGAACAACAATCAAAACACCCCTAATCAAGGAAAGGAGAACCCCGAAATGAAAAAGACCCTGATCGTTTATTTCTCGGCCACCGGCACCACCAAGGCCGCTGCACAACGGTTGGCAAAAGAGCACAATGCCGACCTGTATGAAATCACCCCTGAGCAGCCTTACACCGCCGCCGACCTCGACTGGCGCGACAAAACTTCGCGCTCGACCATCGAGATGAAGGATAAGAGCTCGCGTCCCGCCATCAAAGGCCGTTGCGAGAACATCGCCGACTACGACACCGTGTGGATCGGTTTCCCCGTGTGGTGGTACACCGCCCCCACCATCGTCAACACCTTCATCGAAGCCCACGACCTCAGCGGCAAGGTGCTCAACGTCTTCGCCACCAGCGGCGGCAGTCCTGTTGGCCCCTGCGCTGCTGACCTCAAAAAAGCGTATCCGCAGTACACTTGGGGCGAGAGCCGACTGATGAATTAAGAATTAAAAATTAAAAATTAAGAATTATTCTAGAATAATGAGAAAAGTAGCATTAATGGTAGCTGCGGCATTGATATTCACCGCCTGCCATTCACAGAAACAAGAGGCACCTGCCGCAAAAGCTAACAACGAAGCCATTGTTTACCTCACCAAGGACATCAGTCCCGAAGGGCTGGTCAACATCTACAAGGCGCTGGGCGTGGAAGCCAAAGGTCGTGTGGCCGTGAAGGTCTCCACCGGCGAGGGCAGCAACCCCAACTACCTCAAGCCGGAACTTATCAAGGACCTCGTGTTGCTGGTGGATGGCACCATCGTGGAGTGCAACACCGCCTACAGCAGCGGTCCCAACGACCTGCAGGACGACCGCAACACCTCCGCCAACCACTGGGAGGTTATCCGTCGGCACGGTTTCCTCGACCTCTTCCCCGTCGATATCATGGACGAGTACGACGAGATCCGCATCCCCGTGAAGGACCAGAGTCACATCAAGTACGACATCGTGGGCGGCCATATCGCCAACTATGACTTCATGATTGCCCTCAACCACTTCAAAGGGCACCCTATGGGCGGTTACGGCGGTGCGCTGAAGAACCTCTCAATCGGCTGCGCTAGTCAGAACGGCAAGGCCTACATCCACTCCGCCGGCAAGATGGAGAAACTCGACATGGCCAAACTTTGGACGCCCGAATATATCGGCGACCAGGACGGCTTCCTCGAAAGTATGGCGGCTTCTGCGCAAGCGGTGGTCAACTACTTCCAGAAGAAGCAGGGCATCGTCTATATCAGCGTGATGAACAACATGAGTATCGACTGCGACTGCGTGGATCATCCCGAACCCGTGAAGCTGGAGGACTACGGCATCCTCGCCTCCACCGACCCCGTGGCCCTCGACCAGGCCTGCGTCGATATCATCAACCAGCAGAAGGTTACGGCCACCAACGATCCCACCGACTTGCTCTCGCGCATCGACCAGCAGCACGGCACCCACACCATCGACTGGGCCGAGAAGATTGGTCTTGGAACAAAGAAGTACAAGATTGTAAACATTGACAAGTAACTAGCTCGGTTACATATATAACTGTAGAAACCGTCGCAGGGTTTTCTCGCCTTTGCGGCGGTTTCTGCTAAGAAAGTCAGGAATTTGGAGAAAGTAACAAAAGGTTAAAATACAGGTTGAACGAAAAAGAATATTATGTTTCTTTGCAACGTCATTTTTTCAGATTTTGGCTTATGGACCTCGCATGGTCTGAAGAAGTGGCGCGTGAATGGGAAAACTGAGGTCCTCTAACACTTATGAAACAGATGATTATGTGGGTGTTCGCCGCCATCCTGATTTGTGGCGTGACTGCTGTCAAAGCACAGGAATTTTACGATTTTTCAGCCGTGAGCTCGAGTGGCGACACGCTGTACTATTATCTTGACAACGGGGTCGCGGTGGTTACCTGCCCCGGTGATATTGACGAGGAGGATTATTGGCCCGAAGGCGTCACCCAGCCGCAGGGAGCGCTGGTGATCGACGGCACCGTGACCTACAATGACACCGCTTATACCGTCGCCCGCATCGGTGCGTATGCCTTCTATGGCTGCAGCGGCATCACCTCGGTGAACATACCCAGTTCAGTGAGCATCATCAAGGGATATGCCTTCTACAACTGTAGCAACTTGGCATCGGTGATTATTCCCGCCAGTGTGGCCGATTTTGGCAACTACGTCTTCACGGGAACCGCGCTGCCAGACCCCATCTATAAAGATTCTGTCTTTGTCTATATGCCGGCCACCGCCACGGGTGTTTACACCATCCCCAACCAGATCACCAAAATCAGCGGCGGAGCATTTTACCAATGCGCCAACCTCGCCCAGGTGGTCCTTCCCAATTCGGTCACCTGGGTTGGTCCCGGGGCTTTCCTTGAATGCGATGGCTTGACACAACCCATCTACAACAACACGCTTTTTGTCCGATTGCCCGTGACCTATAGCGGCAGCTATACCATCCCTGACGGCATCACGACCGTGTGTGCCTCTTCCTTTACTTACACTTCCGGTTTGACCGAACTCATTATGCCCAACAGCGTGACTTCCATGGGAAATGGAGCTTTGGGGTCTTGCACCAGCTTGACATCGGTCATGCTCTCCGATGCCATCACCGAGATACCTGGATTTACTTTCATGGGATGTACGGCATTGCCTACCATCACCTTGCCTGCCGGCATCCACAGCATTGGTTCCGCTGCTTTTTTCAATTGCACCGCTATGGACAGCGTCGTGGTGAAGTCCACTACCCCACCCAGCGTCGGCATGAGTGCTTTCCGCAACTTACCCGACAGTTGTCTCCTCGTGGTTCCCTGCGACCAATTGGAGGCCTACACCGAAGCATGGGGAAACTACTTCGCACGGATCACTGAGGACTGTGGTTCCGGCGTCGGGATTGAAGACTTGGAATCCACCCTGGTTCGTGTTTACGTAACCGACGGTTGTATCGTAATCGCCCCGGAGAACGGCTCTGCCGAGATTTCAGCGGATGTCTATGATATGTCTGGCCGTTTGGTCGTCTCGTTGCAAACTGCCGGCAAGACCCTTGCGCTCCCGAACGGCATCTACGTGGTCCGCATCGGCAACCAAACCGCGCGTAAAGTGGTGGTGAATCGTTAAAAGACTCATAATAATGGAAAAACGTTTCAATATCCGACCCGCGAATCCAGATGAAGCTGGACTAGTCCTTGATTTCATCAAGAAACTGGCTGCATACGAGAAATGTGCCGACGAGGTGGTGGCCGATGAGGCTACTGCAAAGCCCTGCTGAAATACTTGGCCAACCTTGCTGTGGAGCGTCACTGCGGCCGCATGGAGTGGATATGCCTCGATTGGAACGAGCCCGCCTTGAAGGTTTACCGTAGCATCGGAGCTATGCCGATGGATGAATGGACCGTGCAGCGTTTGGACGAGAGGGTGCTGAAACGATTTGCGGAAGAATAGAATATCCATATTCCGCATTATTATGAAAAAGACCATCATCATCACCGGCGCCACATCTGGAATAGGCCTTGAAACTACCCGTCTTCTGGCGGGTAAGAGCTATTGCATTCTCGCCGTAGGCTAAAGTCCGTTGGAGTGATGTGATGATGAGAAAGCACTACAATCCGCTTCTCGCTTACAAGCAGTCAAAACTTTGCAACATGCTTTTCGCCCAGGGACTGAACGACCGCTACGGGGCCAAGGGGCTACATGCATACGGTGTGGATCCGGGCCTTGTGAACACGGACATCGGAAACAAAACAACAGGAATTGTGGATTTTGTGTGGAAATTCCGCAAACGCTTCGGAGTGCATCCAAGCATCCCTGCGCAGGACTATCTGTACCTATGCGAGCAATGCGAGCCTCCGGCCGGTTTGTATTTTCATCGTGGCAAGTCAAAAAAGTACAATAAACAGGTGACGACGGAAAATGCCGCACGGCTCTTTAGACAAAGCGAGCAGCTGTGCGACATTCGCTACGAATAGAAGGAAAACCAAACTATGTTTTTGTCATCCAGCATAACGGGAAATGCACATTGTTGGAAGTGAAAGCGTCGTCGAGAATTGTGAAAAGCACCAAAACCATATTGAAACATCCAGAAGCCTATCACGTCACAGATGCTATCAAGTTGGGCGATTATAACATCGGATGTGATGGGCAGCTGCTCACACTCCCCTTTCAATATCGGATTTCTACTTTTTTTACTTTTGCCGCTTCAAAAAATGAAATAATAAATATGAGAAAAAATGTTTTGATAACCCTTGCCTTGATAATGCTTTCGGCTTGTAGTGGCAGGCAAAAGCAGGCAGAAAGTAATGGAGCAGCCTTCGCTGATTCAACGGAAATGATGGCACTGGAAGAAACGAACTCGATGGCTAGTCATCCCCAAAGCTACCGTCTGACGGGTGCCATTGGTGAAGACAAAGCCAGCATGGTGCTTGACATGAACGGCAACAATGTGACAGGTGTCGTCACGCAATGTGACTATTGCTTACCTATCAATGTGGAAGGTACTTGGCAGGGTGACAACATCACAGTGGATGGAGTGAGTCAAGCAGGCTCACATATTGAATATAGATTGACTGTCGCAGGCAACGCGGTTCAAGGTGCAGAGATATTGTCTGCCGAAGGAGAAGTCGAAAAGCAAAACGTCAGGATGACGATAGGACACCTACGGCGTTAGTTGCTATAAAGAAGACAATCCGCAACTAAGGCGAAGGATTGGGTTGAGGAATTTTTTGTTGTATTGCAATTCTTTGAACGGATTTCGAAATAATTTGTACTTTTGCAAGTTCAAAAAAGATATGCTGAGCCTGGTGAATTGGTCAGCGCGATAAATAATTGAGTGTCAAAATAATAATAAACGAAACAAAGAAAGAAGAGTAGTTAAACTAACATATTAAAAATCATAGCGTTTGCTATCGTTCGGAATCGTCTGAAAAAGTGAGAAGTTTCAAAAACGAATATGTACCCGAAAGAAGTAGCGGATGCCACGTTTAGCGTGGGTCTTACTTGGGTACATAGGCATCTTCTCACAGCCTCAGACGAAAAGTTGGGTTCACGCTTCTTTTATGTCTGAACGATGGCTATCCGCTAAACAAGGAAAGCAGGAAAGCCGAAAACTGCGTTGTAGAGTAGGCAAACATAATAAGCAAAGATATGGATAGTGCAATATGTTATGATTCAGAAAACAAGCGTCTTTATAAAGGCATCGCAGGTTCAAAAGATTGCTTTATCCCAAAGCATGATCAAAAAGGGTATAAGAAGACTACCAAGTATTCTATTCCAAACGAACCTGTTGAAATCGTGATTTCGTCAAAAGGGGCATCTTACCTTTATGCAAAAATGTTGATAAAAGGAAAGTATTTGTTGAATTTTCAGGATATACAAGCCTTATACCTTTTGAACGATTGTAATATAGACTCTTTTCAAGTGGTAGCCGGAAATTGGGATGAATTGTTTGATATCATCATTAAAAATTATCAAAATCTGTATTTCACAAGCGAAAGTGATATTGAGAAATACTTAAATGTGTTAGATAAAATTGTTTTGAGCGAAAACATTTCAGTGTTCCGCAACAAAACCAGTGAAAAGCCAACTGAATGGGATGGAACTTTCCTTGTATTGTTGCATTCTATAAATAAATTATCAAATATCATAGAATGCAAGAATAATTCAGTCATAGACGACAATACATACTTTCAAAAAAGATTATTGTCATCTTGCAGGAACTATTTACAACGATTTGCTGATTGTTATCCGACTTGGGAAAAGAAGGAAGGGGATTCCCGTCTGAAACAATTATCGGAAAAACTTCTTGTTGTGTGCGAGTATATTGAGAAATATGGAAATCCTTTTGAATTTGTAGATTTATTAACTCCAGATCAAACAAAATAGAATTATTTAGTAATCAATAATCATTAAAAACTGTAGAGCCGACAGGATAAAACTGGCAAAAACAAAATGGAACTATCAATAAAAGAAATCAGTGATGGAGCACCTTTCATGGTGGACTTTGAGAAAGTGGCAGTTGAGAGATGTCACTATATTAATGTCATTGATGAGCGTATCGAACCAACTCCAATCCTATCACATTCAACAGCAAATATTCTCCGTGTATCAAATAACGGCACTATCTTTATCCAAGTGTTTGACAATAATCTTGGATTAGAATTTCCGCTTGTTCAATTTAAAGTGACATCGGCCTTTTACCATAAAGACGAGAGAGCAGAAGTTTCTCAAACTGCTATGGTGCGAGGTGATGAAATAATTGAGGAATTACCTATTTCATATGAAGGTCTTGAGAACGGGAAAGTCAACTTGTTCATGATTTCCAAACAACAAGGCAAAACAATAGCTTTCCTTATTCTCAATCCCAAAGGAATTGATGAATACTATTATCGTATCACATTTAAAGAAGCATAACTATGGCAGAAGGAATTAATATGGGGCGAAGATCCCCTTGGACAAAAGAGCAGTACGAATCGATGTTTAACAAGGTCAATTCGTATTGTAAAATGCTAACCGCACGAGTAATCAAAGAGGAAGGATTGAAAATGGGAGAAGAGACATTTGCCGCGTACAATATGTTTCAGTACATTGTCCTTTACCTTTATATCCATTATCACTATGGGAAATTTGAAGATCTCGGGATGAACAACAGTGACATTTCAACATACATAATGATGTTTGTGCCCAATGCAAAACATTTTGCACAAGGAATGAAAGAGGGTATGGAAACAGATAATGTGTTCTATTACGATACAAAAAACGATATCGCTCCTGTCTTGATTGATATGTGTAAGGAAATAATCTACATTGAGGATAACTTTTAAATGATTAGATATGAATAACGTTTACAGAAAAGCCTTTATTTTTGAGGCTTCACGGTACGAGGAGTATATGAATGGAAGATGTACTCGTCAAGGATTAATCAATTGTACAATTGTAGCAAAACCGATTAATAGCGATACACTCTCGGTCGCTTTATTTGATAATATCCCAACAGGAATAAACCAGCATTTTGGGCTTCCGATTTTTGGAATAGAGCGTGGTGATATGTTGGAAGACAGGATTCAATATGGTCGGCTACCTGACTCAATGAGTTGGGATGATCCCAATGAGCCTCTTGTGTGCAACATATTCAATAACATGACCTGTATCCGTTTTGCTATGATGTCACCGTTGCGGATTATCGAATTTTTTGGCGAGTTTACTGACATTAGAGAACCTGATCAAACAGCACAATATGGCAAATAAATTAAAAGACGCGGCACCTTTTACCGCTGATGATTTAAGAAATCTTGTGGCTGATCTAAATAAATACAAGAGTCTAATGTGGACTCGCGCACAGCTTGACGGTAGGCCTGATTATGCTATTCAATATAGTGAAGTTATTCATACTTTTTTAGATGGGATTTACAATGTGTGGGAATGTTATGGTTATGGATGGGCAGACGATTTGGCTGATGAAGAAGGTATTGACGGATTTCGATTTAAAACCTTCCAGATGGGAATCGAGGAGCGAGTGGAGGGGTTACTTGAAGCACTTCGAATGCAAAACATTTTTGAAATGTTTGATGGAGGAGATAAAACCAGAAATACCATAATTAAAGTTTATACGGACTTGTTGAAAAATTTGAAACTTGGAAAAATAAATTTCTGATTAACACGAACAATTATGCAAATCAACACAATAAGCGCAGATTTAGGCTTTGAGAAAGCCAACCGCTATCTACCAGTAAGATTGTCGACCACCTATTTTGATGAGATTGGAGAATGTATGTGCATTGTTGCAAATCGGGCAGATGGGAAGACAACAGACATAATAGAAAATGCTGATTCCGAAGTGTTTGTGGCCCTGATGAACACAAGGTTGTACGAAGAGGTAAAACATAAAGTGTTAAATATGGATTATTGGACACCAAATACATGGTATAATACACTTGATGGTTTTGCAGACGGGAAACCCAGAAAAATACATTTAGAAGGTCGCGTTTTTTAAACACAAACCATGCCAAACTATTCGCAACACAAGCGAAATCCTTATGTTGCGGATAGTTTCTTCCGTTCTTGGAAAAAACTTACCTTATATGGTAAACTTTAAAAAACTTTTTGTATCTTTGCCGCGTTAAACTATATAGAAAACGGAAATCCTTGGTGCTGATGATAAAGAGTATGATTTATGAAACAAGATTTGGAAGGACGGAAACTGTTTCGGCAAATTGTTGACGAAACCCCGGCGGAACTGAAGACGCAGTTGCGCTTCTCGGATTCTATTGCTGAAAAAATCGACAGCATACTTAAAGAGAGAGGCATGTCGCAGCGCGAATTGGCGAAAAAAACCAATAAGACCGAAGCCGAGGTTTCGCGTTGGCTTGGCGGCACACACAATTTCACCCTTCGGACTTTGGCCAAAATTTCGCTTGTGCTTGGCGAGGATTTGATACGAGTTTAGAAATAACCGTAAATGAAGTGATATGACCATCGGTAATTTTTGGATATCGTTTCTGTCTGTGCTCAACGCCATGAGCCCCTATCTGCTGCTGGGATTCCTTATCGCCGGAATCCTGCACGTGTTCGTGCCGAAGCGGTTCTATGCCAAGTATCTGTCGCGCGACAACAAGCTTTCGGTGCTGTGGGCGGCATTGTTGGGTGTCCCGTTGCCGCTCTGCTCGTGCGGGGTTATCCCCACAGCCGTCGGGCTCAAGAACGAGGGCGCCTCGAAAGGGGCGGTGGCCTCGTTCCTCATTGCCACGCCGCAGACGGGCATCGACTCCATCTTGGCCACCTTCTCGCTGATGGGGCTGGGCTTCGCCATCGTGCGCCCCGTGGCCGCACTGGTCACCGGCATCTGCGGAGGCCTCCTGGTAAACTGTTTCGTGAAAACCGACGAAGGCGAATACATTTCCGAGGCATCCTGCAAAGTGGAAGTCGGCAACCGACTGTGGCGCGTGCTCAAGTACGCCTACTTCGACATGATTCAGGACATCGGGCTGCGATTAGTCATCGGGCTGTTGGTGGCTGCCCTCATCAATGTAGCCGTTCCTGACGAGTTCTTCCTCTCCTTCGGGAGCCAGCCGCTGTTGCAGATGCTGGTCATCTTGGTGGTGGCGGTGCCGATGTATATCTGTTCCACCGGCAGCATCCCCGTGGCGGCGGCCCTGATGATGAAAGGTCTCTCGCCCGGCGCCGCCTTGGTGATGCTGATGGCCGGTCCGGCGGTCAACATCGCCTCCATCCTCGTGGTGAAGAAGTCGATGGGCAACCGTTTCACGTGGATTTATCTGCTCACCATCGTGAGCTTCTCCATCCTTTTTGGACTGCTGATCAACGCTTTCGGCATCAATGTCGTCGGCATGTCCGAGAGTTGCGGAATGCACGGTGCCTGCTGCCACGCCGAGGCCGCCACGCCCAGCGTGTTCCAAATCGTATGTTCGTCATTATTAGTTTTATTCATCATAATTGCACTGGGTATGAAATTCTTTGACAAATTCAAGAAACAGGAAACCGAAGCCGGGACGGTGGTTTATGCCGTCGAAGGTATGCACTGCAACCACTGCAAGGCCGCCGTCGAGCAGTCGGTGGGCAAGCTGAAAGGCGTTGAGACCTGCGAGGCCACCCCGGCCGCCAACACGCTTGTGGTCACGGGCACTGCAAGCGAGAACGACATCCGCAAAGCCGTGGAGCAGGCGGGCTTCGAGTTCAAAGGGGTGAAATAAGAAGGTGGAAATACAGCGGCAGCAGTATTCCGATGATTATGGCATTCATAACATTAATCTTTCACGCCGCAAAAATGCACATTTTCTGTCAGATAGGAGCCCCAATGGTGGAAATGTTGGCGCGAATGAAGAGCCTCCGCTGAGAATCGGCTCAAATCATGGCAAAAAACAGGAATTATCGGCCCAGGGTGAGCCGATAATTTTCAAAAAATCACTATTTTTGCACCGATACGGAATAGAACAACCTGCACGCTTTCAAGCAGATATTCATTTCGCAGTACGAATTTGCCACGGAAGAGTGTTTTTAACGGGGACAACGGGTGGAGGTTGTCGCCAATGGAATGATGATGGAAGAGAAGCGACAATGCTGGATTCTGTGTACTTTTGCAAGCGGAAAAAACAGTCGTCAAACTGCAACCATTCGGATTTTTTGCATCATATAGGTAAAAGATAAACATCAGAGATTATGAATAAAACAGTAATGTTATGCGCAGTGGTGTTCGCCCTCGTCGCCACGACCACCTATAAGAGCCAAGTTGTAATTGAAGATACTCCACATTTCCTCGATAGAGAAATTGTTAAATCTTCAGATGCACCTGAAGAGGACGAAGAATTTCTGTTTGACACAATTAATGGCTGGTTAACTGTCGGTGTGGCCGATACAGTTGTTCTCAACAAACTCGGCAAACCAGATTCTATTGTTTATGAGGGATTTATGGAATTTTCAGGTTATTTCTATACGGAGTGGATATATGACGGCATAGTGCTGGATATGGAGTCGGACACTGCGGGTGCTCCTTCGTCTGTTTTTTCGATCATTGTTACTTCCGGTAACCGATACAAAACAAGCAGAGGCGTTAAGGTGGGTGATACCAAAGACAGGGTTTATGACCGTTACAAGGATATCTTGAATGAGGAATTGACAGATAACGACCGTGTGTTTCTCGGAAGCATCTATGGAGGCACGGAATTCTGGTGTCCGAATGGCAAGTTGAAATGGATTCACATTGGTTCGTTTGCCGAATAAATTAATTATTTTTGGCTATAACGGATGTTTTTTATATTTGAATAGCCAAAAATAAACAGACGTTTTTTTTTTCAAAAAGCAAGAAAAAAGGGTAAGTCACCTATAGACCCGCTTCGTCACTATGGCATGAAACCCGCTGAGATAGATGAATTTACCGCCAGCGTGCTCAAAACCCAACAGCGGCTGTTGGCCAACAATTATGTTTCCCTGGACGAGGAGGAGATGAGGAGAATTTATCAGGCATTGTATTAGCATCAGGATCATAAAGAAAACGATGAAAAAATGTGTATCTTTGCCGAAAATTTGATACTCTAATGACAAATGAGAACAGGGACATACTGTTGCAACTGCTTGACCGACATCGCGAGTTAGGCATCTCCTCGCAGATAGACTACGACAAATTCTATCTGTACTCCATCATTGTGCATTCCACTGCCATTGAAGGCAGCACGGTGACTGAGGTGGAGGCGCAACTGCTCTTTGACGAGGGCATCACCTCCAGTAAGCGCACGATGTTGGAGCAGCTGATGAACCTCGACCTCAAGGATGCCTACGACTATGGTCGCGAGTGGATTAAGCGGCACGAACCCATCAC
>ONHS01000058.1 GCA_900317715.1 uncultured Bacteroidales bacterium | reverse complement strand
AGGGCATTCATTGCCCCGAGGTCCACGTCGCCCTTCTTCTCCACCTCCGCTGCGGAGGGAATGCCGGGCAGATGCTTATTGGCAGTCACATACTGTTCCAACTCCCTCAAAGTCATCAGGTTGTAATCATTTTCAAAAACATAGTCCGGCCAATAGGTGTTGGAGGTGTTCACCCTCACGCTTTTGGCCAAAATTTCGCCGTTTACCGCCAGTTTCGCCTGCGGGTTGTTTGTGCCAACACCGATGTTGCCGTTGTTTTTCAGGAACAGACAGTTGTTCAATGTTCCATATTCATTATTCCATGGCCGCCAAAAGTTGAGACCGTAGCCCTCGTCCTCAGAGTCCACATATTCTATGCCCCATTCCCCGAACGGGTTGTTTAGGGTGGTGGTATCTCCAAATAGCAGAGAGCCGTTGGTGGAACCCGGCGCACGAACGGAAGATGTTCTGGAAATCAGGATGTTGCCATCCACGATATGCAGCATCTGTTTTGGTCTGGTAGTGCCGATGCCAACATTGCCAGAAGTGTTGATAATCATCCTGTCGGTGTTATTGGTTCTAAACCGCAAAGGATATGAATTTGTAGTACCTAAAAAATAGGTATATATGCTTGGTGTTTGAATATTATTTCCTAACGTGTTCCAAGAAGAAGTCTGTGCGGTCAGCCCCATGATAGCCATCAGTACAATGGCTGCTGCTAATGTTATTCTTTTCATTTTATTAAATTTTAATGATTGATATGATACTATTATTTTTCTGAATTTTGATACAGGGACGTTGTAGGGGCGAAAAATTTTTCGCCCCTACGGCCTCGCAATTCGTTATTTTATCACAATTTTCTGGAGGTATTCCTTCCCGTTGGTGTCCGTCACGCGCAACACATAGACGCCGGCGGGCACGTTGCGCACGTTGAGGGTGGCAATGCCCTGTAGGGGCGAATCATTATTCGCCCCTACTGCGCGCCCTTGTAGGTCGTACAACGTGATGTTGGCGATGCCTGCGCCGGACAACTCCACATAGAGGATGTCGTCGGTAGGGTTGGGGTAAACGTTCAGGTTGGTTTCCCCATCTTGTTGCGCTGCCTTTGCGCTACGGGTTTCCGCGTCACCATGGTTGTCGTGGTTGTCCGCGTTGTCGTCAACCATCAGATCGTTGTCGTAACAGATTCCGAAGAAGAAACAGAGCACACCTTTGGCCATCTCTGAGGCGCGTCCGGTGTTGCGTTCGGCGATCGTCTGCAACTGTGCGATTTGGGCATCCGTCAATGCGTACCAATTGATGTGCCCTGCCTGTAGGGGCGAATCATCATTCGCCCCTACGGGACCGTCATTGTTCCGTAACGCCAGTTTCATTGCATGGAATTCCGCGTAGTTGGCCAGTTCCGCATCGTCTGCATCCGCCACAAACGGTTCCGAATACCCCATTGCAAATCGCGTCTCCGTCAAGGAATAGGGGTCGGCGATAGGCTGGGCGGCGCTATGCCACTGTTCCAACGCATTGAGATCCAGCACAGTGTCGGACAAGATGCTACGCACGGCGGCGTAATAGATTTCCGACAAGTTGCGTGCCATTTCTGTCAACGGCAGGTTTTCGCCCTGTAGAGGCGAATCATCATTGGCCCCTATGCTGTCCAGTGCGGCGGTATAGGAGTCCATCATACCCGAGAACCCCGCCAAACGAGGATTGTTATTGTTGTTGTTGCATAGCGTGGGGGTGCAGGGGTTGGCCGTGTTGCTCACAAAAAGAAACACGTTGCTTGTGACTTGACTTGGGTAGTATAGATTGTCGGATGCCGCTTTCCCTGTATAATAATAACCAATGTAATGACTACTGTTATTATTGATATTAGCGGTGACTGTTCCGTCAAAAGTGTTTCCCGCACTGGTCTGCTGATTGCCTTGCAAAAGAGACACGCTTGTGTGACTGTCCGCTATGTAGATATCCTTGTCGTCATTGTTGAAGTCGTTACAAAGCATCTGTAGTCCGCTGTTCGTCCCCGACACATAGATTCCATAGCTCATTTTGTCGAATATATTTCGGTAAATGGTGTTGGCTGTTGTTCCGGTATTGTGGACTCTGACACCCATGTAGTTTTTACGCGATAGGCTTGACCTATGGAAATGATTTTCCTCCACCGTGTAAGCATTACAGTTGTTTAAGTAAAGCCCATAGAAATTGGATGCGGAGGTTGGGGCGCTCTGCATATCGAAGTAGCAGCGTGTCACTACGGCGTAGTCGCAATTGCTGATTTTGATACCCGTAACGTTGTTGCTGAAAAGCGCGTGGTTGATGGTCACAAGACAAGGAACTCCCGATGTGTTCACCTCTACAGCGGTGCTGAAGCCTGAAAACTCGTTATATGTGGAATTTGTGTCCGGGCATTCGCACCCCTCGGGGATAGACTGGTCGGTGTTGCAGTAGGTGTCGAGAGTGATGCCCGCATCCTCCGCGTATATGGCGTGCCTGCGGTCGTTTTGCTCGTTGGTGAGGTTGGAAAACGAACACCCCCTGAACTTGATGTTCCACACATCCCAAAGAGTAACATGGTCTTGGAAACTGCAGTTGTTGGCGGCGAATAGGTTGTTGTTGTCCACCACGAATGTGCATTTGTAGAAATGGCTGACATTACTTGTGGGCGAGCCGTTGGGGAGGGTGTTCGTATATGAGTTGATTGTCACAGCGCGTTGGTTGTTGACAAAAAATGCGCTGTCGGCCTTGATGATGCCTCCCGTGGTGACGTAGCTGGTGTCCCCTCGCAGCCCAGTATAGATGCCGCATATCGCGTTTTCGACGACCGCCCCGTTGCGCAGCTCCACGGTGCCCTGGTATTGTGACAGCTGCCGTTTGGTTCTGTCGCCGACCACCTCGATGCCCTGCCACATCTCGTCGGGGCAGGCACTGGTCAGCGTGCCGCCGTCCACGATGAGCTTGCCGCCGGGGCGGACGATGAGGCGGGCGGAAGGAGTACTATATAAAGTGCCTGAAATAGTCAGTGTGGCCAAAGAATCTATAGTAAGAAGTGTATGTAACAGTAGATTGTCATTAGACCATTGTGTACTATTGGTAATTGTTATAGGAGTTGAGGAGACAGGTTGTAATAATGTAGAGAATGCTGTAGTTAAATCTACCGTTATGCTTTTCGTATACATGACCCTCCCATACGACAAGACCTTAATTGTAATAGTGCCGTAACCTGATGAAAGAGGAATAATTGTGGCTTGTGTCCCATTTTGTTCCATTATACTTAGATTAGATGAACAAGTCCATTCATATGTGAACAATTCGGGATGGTAGATATTGCAAGAACAAATGAAAGAATTGCAAACTATAGGATTACCCACGGATAATGTTATTTCATCATGCCCATACATATAAGCATAAACAACAGCTTTGTGTGCATCAACAAGACCATATCCGATTTTTTCATTCCAAGTACCATTCGGATGTGTTGAAGAAACAGGTTCAAACTGAAAACTATAAAGTTTTTGAGCTGTTTGCTCAATGATATTTTTCACCTGAATACTGGTCAAATTAGGATTAACAGACAACATGAGAGATGCTACTCCAGAAACCATGGGGGCAGCTGCGGAAGTCATGCCGAAGTAATCATAATAGTTCTGCGACGTTATACCGAAACTACCAGTTCTGTCCGTTGATCGAATATCGCAATAAACATTGTCATTTATCGTGTCGGATCTACCTCCAAACGCTACAACGTTTACTCCCTTGATGGCATTGCTATTGTAATTAGAATAACCTTGATGCTGACCTCTTTTATCAATAGCCCCAACACTTATTACATAAGGCAGTTTCCCTATCCAATTGATGTCGTTTGTATAACTTTCATTTCCTACTGAGGCTATTATGATACATCCTTTATTATCACGCCCTTTTTGTTTAGCTTTTGATAACGCTCTCTCTATTTTATCATGAAGATAATAGCCACTCCAACAGATATTTAGAATCTCGGATCCATATTTTTTCCATGCTTTTCTTATTGCTCTGGCTATTTTTCCATTTGAATAATAATTATTATTTCCCTCATATCCTGACCATCCATAATGTGGATGTTCACGATTTTTCTGAATACGTATAGGCACAATTTCAGTATTTGGTGCAACGCCTGCGACTCCAATGTCGTTGTGACTTGCTGCTATTATGCCTGCAATGAGTTGACCATGGTAAGAATTTTCTGTCGGGCTACCATTGCCACCACCACATGTCCATCCTTGAAGGACCCGACTTGATGAACCTGACATCAAATCTTCATGAACCTCAACACCATCATCAATAACAGCAACCTTTATAGAATTTCCCATGTCATTGCGAACTTGTGTTACAAATTTCCATGCATTGACGGCCTTGATATCGACACCTTCTTCACCATGTTCCGTGTTAGAAACCTTATTAGGAACTATTTGCCCTGAATTATTTAAATAATATTGATACGGATATTTCGGGTCTGTAGGTGGTATAGAATGAAAGACTAAGTCACTATAATAATCAGGAGCAGAATATATCACCAATCCACTTTCATATAAACTATTTGAAGCTCTCACAAGATCGTCTTCGTTTTCACTGTGTAACACATATTCGTTAAGAGTATCAAGTTCAATAGTCAAATTATATGTTTGAATAATTGACATTATATCTTGAAGGGAGATGTTTTCTTTAAGTTCAACTAGTATCTCATTTCTAAACCATAAAGGCTTGCCATTAATATTTTTTGCATAAGAAAAAAAGATAATACTATCAATTCCATTTCCAGAGGCATATCTAATGATACTATCTGTATTTATTCCAGAAAGAGAATCACCATATAGAAACACAACATCATCGTCACAGGTGAAATACACATCAAGCGGTATGGAATAGGACAACGACTTTAGTCTGTTTCCCACTCTCATCACCGCAGTTGAATCGCCAGATACAATAATAATGGCAGAACGTTTGTCTTCTTCGTAATAAACCTGTTCTCCATGATTATAAAAAAAATCATGTTGCGCATGTATGGATATAACTATTATGCACAACACAAACATTAATAATATTTTTTTCATCATTACATTATTTTTCTTCAATACAACAAATTCGATAGGTGTTTTTTTCAGGGTACAGTGGGTGTGGAAACTCCCCAGATATTCGATAGCACTCTCTGAGAGATATACTAACATAATAAGGAATGTCTGGCTTGAATTTTTTAGGGATCTTTTTTTCTATAATAAAATAATTACCTGCAATACCGGATAAAACAGAATCTATCCTGCTATCCGAAGGATTATCTGGAATGAAATAGGCGGTTTGAACAACCTGATAGTTATACATTCCTTGAACCCATATCTTTGGTTGGCTTAATACGACGAGAACACCGTCTTTATTCATGGCATTCTCAACAGCTTCACATTTATTTTGGCGAATACATCCCATCTCCAAACAGGAAAAAACAGCCGAAATCGTGGCTAAAATCAGAATTTTAATGATCTTTTTCATATTCTCGTTGTTTTTGTTAATGTCCTAATTTTCGTTTGCAAACATACACTTTTTCTGGTTAACGCCGTCGTCCGGTAGAGACGCGCCATGGCACGTCTCTACACCCGCGACGACTTTTCCACGCATCGCATATTCTGCATTGTGCTTTGTGCATTAAATCATTGCTGTATGCGGGTGAGCTAGTGATATACAGCCCTGTGAAGGTGAACTGCAGTGTGGTGCTGTCCCGATAGACCAGCTGCTCCGGGATGTTCAGGTAAAAGGGGTCTTTGTTGTCATCCTCGAAATAGAGGGAACGGTCGGGCATGGCGAAGAAGTTCTCTGAGGTCAGATCGAAGGTGTCGGTCGTCGTGGCGGTGATGGTGTTGGCAACCTGATTCAACGAAACTGCGGTCGTAACCCTACAATAATTACCACTCCCCATGCAATCTTCATGGACTAATTGTCCATTTATCATCACACATCCACCACAATCTTTGGCACTATGACCAATATTCATCACCAGAATAGTGGAACTGCCTGTTTTCCCATCTTCGGGCAATACGACAACGCGGTTGTGATTCTGTTCTTGAGGCACCGTTTTGGTACCCTCCTTTTCACACGCGCCGAACAGCAAGGCCGTGAGGAGTGTCATTGTTAATGCTCTTTTCATACTGATATGTTTTTGAATGATTTTCGGCGACAAAAATACAACACGGCACCCAACAATTTATCCCTTCAACCCAAAAATATGTTCACTCACACCCAAAAATATGACGACATCTTTATTTTATGCGTGACAATGAGTTTATTTTCAGTATATTAAAATAATTGAAAATTCAGATTTGTGTAAAGGGATAAGGCTGAATTTTGTAAAGGGATAAGCGCATTTGGTAATACGCTGAAAGAAAAAAATCTGTACCTTTGCCGCCGGATTCAAACCTTTTCGTTATGGAACACTCGAAAAAAATCATCAACATCCTGCTGAACATCCTGTTTTGTGCCGCCCTCCTCCGGTTTTTCACCCAGAACGCCTTCCTGCGCCCGTACGCCGGCAGCGCGGCAAAAGAACTTGCCGGAGGACTGCTCCTCCTGGCCTCCCTCTACGCCAACTATTTTCTTCTCTATCCCAAATTGCATGAAAAACACTGCTGGCTCTATTGGGGGTGTGTCATAGTCGTTTCCATAACCCTCGCAGTCGCGGATTTGGCTATTGCCTATCCTTTTATCATTAAAATAAATGGACCTCTCATTGCTAAAATAGGTGCATATAACTATTTTTCATATCATTCTCTCTATATCGCTGGGCGCAATCTCGCCTTCAACTTTTTCCCCTTTATGCTCAGAGAACGGCAAATGCTGCAACAAGCATTAAACAAGGAGGTTCAGATTGTGTATCAAGAATTCCGCAAAATTGATGTGATAGACAAAGAAAAGAACTTGGTTTTTATCCCCATAGACGACATTTACTATTGTGTGAAGAACAGCAACGAAAACCATTTCTACACGGTGGAAGGCAAAGACTACTACCGGCCCGGTTCCATGAAACATCTGGAACAACTGTTTAGCGAAGAGGAATTTATCCGCATCTCGCCCTCCATTATGGTGCCTTTCCGGTTTATCAGGTCCTGTGACGGGAACGGTGTGCTGATGAAGAATATGCCGTGGTCGCCCCAAAAGCTCTATTTCGAGTTTGACCCCAAACATCGGGTGGAAATAGCCCGAAAAGTTGACATGGGCTTGCGGAACTATAGGGCCGAATCACGCGAAAAGAGGCAGAAGCCGGTGCGGAACACTAAGAATAGGAAACCGTCCGTCCCCCCGAAAGAGAAACTGGACGAGATCCTGATCGATATCATGCTCCACCCCGGCTGTAACACCAAAAAACTCAACGAAGATACCGGTTTATCCTTGAGTACCATCGAACGCTGCATCACCGAGCTCCGAAAAAAAAGGTTTATCCAACACGAGGGAAGCAAAAAGACTGGCGGCTACAGGGTGACGAAAAAAGGAGCCGCGGCGATTAGCGAAGAGCAAGCCGCAGTTAGCAGTTAGCTGTTGGCTCAATCCAACATTACCAAAAAATAGTATATTTGCACCCTCAATTTTTGTGTCATTAAAAAAAATCAAAATATGAGAAAACCTTTATTCCTGACCCTGTTATTATCGCTGATTCTCAGCTTAGCGCGTGCCGACGGCGGCATGTGGATTCCCCTCTTTTTGAGCCAGAACGAGGCTGAGATGCAGCAACTTGGCTTCCACCTCACGGCGGACGACATCTACAGCATCAACCACAACAGCATGAAGGATGCCATCGTGCTCTTCGGCAGCGGCTGCACGGCCGAGCTCATCTCCTCCCAAGGACTGCTGCTCACCAACCACCACTGCGGCTACTCCTTCGTTCAATCGCACAGTACCATGGAACACAACTACTTGCGCGATGGCTTCTGGGCCAAGAGCAAGGAAGAAGAGATCCCGATGGAAGGCCTCACCGTCACCTTCCTCGTCTATATGGAGGATGTGACCGACCAGGTGTTGGCGGGCGTCACCCCGCAAACCAAGGAGGCCGACCGGCAGGCCATTGTGAAGGAGAATATCGTCAAGGTGACCAACAAGGCTACCATCGGCAACGACTATAAGGCCATCATCAAGCCGTTCTACTATGGCAATCAGTACTTTATGTTTGTCACGGAGACCTATATGGATGTCCGTCTCGTGGGTGTTCCGCCGGAGAGCATCGGCAAGTTCGGCGGCGACAGCGACAACTGGATGTGGCCGCGCCATACCGGCGATTTCTCGCTCTACCGCATCTACACCGCTCCGGATGGCAAACCTGCTGGATACCACAAGAAAAACATCCCGATGAAGCCGAAACAGTACTTCCCGGTCTCCATCAAGGGCGTGCAGGAGAATGATTTCACGTTGGTGTTCGGTTATCCTGGCACTACCCGCCAATTCCTCATCTCCGACGGTGTGAACGCGGTGGCCAACATCCAGAATCCCATCGCGATACAGGCGCGCACCATCCGTCTCGACGCGATGAAGAAGCAGATGAACCTCGACCCGCGCATCCGTCTCATGTACTCCGCCAAGGCCAACGGTATCTCCAACGGCTGGAAGAAATGGCAAGGTGAAAGCAAGGGTATCCGCGAATGCGACGTCATCGGCAAAAAAGAGGCCCAGGAGAAAGAGTTCCAACAGTGGGTGAACGCCGATCCGCAACGCAAGGCGCAGTACGGCACGCTGTTACAGGACATGAAGAAGGTCTATGAAAGTTATAACAACAACTTGCAAATCGTGACCTATATCAACGAATACCTCTTCGGTGTGGAAATGATGGAGGAACTGGTCTATCCCTATATGAGCCAACTCTTCAACGAGGAGCAAGTCATTGAAGACCAGCGTTACAAAGTTGCAGAAAACAGCATGAAATTCCGCAAGGAATATATGGAAGCAATTGACAAAGAATGTTTTGTGGAATTGATGACCTATTACTTCACGCATGAGAAACCCGAGAATATTCCCGCTTCTTTGAAGAAATACATCCAAAGCGAACCTGTGGTGCGCCAGATGATGACGGATATGTGGGACAACAGCGCGAAGAAGGCCCCCTATTTCCTGGACGGACAGAAGTTCAACGAGTTTGTTGCCAAGGCGAACCACAAGCAGTTCCTGAAGACCGTGTCCAGCAACGAGATTATCATGCTCTATTCCGCGCTGTTCGACACCTATCGCACCGCCGTGATGAAGTACCGTGCCGAATCCAACCAGCTTGACCAATATTACCGTACCTACGTCAAAGCGTTGATGGAGAAGGACAAAGACAAAGCTTTCTATCCCGATGCCAATCTCACGATGCGCGTGACGTACGGTCAGGTGAAGGGTTTCCAACCCGCCGACGGCACCGACTATGTCTATTACACCACGTTGGACGGCATCATGGAGAAAGAGAATCCCGATGTGTATGATTATCAAGTGCATCCGAAGTTGAAAGAGTTGTGGGAGAAGAAGGATTACGGTCGTTACGCCAACGAGAAGGGACAGTTGCCGGTGGCCTTCATCGCCAGCAACCACACCACGGGCGGCAACTCCGGCAGTCCGGTCATCAACGGCTACGGACAGCTCATCGGCACTAACTTCGACCGCGTGTGGGAAGGCACCATGAGCGACATCTGGTACGATGTCGATCGCTGTCGCAACATCAGCCTCGACGCCCGCTATTTCCTCTTCATCGTGGATAAATTCGCCGGCGCAAAGAATATTGTGGATGAAATTGACGTGATCGAATAAAGACTTGAGACTTAAGACTTAAGACTTGAGACTTGAGACTTGAGACTTGAGACTTAAGACTTGAGACTTGAGACTTGAGACTTAAGACTTGAGACTTAAGACTTGAAACTTGAAACCTGAATCTTGAAACTAAACGATGATTTCCTTCGACAACATAGACCAACATTCCCGGTGGTATGATTTCTTCATGAAGTACCTCAGTGCGGCGCATAACCATGTGTATTACCGCAACTTCTTCATCATACATCCTGAAAACATTCCACCGAAGGGGACACCGACGTTCGTGATTGCCAACCACCAGAACGGCATGATGGACGCGATGGCCATCCTGCACACCATGTACAAGGATGGTCGCCAGCCCGTGTTTATTGCGCGTGGCGACATCTTCAAGAAGGATGCGGTGGCAAGAGTATTGCGTTTCTTGAAAATCCTTCCCGTTTATCGCAACCGCGACGGTGGTCGCGACGACATCAAGAAGGATTTGGCCATTTTCAACCGTGCTGCGCGTGTGCTGAAGAAGGGCGGCACGCTGGTCATTTTCCCCGAAGCGGGACACCAGTCGGGGCATTATATGAGCACCTTCAAAAAGGGTTTCAGCCGCATTGCGTTCGCCGCCGAAGAGATGAACGATTTCAAGCTGGGCGTACAAATCCTGCCGCTCAACATCCACTATTCCAACTACTTCAATTTCCAAAGCGACCTGATGGTCACTTGCGGGGAACCGTTCACTTACGACGAATTCTTCGATTTGTACAAGGAGTCCCCCAACCAGGCGTATCTGGCACTCAACGAGAAAGCCCGCGCCCGGGTCAAGGAGATGACTCCCGATATTGACATTCCTGAGTATTACAATGAGATAGAGGCACTTACGCATATCATGACGGAGCCGTTGCTGCGCCATAAAGGGTTGAAGCCGCGTTTCTTGCCCAACCAAAAGGATGCTGCTATGACGATCATTGCCGCCATCCGACAGTTGCGCGAGGATGACCCTTCCCGTTTTACCAACTTGATGGACGACACTCGGCAATATACGAGTTTGTTGCAAAAAACGGGACTGCACCATTGGGTCATCAACCGGAAAATATCCGTTCCCAAGCTGATCGGTCGCATTTTCCTGATGTTGCTTACGTTGCCGTTGTTCCTGTTCGGATACCTCAACAATTTCCTTCCCGTATGGCTCACCCAGCGGCTCACCAACAAGGTCAAGGACCCCATGATGCACTCCACCTTCCAGTACTCCATCGGCACTGCATTCACCTTCCCAGTTTGGTACATCATCTTATTGGTAGTGGTCAGCCTACTCACTCACCATTTCTGGATCGGACTGATCTACATCGCGTTAGCCGGCATCACCGGTATCCTCAACGTGCATTACAAACGTGCATTGCGCAAGCTGGGCAATGTTTTCAGAGCTTTGCGAATGAAGAATTCCGAAGCCTATCAGATGCTGTGCATCCTTAACAAGACCATTATCGGGACGATGGAGGGGATGTTGTATTAGCTGTTGGCTGTTGGCTGTTGGCTGTTGGCTTAACATCCTTTAATCATAAAAAAAGGTGTATCAATTTTTTCTTGATACACCTTGTTGGTGGTAGTATGAAGGTTGTTACTTTGTCTTTTCCCAAATGCGACGTTCTTCGAACCATGGGTCGTCGTCGCTTAAATTGTCGCTTTTTTTGATGACCCACACCATTTTCTTAGAAGAGAACTCTTCCATGTTGTAATCAAAGTGATCAAACATGATAACACCATCGTTGTATGACCAGATGGTCTCATAATCCAATTTACCATTCTTGAAAACAATCACTTTTCCATCGTTATGGAATTCACCAACAATAGTTTCTTTGGACTCTACAAATTCTCTCCATTCGGTATTCGAACTGTCACGGTATTGATAGCTGACAAGTTGCCATTTCCCGACGATATTTTTTTCGCTGGGCTTAGAACAAGATGCTCCTATCAAGACCAAAGCAATTACCACTGCGAAAGCAAAAAAATGTTTGTTTTTCATATTCAAAAATATTATTTAACAGGGCCGCCACCACCCGGCAATGACACGCTTCCACTAAAATTACCTGACACTTCTCTTCCGTTGGCATCTCTGCACCAGAAATTAGCACCTCTTTTGCTGATTTGGATGTCACCGCTGACGAGGCTTCCGCTTCCATCGTTACAAGAATAGGAGCCGGAGTGCCAGAAGAACATCATACTAGGATCTTTGTCGTAGCTGTATGCCCCTGTGGCTTCTCCTGAATATGAGAAACTTGCGGAACAATTGTTACCCTTAAAGCTGATGCGGTAATCATAAGTGTTGATTGCGGTCACACTAGCTGAGGTAAATTCTAATTCAATAGGGGCGAGCTGTTCGGGCACGGAATTATTATTATTCTTGTTACATGATACAAGGCATAACAAGCAAAGCCCGATAAGTGAAAAATAAATCTTTTTGTTCATACTTCTTTTTTTTTGTTAATAAATAATATTTTAAAAATGTAAAGCTATTCCAATTCCTTGATTAGCCATACCAACTCTCAATGCAGGCTTGTGTGTCATCATCATTTCACCATTGCCGTTGAAAGTCAGTTGCCCAGTGTTGTATTTGGTGATGAGGTCTCTATATATAGGATTCCTGATACATACAAACACTATTTCAGCCGTAAAACATGACAAGAAAACAGAACCGCCTATAATAGTAGGGGTCATTGCCCACCACATTCCGCAGGCCCAGAGGATGCCGGAGACGCCACCCACAACAAGGCCGGCAATGGCGATATCGCTAAACACATTAACAAATTTGTCCATGACCAAGCCTCTGTGAAGTTGGTCATACCCCTCTTGTCCGAGAATGCTTCGCGCTGTAAAGTCAGAGATGAGTTCACCGTTAGTATAAGACAGTCTAGTCTCACGAGCTTTGTGGTTCCATTGTATTTGTTGATCAGGCACCGTTGTTTGCGCTGTCGCAACATTGAATTGGATACTGGTGACGGCCAAAAACGCCATCAATAATAAGTAAATCTTTTTCATAATGATTAATTTGATTAATAATAGAAATTATTGATGCAAAACTAAAATAACTTCCAATAAGACAAGAACTTAAAGTAGGTCAAACATGTTTCGGATATGCAACAATTATATTACACGCGGGATGCTTTTTAGGCAAGGATATTGCTATTGACGCATCAATAGTTACCGAAAAGCCAACATAAAAAGAAAACCCTCTGGCAATAGAGGGCTTTCTATAAGTATTTTTATTAAAGATATCGCTGCGGTGTCATTTTATAGACAGCAGGATGAACTAATAGAGCGCCTAAATAATCGTTCAGGTGCCGATAGAAAGTATCGCTATTCGCAATAGTAACTCCAAGTTGTAGAATACCCTGGAACGTTCATAGAGGAACAGGGCGTACCAGAGGGTAAGTCAACAGTTCCAACATAACGATCGATACCGGGTTCGCTAGTATAGCATTTGCATTTATGTGTTCTGGCTGAACTTTCGCATGCGCTAACGAAAACTGCTAAAATGCCTAAAATGGCTACAAGTAAAACTAAAAATTTTTTTTTCATAATGAATTTGATTAAAGGGTGAATAAAAAATGTATTGGCATAGATGCCTTTATTTGAAACTTTGAAAACTTACATATTTCACAATAGTGATTCCTTAGTAATCTTTCACACAACGGACGGAATATGCACAGTCCTTATTGCTCGTACCTCTAGAAACACAACTTCTATTATATTCAAGACTTCTCGATATTGCAAAGTGAAAATGCATACTTCCCATCGAAAAATTGTAGGGCGAAGAACTCCAGAAACACGCTACCCTGCCAAATCCTAAATATTTATACACATCTTCTTCATCTTCATAAGCGCCATTCCTCCAACCCGCAGGCATGGCGGAAAAGCCGGACGTGTTGTGATTTGGATCATTAATATTTCCAGGGACACCTTCCAGATTGCTTGTTCTCCAACCTTGACCAGCTAATTTACCAGCATGGTCTCCTACGCATCCAGACTCAAGGGTGTTAAACGAATAATGTACATTTTCATCAGTTAACGTAGATTCCATCTCATCCCATTCGGCGTCACTTGGCACGTGCCAACCACTGGGACAAATACCTTGAACTCCACTCGGATTACTGTTGCTTCCGCCAGCATTGTGCATCACAGCTGGCCAGTTATATAAATAGCCGTAAGTCGGCACGTACTTTTCATCGTGAGCTGGACAATAACGATAGGGGGCCGTTTCACTAAACAAATGACTTAAAGTGATAGGAGTACCGTCTGCAAAATGAGTAGATCGTAAATTTTCCGCCATCCACTCGTGGTTTCCGATAACCACGGTTTGGTAAATATTTCCATCTGCATCTTTGCACAAGCCATCATCTTCCGAGCCGCCAGAGCCGCCAGAGCCGCCAGGATCTTCGTTTTCTGTTGGCTCACTAGAATTGTTGATGTCTTCGCGCTGACAAGAAGGCATGCAAAATACGACAAGAAGCATTAAAAAACTGTGAATGATTAATTTTTGAATTAGTTTCATAATGTAAGATTTAATTGAGAAAAGTCGTTCGTGATCACTTTAATCTTCGCTCTCACGAACGACAAATTATAAAAAAAGCATTGGATGAACAAAATCAGTTAACAACACTGCATGACACGTGACTATTTGGGAATTTTGCGTTATACTGCTGTTGGTATTGTGAACAGGTCGTTGCTGAAAGTCCACTCCAAGTAATGGGCGGATCAATAATAGAAAAAGTATAATCAAATACACCCAAGATGTCATCATTGAAATGACACGAACATGTTTGCGGTCCATTGGAGTGGCCTCCTCCATTTGAGCCACCACCGTTAATAGGTTTGTCATCATTGCACGCGATGGTGAAAATCGCGAGAAAAACAGCGATGACGACTGTTGTCAATGTAAATCTTTTCATAATGATGTTTTTATTTTGTTAATAAATAAGGAGAAGGCAACTCTCCATAATTTGCCGAAATCACAGAATCATTACGTAAGTAAAGTGTTGTTGGCAATTCCTCTGTCAATTTAGTCATTTCTTCTTTGCTCAAGTTCCGAATTTCGATAGTAGAAGGAAATATCTCCCTTGCATTGGCATTGATGCTTGTATCTTCTAAAGCTAAACCCATAATTCGGTCCGCTGATCCGGAAGACTCATATAGCAAAAGGTTGCCAATTGAATTGATGCAATGAGGGCATTTGTAGGAAAACAAGAATACAATATATGTAGAATCTGAAGATGTTTGAATGTACTTGTCCAAACCAAATTCTGCAATGGTTTGGGGCTTAAACGGTTTCTCTGACCCCTGACCTGAAAAAGCATAATTGCAGGTGTATCCGCCTATGAATGAACCGATTCCGGCTACTAAAAAGTAAGCGATCAATGTATATCCGGAAATATCATAATTGTTGTCGCTAATAACAAAAAGCACAGACAATAATACTATCAATATGAAATTTCGCAGAAGGACAACAAAAGGTGAACTACTCAAAATCTTTATTTTTCCGAAGCAACCGCAATCTAAAATGTCTTTGAATAACCAACCATATATGTAAATAAGAGTCAAAGCGATGATGAAGACGACGCCACATCCTGCTGTGAGTTTCGTCTTAACATTAAATATCAAGGAAACCGCCAGAAACAACTCGCATCCCAATACAATCGGTGCCATGAACTTGAATTTCGGGAACCCATAGTCTGCAATGACATTCACAAATTGCCCCATGTCAAGAGCTTTCGCAAAAGCCGAAAATAAGAAGAATAGTCCCAATAATATTGAAATAGTGCTTACTATATGCTCTTTTTTCGATTGTGGTAGATTAACCATGATGGATATTTAAATGTATTTGTTGATTGTGTCCCCGTTTATATGCTATCTCAACGATGAATTGGACACTGCTGACGGACAAAGAAGCCATGAATAATAGTAAATATTTTACATAACAAGTTGATTTGATGAATCAATACAGTTTATCGTTGCAAAACTAAAATATCAATCAATAAATCAGAAAATTTAGTAAATCAAATGTGTTTCAGATGTGCAACAATCGCGTTGCATGTGGTAAATGTGTTTGGCATGAGACTTGCAACAATAATGTACGAAACAATTTCCTATCTGCTTGAATTCAGTCGTTCCAAATACACCTCGAACAAGTTCCTTTCGAGTAATTCGCTAATACGAAACAACATATAAGTATCAATGCTAAAACTATGAAATATACGGTAACATGATACACGACTAGTCCCTAATTGTCTTGCAAGCCATGCTACACTGCGCCCTTGGGCGTGCAGTTCCTCTTGAATAATGTGTCCAATATGAATAGGTTCGGCCATATTAAAATAAGATTGATATATATATATTATAAAGAGGTTTTTTTGTGCAATATTCTATCAGCTCAAAACAAAATAATCCATTATTGAAATTTAGTAATTGATTTACAATGCAAAAGTACGCTATTTCTCATTCCAATATTTAACCTCGAAGACACAACAATGTTTCTGTCATGTAACAATTTTGTTTCGTCCTTTAGAAATCGTATCTCAGTGGACGATGAACTACAAAAAAGATTGTTACAGTCTGTTAAAATAAATGACCGATGAAAAAAATGGCTGGTCCGGGCGGGACCAGCCAAAAATGTTTTATTTTTGCGGTGGTAAAAATAAAAAGAACAAAATGATGGAATCAAGCAAGTTTCCCGTGGAGTCCTGTCCGAAGAAGACCTATACTTACGCGTTGGAAGGTTCATACAAAGCGGCGGTGGCAGGTGGCATTTTGGAGGTGATCCTCTCCATTTGCATTTTCGTGGTTGACTCCTGGAGGTCGCCCTTAATCCCTGTTCTTATCATCACCCTGCCTCTTGTTGTCGTGCTATGGATAACCGCCCGTTTTAAAAACGCACGTATCTCCTTTTCTCCCGATGGGCTGATACTTTCCGGCGCACTGAACCTCAAGGATGGGTTCAAAACTGATTTCCGTCGAGAGGATTTCAGCAAAGAGCAGCATTTCAAATGGGAACAGATCCAGCGTTTGGGATATACCAGAGGTCCGACATGTCCGACTTTTTTGTTCATACACCTGTTGGATGGCGAAACCTACTATTTTCCCATCAAATATTCCAACAACTCCACATTTATTATCGATAACCTGCGGCGTTTCACTGGCTATTCCGGCTGTAAGGATTTAGGGGCGCTCGTGCCGTATCTCAAGCGGCTCAAAGAGGAACAATAACGTTTTTTTCTTCCCTCAAAATATGTAATGCGTCCGTGTTATTGCCTTTCCCCTATTGACTAATGTCTATATTACATGCCGCAATGTGGCATAAAAAAAGCGGAAACCCCAAAGAGTTTCCGCTTTCTCGTTATTTAAGGTGTCGGCCAACAGCTAATAGCCAAAAGCTAACAGCTAAAAGCCAACAGCCATTATTTTTGATACTTCGCCTTCAGCACCTTGATCATATCCACGGTCATGGAAGCGAGGTCGTATTGCGGTTTGAAACCCCATTCCTCGCGGGCGCAGTGGTCGTCCATCTGGTTCGGCCAGGAGTCGGCGATGCTTTGGCGCAGTTCGTCGTATTGGTACTCCATCTGGAAGTCCGGGATGTGCTTGCGGATTTCAGCGGCGATCATCTCGGGCTCGAAGCTCATCGCCGTGATGTTGAAGGAGTTGCGGTGAACCAGTTTGGTCGGGTCAGCTTCCATGAGGTCCATGGCGGCCTTCAATGCATCGGGCATGTACATCATGTCCATGAAGGTGCCTTTCGCGATGGGGCAGACGAACTTTTCACCTTTCACTGCAGCGTAGTAAATTTCCACAGCGTAGTCGGTGGTGCCGCCGCCGGGGAGCGTCACGTTGGAAATCAATCCTGGGAAACGGACGGAGCGGGTATCAACGCCGAAGCGTTTGAAGTAGTAGTCGCTGAGCAGCTCGCCGGTCACTTTGGTCACGCCGTAGATGGTCTTCGGACGTTGGATGGTGTCCTGCGGGGTCATGTCGTGGGGCGTGTCGGGACCGAACGCGCCGATAGAGCTGGGGGTGAAGAGGGAGCAACCGAACTCGCGGGAGACCTCCAAGCAGTTGATGAGCGCGCCCACGCCAACGTTCCAGCCTAACATCGGGTTGGCTTCAGCTTTCGCGGAAAGGATGGCGGCGAGGTTGTAAATCGCGTCGATGTTGTATTTTTTCACCGCATCGGCGATGTCCTGAGCGTTGGTGGCGTCGATTTTGCACGACGGGCCTGCATCTGCCAAATCGCCCTTCAAGGGATAAATCATGTCGGCGGCAACCACGTTGTCAGTTCCGTAAACTGCACGTAATGCGGGCGTTAACTCTGAGCCAATCTGTCCGCATGCTCCAATAACCAGTATTTTCTTCATATTTGTCGTTTTTTTTATTTAACGCATTTTTGAACCTGCAAAAATACAATTTTCAGCACATCATGTACATGCTGAATTGCATTTTTTTTATGAGAAAATACAAAAAAGAAAAGAGTGTGACAATCATCACACTCCTTAGCTTATGAACAATAACAAATTCTACCTTTTGTAACGTGTCGGGGTGAGAAGACTCGAACTTCCGACCCCTTGCACCCCATGCAAGTGCGCTAGCCAACTGCGCCACACCCCGAGTTCATTACGGCGGCAAAGATACACTTTTTTTCATTGCGTCAACCATTCTGCAAGATTTTTTGAAAATATTTCTATCTTGCTACAATACAGAAGATTACATAAAAATATGGGCGATTTTTCCTCCGTTCAGAATCCTGGAATATTCACTTTTTCGCAATAATCGCCCTGTTTTCTCGCCAATTCAATCTCTAACCGTAAAAACCTGAACAAAAACAAGGACGACCTTTCGATCGTCCTTGTTGGCTTTTGGCTTTTGGCCATTGGCTGTTAGCTAAAACTAATAGCCAAGAGCTAAAAGCTAAATCGTGTGGTACGGTTTCAACAAACCCTTGCCAATCTCCACAGCCTCCTCGTTCTTGGGGATGAGGTGGTGGTGACGTTCGGGAAGGGATTTCTCCAAACCTTTGTGCAACATCTCGGGGGTGACGAGGGGTTTCACCTTCAGGAAACCGCCCAGCACGATCATGTTGAACAGCTTGGCAATACCCAGCTCGCTGGCTTTGTCGGTAGCTGCCACTTGATAGATGTTGATGTCCTTGCGGGTCGGATGGTGAGAAATACCGTTGGGGTCGTAAATCAACAGACCGCCAGGTTTCACGGCTGCCTCGAACTTGTCCATAGACTGTTGGTTGAGGATGATGGCCGTGTCGAATTGGTTCAGATAGGGGGAGCAGATGCGCTCGTCGCTGAGGATGACGGTGACGTTGGAGGTACCACCGCGCATTTCAGGACCGTAGGAGGGCAACCAGCTCACTTCTTTGTCTTGCATGATGCCGGCGTATGCGAGGATCTTACCCATGGAGAGCACACCTTGTCCGCCGAAGCCTGCTATAATGATTTCTTCAGTCATTTTCTTGTGATTTTAATGATTATTTTTTTCTGAGTGAAAAGATGGTTTCGTTGGGCTGATCGAAAGTAGCCACGCGTTCGATGAACTTAGGATCGAACTTGCCGTCCACTTTCATGTCGCCGAGCGGGAAGTATTTGAGGGTGTTCTCTTCCATCCATTTGTTGGCTTGGACAGGAGTCATCTTCCAACCGGAGTTACAGTTGGAGGTCACTTCCACGAAGGATACGCCCTTGTTCAGTTTCTGGTTCTCGAAGGCTTGACGGATGGCTTTCTTACACTTGCGGGCAGCAGCCGGGGTGTAAACAGCCTGACGGGTGACGTAGTACGTACCGGGCAGTTGAGCCAGCATTTCAGTCAAACGCATCGTGTGACCCATCAGCTTGGGATCACGGCCGTAAGGACAGGTCACGGTTTCCATACCCTCAAGGGTGGTGGGTGCCATCTGACCGCCGGTCATACCGTAGATACCGTTGTTGATGAAGATCATGGTGATGTTTTCACCGCGGTTGCAGGCGTGGACAACCTCGCCGCAGCCGATGGAGGCCAGGTCACCGTCTCCCTGATAGGAGAACACGAAGGTCTCGGGGCGGAGACGTTTGATGGCAGAAGCGCAAGCCGGAGCACGACCGTGGGCAGCTTCCACGAAGTCAACGTCGAAATAGTTATATGCCAGCACGGAACAACCCACGGGGGAGATGCCGATGACATTGTCTTGAATGCCCATCTCTTCGATCACCTCGGCGATGATTCTGTGTACGACGCCGTGACCGCAACCAGGACAGTAGTGCATTGTAGCATCCGTGAGAACCGGAGTGCGTTTGTACACCAAATTTTCGGGTTTTATGATATCTTCTCTTGTCATAACTTCAAATACTTAAATTATTTAATCATTTTTTTCAAAGCATCGAGAATTTCGACCGGGGTGGGGATGACACCGCCGTAACGACCGTAGTGTTCCACGGGGATCTTGCAGCCGACAGCCAGTTTCACGTCCTCGATCATCTGACCGGCATTCATTTCAACACTTAAGATTTTCTTCATGCGGCCACCGATTTCAGCAACAGCTTTGGTCGGGAAGGGCCACAGGGTGATCGGACGGATCAAACCGACCTTGATACCTTCGGCGCGAGCCAGCTCGACAGACTTCATGCAGATACGAGCTGCAGAGCCGTAAGCCACGAAGATGTATTCAGCATCGTCGCATTGGATAGCCTCGTAACGTGCGTCTTCCTCTTCGCATTTGCGGTATTTAGCCTGGATGCGGTCGTTGATAGCCTCTTGTTTGAGGGCTTCCAATTCGAGGGAAGTCACGATGCGGTGCTTGCCGGTGGAACGGTGTCCGGTGGCAGCCCAAGGACAATTTTGTTCGATATATTCGTTGGTCCAACGAGGTTTGTAATCGTCAACCATCACTTTTTCCATCACCTGACCGATGACACCGTCAGAGAGGATGGCGACCGGGTTGCGGTATTTGAAAGCGAGGTCGAAGCCCAGTTCCACGAAGTCGTACATTTCTTGTACGGAAGCGGGAGCGAGGGTGATCAGACGATAGTCGCCGTGACCGCCGCCCTTGGTGGTCTGGAAGTAGTCGGACTGAGAAGGTTGGATGGTGCCGAGGCCGGGGCCGCCGCGCACGACGTTGACGCACAAAGCGGGCAGCTCAGCGCCAGCGATATAGGAAAGGCCTTCCTGCATCAGGGAGAATCCCGGAG
The DNA here is from genome assembly GCA_900317715.1 of uncultured Bacteroidales bacterium. Classification (GTDB taxonomy): domain Bacteria; phylum Bacteroidota; class Bacteroidia; order Bacteroidales; family WCHB1-69; genus F23-D06. The sequence continues at coordinate 9,834 of ONHS01000058.1, read as the reverse complement.
AAGAAGAAGAGGTCATGACGCGTTTGCCGGCAGCTGCGCCTGCATAAACCATGTTGATGGAAGCCAATTCGCTCTCGGCTTGCAGAACAACCATGCCAGTAGTAAGATATGGTCTCTCCGCCATCAGGTGCTCGAGCACTTCTGACTGCGGGGTAATGGGATAGCCAAAGTAACCGTCACAGCCACAACGGATGGCGGCTTCAGCAATGGCCTGGTTTCCCTTCATTAATACTAATTGTTTTGCCATTTTGATAGATGTTTTAATTAATTGTTGTTAAAATTCTTGATTCCTCGCGCGAATTAGCACTTAGCGCGGTACATTGTAACCCTTGGCGTTCACCTTCTTGGAGAGGGCGATGCATTTCGGGTCTTGCGGACAACCGGTTATGCAGACGGCACAACCTTTACACTTTTCAGTGTCGATGACTAAAGCTCCTTTAAATGCCATAATTTTAATATTTTAGAGAGTTATTACTTTGATTATTTGTTGATTTCAACCTTAAAAAATAAGTTGGCAAATGTACACTTTTTTTTCTTACGGTGGGAAATAATTTTTCACGACCGTTGCAGAGACGTTGTGCACAACGTCTCTATCGCACCGTAACCCGTTCCCCGTCACTTTGTCCACGATGTCCCGGCGCGTACATGCACTCGATGGTGGCAGGGGCGTGGGAGAAGGTGCCGGTCTGCGTGACGTAGAGGTCGTACTCGATGATGATCGTGCCTTGCGGGAGGCTGTTCAGGAAGAAATGCTCAGCCGCATCGCGGGGACTTTCCACCCACCACGCACCGTTGTTGCCGCCGCGCCGCTCATGAATGTTCACTGGCTCGAAAGCGGCCGTGCGCGGGTCTTTCACATGCACGTACTCCAACTCGCGGTCGCTGGTGACAACCAAACGCACGGTGATACGCTCGCCGAGACGCATGGGATTTGCCGCTGTCACTGGCTCAGCGTGCTTGCCGTCGCCCTCAGCCGGACGGTGGAGCAGCGTGCGCCGGATCGTCAGACCGTCGCCGGAAGCGGTCACCCGGTCGGGAACCTCCAAATATTGCCAGTAGCACGACCCGAAAGCGGGGTGCACACTGTCGGTATGTATGGAAATATCAGCTAATTGCAGGGTCATCGCCTCCGCAGTCCATACGTGTTTCAGGTAGCCTGTGCCCGCTTCGGCATTTTCGTCCTGAGCGGGTGTAAAGGTCTCGTCGCCCACTGTAATCGTGGTGGTTGCAGGTTCGAGCAGGTCCTTCGGGGCGTTCAGCAGCAAGGCGTAAACCGCTGCGGAAGAAGCTTTTGTACTCTTCCAGCTGTTGCCCTCTTTCTGCAGCAGTAACCACTGCTTCATTGCGGTCAGCTCCTCTTCACGTGGCGAAATCTCCACAAAAGCTTCGATGAGCATCGCTTGCCGCTCTACAGGAGCCTCGTACCACGGATAGTAGCCCCAAATCCGCCAGTCTTTTCGGCGATTGCTCGGACTCTCGCCCCAATACATGCCTAAATCCTTGTCTTTGAAGGCATAATAGCGTAAATCTTCCACAATTTGTCTGGCCACTTCCGTTTCACCTAAATGGTGCATTGCCAACGCAAATTCTGCCTGTCGCATATAAGGAGCCGTATAGATTTGATGAGCGGACAAATGAATCAGATTCTGGACGTAGGGCTTTTTCAGCCAAACGGAGTCGAATCCCGCGAAGGAGCGAGCGTAAAGGTAATGCACGTCTTCTTCGCTGAAATAGAATTTCGCTTCGGGGTTTTCCTTCAGCCTTTCGAGATACTGCTGGTAACGCACTTCTTGGGCTTTGTCGGACTGGCGGATGGCCTTGGCAAGCATCTGTTCCGCATCCGCCGACAGCTCCACACCTAATCGTTGGAGTTTGTAGAAGCCCGCGATGAGGTAGTCGGTGATGTATCGCGAATATCCGTAGCGGCCGTACCAATCCCATCCGCCACTTGGCAACTGATTGCGCATCAGTTTGTTGAGGTTTTGCGTAAGCTGACGGTCGAGGTTGTCGGCGCTGAACAGCTCAGCGTTCTTGCGCCGCTGTTTCGATTCGCTTTGGGCGGAACTGAGCCACGGGGTCTCCTCCAAGAGGATGTTGCGCAGCGTCTCGTTTTTCAACATCGGCGATTCCAAAGAACCGTTCAACGTGTCGTTGCGCCAACGTTCGAAGATGTTCTCCAATTCGGGATTCTGCTTTAGGGCGTGGCGTACCACAGCGGCAGCGAACAACTTGCTGAACAGCTGTTCGTTACACTCGTATGGGTAGAGCATCAGCGAGGGCAGCGCTTGGATGGCGAGCCACGCGGGATTGGCGGTCACCTCCATCGTGTAGCTCAGCGGTCGCAGGGTAGGGGTCTGTGCGGTGCGGTAACGCTGGAAAATGAAAGCGGTGTCGGTGTGCGCCGGCACGACAAAGTGTTGCGATTCGGTAATCAGCATACGGTTGGGCAGCACCGGCAGGATGTTCTCCTCGCCGTCGCCAGCCACCGCCGCTGAATCGGTGCAGCGAGCCACGATACGGTAGGTCACCGCAGGCACGTTTTCGGGTATCGCCAAGCGGAAATGGACCTCTTGGGATGCGTTGGCGGAAACATCAAAGGGTTGGGAACCGTTACCCACTATCATCTTAATTGGTTGGTTATCCTCTGCATTGAAAAACGCCAATGTCACCTCTCCGCGCACGTTTTTCTCACTGATATTGACCACCTTGACGGCGAAATTCATCGTATCACCCTCACGGAGGAATCTCGGGGCGTTGCTTTGGAGCATGAACGAGCGGCGGCTCTGCAAAAAAGCGGTAAGCTCGCATGTGGACAGCCGCTTGTCGTGACCGGTGGCGAAGAACTGCCAGTTGGTGTATTGGTCGGGCAGGGTAAAACGGAACTTGATACGCCCTTGCTCATCCGTGCGCAATTGCGGATAGAAGAAAGCCGTCTCCGTGAAGTTCGTGCGCACGCGGATGTCGGGTGACGGCGCGGGTATCTCCTTCTCATCAGGCGTTCCTTCCTCTATCGTCTCCACTACTTGGACATCACTTGTAACGCGCATCCCATCGACAATGACTTGTTGCCCGTCGCTGCGGTTGCCCCGCACGGAAGTTATGGTGCCATCCATAGAGGAGACACCCGCCATGTCACTCAATGCAGTTCGTACATCTCTGCCTGAGGCCGCAGTGTTATCTGCCGAAAACACAGGCGGTTCGTACGTTATTACGACATAATTAACACCATCACCTGCTCTTTGGGGATCATTCATAGAGGTGTAATTGTACAGCGGGCGTATCTTTTTGTATGGACTTGGCAAGTGCTGACGCTTTGCTTGGCGGAATGTGATATATGAGGGATAAGCAACAGAGAGATCTTTACATTCGGATCTCAATATCGTTGTTCTCATTTTTTTGCGAAATGCTCTGGGAATAGAGGATCTGTATCTTGGATTTAGCTTATGATCAGGTTCTTTCATCCCTAATTCGTACAAGCTGCAATCCATCATCCACGCTAACATTTCTACTTCCTTGGCAGCGTTTTGATTCCCGTCTTGGATGGTGATCTCCCACTCTTCATTGCTGCCGGGCTCTGCAACATTGTGATAATGTGTTAATTCAGCTGTCAATGAATTGTCCTTCAAATAGCGAATGATGGATTCTCTCGTTTTTGAATCGAGTGCAATAAGGTAATTGATTTCTTTGTGGTGGAGCTCCCCGTTCTGTACGATGCGGGCGAGCACGTTGATATAGCGGTCATTATTGCGGCGCGTCTTCACCGTCACCAACTTCTGCTCATGATCCAGCGGGATACGCAGTGTTTTCAGCCGTTTGCCGCCTTGATAGACATCGCAAATCATCACCGCATTGTGCAGACAGCTGCCCACACTCAACGTCATCTTCTTTCCTGTCCTTTCCGGATACTCTTGGAAGGCGACCCGAATGGGCATATAAGCATTGAAATCTATTGAGGATGAGTGGTTTACGGTAAAATGCCGCTCCTCTTTGACGGGATTTCCACGCTTGTCAGTGCCTTCTACCAACAATTTATAATCGCCTGTTTTCCAGTTGTGTACATCTAACAAGAGCAAGGAATCGGGGCAGAACAGCCGCTCCGTCGTATAAACCGTCTCCAATACAGGCCAATAGCTGTAGGAACGCTCGTTGAGGTCCCAAGTGACGTGCGGGAATTGTTGCGCGTAATCTTCTTGACTGTAGTGCGGCTCCCACCGTTTGGGCTTGTGCTTCAATACCGGAATACGGTAATGCTCAGGTGATTTCAATCGCATGATGGTCACGCGCAACGGCACTGGCTGCAGAATCTTTTCGAAATTGACGGGCTGTAGCACCAGTTGCATTGTATCACCCGTCGCCAAATCGAAGTCTTTCTCCAAATCAACGCTGATGGTCAACAGCTTTGGCGGCATAATGACCCTCATGATGTCTTGATGGGTCTCCCCGTTCAGGTCAGTCACGATAGCCTCTATGTACAACGCAATTTCTACACCACTGCGAGGCACGGCATATCGGTAAGTGAAGTAACCGTCTTCGTCCGTGTATAAGTTAAATTGCTCTGTTTTAATGTGGTTTACACTCAGTGCCACATCGGCATCGCGGATTGGATAGCCGCTGAGCGCGGTCACTTTTCCCCGGATGGTCAGCGTGTCGCCCGTGGCGGTTTGAGCGGTGTCTTTCAGCAGTTTCACCTTGAAAGAGGGCAGTTTATATTCTGCCACCTCAAGCGTTGGATTATACCATCGCTCTATTCTTTTATCTGGACATTTCAACTCGATTCTGTATTTCCCGATTTTGTCGGGCAGTTTAAATTCACCCGCCACACTGCCGAACTCGTTGGTGGTCAATTGCATGGAATCGATAATCGCGTATGGATACTTGTTTTCTTGCAGTTGCACCACAACCGTCTGATTCGGAATCAATTTCTTTTTCCAGCCATATAGGACAAACTTGAAATGTGCGGTTTGTCCAGGGCGGTAAAGCGTCCTGTCCGTAAACAACTGAGTAAAATAGTTATCCATCCTTCTACGCGCATAACGTCGGCCAACTATTTTCTGCTCCAGCCAAGGATAACAAGGCGGATCATAGTAATAATATTCATGTTTTACGTTTTTATCATGGATTTTTGTCAGATCAGTGCTGCAAAACAATACTCGTTGATATCGGATTTCCCCGAAACGGTTGGTGAATCGGGTTATTTTCAACGGCACATTGACACTGCGCCATGAAATGGGTTTGCCCGAATTGAAATCATTCACCGCAATATAATGGTTGCGTCCCTCACTCCAAGTCGATACTTTCATTCGGTTTACGCTAAACTCGGTTTTCATCAGCGCCCCCAGGCTGTCTAATTCGGGACGTTGGTGGAAGAAAAATTCGTAATGACCTAGGGGAAGCGAATCGAGCCAAAGTTCTGTCGTGTAGGAGAGGTTTTTGCCGTGAGTCTCTAAGATAAAACGCTGAGTGTAAACAGGTTGCTCTGAATGAGAATACCATCGAGTCGAATAGGTTCCCTTTGCCTTTTTGTTCACGTCATCGTTAGAATAGTAATGGAAGTAAGATGATCGGCTGTCATAATCATCACGATAGACGCTGACATACAAGGTGTCGATGTTGGCGTAGGTGATGGGAATCCGCAGTTTATGCCCCGGCGGGAGATCATATTGCGCATTGGTGAGCTCGATTTGCGGCAGCGTGAGTCGTTCGATGTAGTAGCTGGAATTACGACGGTAATAGTCAATTTCCCCTTCTCGCATCACACGGTCAAAGTATTTCAAAGCCCTTGCGGGATAATCGTTTTTCTCTTCCGTTTGCTGGCTGGCTGAATAGAGCAGAACGCCACGGGTATAGTCGAACGCCTCGTTAGGGTCGTAAATCTTTTCCAACCAATCCAGTTCCTTCCAATATTCGGACGAATCCACAGGATAGTCGGGTAAATCGTAAAGGTGCGCCAACCAAAGTAGTTCAAAATGAATTTTGACTTTTTGGTCATTCTGCAGTGGAGGAATATTGAGGACTTTTTCTATCAAATATTCAACCATTTCCTTGTCCTTATAGAAATAGTCGAGGCAATTTTGCACTAAAACATCATACAAGGTGGGGGTGAAAACATTCCAAACCACATCGTCTGTCGTCAAAAATCCCCAAACACTGTTGCTGTACTCGATATTTGTCGGCATTTGGTCGAAGCAGGTGCGAAAATGTTCCTTCGCGGCGTTACGGAAATCCTCTTTCGTCCACTCTTCAAGACGTTGGATGTCAGTGTTTTGCGTGTTCGACGGGGTGGTGTTGGCGGAACTACTCGCGGTCATCAGCACCATGCCGCTAAGATAGTGATAGAGACTACGATAGAGTGCGGAATCAGGGTCATTCCACTGCACGGCAATGTCCATTTCCCGCAACGAGTCAATTCGTAACAGCATCTCTCTGAAGCTTATACGATCGGTTCTGTTGTCAAGATACGTCCGCTCCCAGTTCACCCGAAATTGTTGGTAAGCATCCTTCTCGCGCACCGCCTTCCGCTCAATCGTGTCCAGTTGTTTGACGCTTAAGCTGGGATTGTAATAAGGGATTGTTTTATAGACCGCCCAAAGAGACTCGAAAGAGTCGTTTTGCCCATGCGATACGAACGGCACTGCGAGCAGCAGCACGAAAAGAAGCCTGAAAAGAGTATGTTGTTGCCTCATAATCGATATGATTTTTCACCGCGAAAATACAAAATATTCCGCTATATATATATTGGATGCAAGAAAGGGGATAGGTTGTGAATTATGAATTATGAATTATGAATTAATATCTCTTCATATTCCCTTTTGAACCACGTGATCTGCCGCTTCGCGTATCTGCGGGTGTGCGTCTTGATGTCCGTAACAGCCTGTTCCAGCGTGCATTTGCCGTCGAAGTAGTCGAACAATTCCCGGTAGCCCACCGTGTTGAGGGCGTTGAGGTCGCGGTAGGGGAAAAGTTGATGGCGGTGGCGAAAATCAGAAGGGTGTGTTTCATATTGATTTTGATTTGTTTGTTTTTTCAATGTCCCAGCATCTCCATCCCCACCATCGGCTGGGTGTCGATAAGCTTCAGCGATTTCACCATTTGGGCGGTGCCTTCCTTGTACTTCTTGAAATGGGCGGTCTGGAGGTGGCTTTGGTAGGCCTCCTTGTCGGCGTAGATTTCGAGGATGTAGATTTTACAAGGGTTTTCCTTGGTCTGCATGGAGAACAATGTCAGCACACCGGGCTCCACCTTTACTGAGGTTACTCCAACTTCCTTGGCGTAAGTCAGATACTCTTCCAGATACTCCGGCACCACCTCGATTTCGGCGAGACGGACGATGCGCTCGCCATAGGTGCGAAGTGGCACGTTCTCACCGAACAGCCGGCGGGCGTTGTCAGTGAAAATGTCCTGTGGGTTCAGTCCGTGCGAGGCGAGACGCTCTTCCAAGGCCTGCTTGCCGCTGATGAGCACCGGCTCGGCCACATAGGGGTAGTCGCTGCCGTAGAGGATATGGTCGGGCGTGGTGATGGTGAGGAGCGCGTCGAGGACGTCATCGGTGGGCGCGCCGGCCAGGTCGTAGTAGAGCTTCGACAGGTTGGCATCGACATCCACGGGCTGCATGATGCCCTGCTTCACCATCACGGGCAGCAGCGAACGGAAGCGCGGCAGGGCATTGGGCAGGAAAGAACCACAGTGCGGCACCACTACCTTCAGGTTTGGATAACGCACCAACACGTTGCTCGGCCAGATATTCGTAGCTCGCCAACGGCACGTCGGCGATGAGCTGCGCGTTGACCGCCGAGGGTTTGTGCGGATGCAGGATGATGACGGCCTTTTGCGCGTTGAGGTAGGCCATCAGCGTGTCCAAGGCGGGGTCGCCAAGGTACTGTCCGTAGCTGTTGGTGGCCAGTTTGATGCCGTCAGCTCCCAACACCTCCAAGGCGTAGCGTGCCTCCTCCAATGCGTGCGGCACATCGGGCAGGGGCAACGCGGCGCAGAACATAAAACGCCCCGGAAAGCGGGCCTTCAGCGCGGCGCACTCTTCGTTGTATTTTCGGCACACCGCCGCCGAAGCCTCCGCATCGCCGAAGAAGGGCTGCGGCGCGGGCATCGTCAGCACCGAAGTCTGGATGCCGGCCTTGCCCATGAAGGCGATGTGCTTCTCCACGTCCCAGCCCGGGGTGGGGAACCCCTCGTCCATCTCGGCGCCGTTGGCCTTGATGTAGTCGCTGAAGTGTGCGCCATAAGCATTGTCATAAAGCTGATTATCAGTGTTTTTCTCATAGTGAATTTGAAATTACAAAATACCTCTCACATCCACTTCCGTTTCCCCATCATCCGCACGATGCTGTCCCACCAGCGGGTGGGCAGCAGCCAGTGGAAGAACACCATCGTCGAGGACAGGTATCCGATGCGGTAGCGCGTGCGGGGACGGCGGGCGTTCACGGCGCGGCAGATGGCCTTCCTGACCACGGAGGGGTCGGAAATGCTCGACGACTCGTACATGCCCCGCAGGTTCTGCGCCATCATCGCACCCGTTTCGGCATAAGCGGTATCCTTGGAGGTCTCCGCGAGGTGGTCGGCGGCAATGATGCCCCAGTTGGTCTTGATGGCTCCGGGCTCGATGATAACTACGTCGATGCCGAAGGGCTGCATCTCGATGCGGAGTGCGTCGCTCAGCGCCTCGACTGCATACTTCGACACGTGGTACCAGCCGCCATAGTAGATCACCGATTTGCCTGCCACCGACGCAATGTTGACGATGCGGCCGCTGTGCTGCTCGCGCATGGTGGGCAGCACCAGCTGGCAGAGCCGCGCCAAACCGAAGATGTTGACCTCAAGTTGGTTGCGGGCATCGTCCATCGGCACGTTCTCTACTGCCCCGAAGAAGCCATATCCGGCATTGTTGATGAGCACGTCGATGCGCCCCTCGCGGTCGAGCAGGGTCTGCACCCCTTGCCGCATTGACGCCTCGTCGGTGACATCCATCTGTATCGGCACGACACCCCATTCGCGGAGCGGTTCCATACGTTCCACACGGCGGGCGGCGGCATACACCTTGTGCCCCTGTTTCGCCAGGGCCACGGCCGTGTCGTATCCGATACCGCTGCTCGCCCCGGTCAAGAGAATGATTTTATTGTTTTTATCCATATTGTATCTTTTTAGTTCACAGAATGAGTGCAAAAATACGTTTTGGGGGAAATCAAACGTTCTTCCCCATCTCAAATGCCTCCTGCAGCTTGGCGTTGCTGGCAATCTCGTTGGGACCGCCCACGCCGCCGCAGAAGATGTGGCCCTTGAGTGCGGACTTGCCGTAGCAGTCGATCCAGCCGGTGAGGCCGCCCTCGGCGCGCTTCGGCACGAACTCCTCGTTCTCGGCAGCCGTGGTCAGCAGATAGACGTCGCGGAAGCGGTAATCCTTTGGGTACATCGCGTTCATGCGGTCGATGAGGGTCTTCATCTGGCCGCTCATCTCGTAGTAGTAAATCGGCGTGGCCCAGCAGACCACCTCGGCGTTAAGCACGCTCTCCATGATGGCCGGCACATCGTCCTTGATGACACACGCGCCCGTCTTCTGGCACGACAGGCAGCCAATGCAGAACTTGATTTCCTTGCCTCGCAGCGAGACAAACTCCACTTGATGCCCGGCGGCTTCCGCGCCCTTGGCAAACTGCTCCGCCAAAGAGTGGCTGTTCGAACCCGGGCGGAGACTGGTTGAAATAACGATGACTTTTTTCATACTTAATAAATTGGAATTTATCTGGCAACAACAATAGTGAACAGCACCAGATCCTCTGTCCCAGTATTGATTATACTGTGTTCCGATCCTTTAGGGCAAATATG
>ONHS01000057.1 GCA_900317715.1 uncultured Bacteroidales bacterium | reverse complement strand
CGTATCATTGAGCTTGTTCATCGTCACATAGTTGCTCAAATCAGTAGCAGGAATGTTGATGTTTTTGTTCTCATTTGCGTTGGCAGTGAAGTAACCGAGGAGTTCGTCGCCTTGTTTCAGGAAAAGGGTGTCGTTATTCACCGTGGGAATATCGTTCAGCTTAGCAAAACCGTGTTCCTGCAATAAGCCCTCAATCTCATTTTGGGTAGGAACAACCGTCTCCGGAATGGTAATGGTCGTGTTCGTATTAGCATTAGCCGTAAAATAACCTTTCGGCGTATTGCCATAGTTGATGAACAAAGTGTCGTTGTTCACGACCGGCATTTCGGGAACAGTGACATCAACCGTCACATTTTGATCCGTGTTAGCAGAAAAAGTATAGGTGTCATTACCTTTCGTGATGGTTAAGACACCATTTTTCACGGTGGGATCAACTTCTGCTTTGATATAGCTATTCAACGTATCATTGAGTTTGTTCATCGTCACATAATTGCTCATATCAGGAGCTTCGGGAATCGTCGGTTTGTGTTTGATGTAAGACTTAGCGTTTTCGTCAGTCTCAGTCCAGTCGGCTTGTTCCTGATCCATGCCAGCAGCGGCATTAGCAGCCTGCAAAGCGTAAGGTACAGCATTCACGGGTGTGGTAATGGTGATGGGATCAATACCTTGGATGGTGATGATGCTTTGGATGGAAGCACCGTTCCAGTCCACATTATTCAGGGAGCCGGTGGTAGTTCCTTCACCGATGTTCAGCGAAATGAGACCGTTCATATTGCTCTGCACGCCAGTGTGAGTCTCAGTGTAGAGCACCTGTTCATTGGCACCTAAAATATTGATGGTCACGTTCATCGTGGTGGACACCATCAATTCATTGGTTTGGCTGTTGCGCACCACAGCCTGATAACTCAGTTTTTGAGCAAACATGCTTCCCAAGAACAGGAGCATCATTGCGGAAAGGGTAATAATTCTTTTCATTGCTTTACTTTTTTATTATACTTACTTTTTTATTCGATTTATTTGATTTTACGGATCGCCCGAAGGCTTGCACCGCGTCCGTGCCGGTGTTTAGTGGTTTCTCACGCAACGCACGCTAATAGCATCATCGGCGGAACGATTGACCATCATGGGTGTGTCACAATAATAATTGATTTGCAAAGCAGAGGGCTGTGTGGCAGACGGGGCGTTATCGGTCCAATAATCCGTCTGGCTGTACAATCCTTGGAAACGTTCAACAGAAGCATTGAACTCACCAGCAGGCAGGGAAGTGAACTCGGTACTGTTGGTGTTGTTGTTCGGTTGCAGCCACAATTCCGCAGTACGGGTGTCCTCTGACGGGATGTTTCTCAAGGCGGTCATTTCCACAGTGGTGGGGATGTGCCAACCATCCGGACAGATACCTTGCACAAAGCCGTTTTGATTGGTCACAGGAGCCTCTTGGCTGCCTTCTGCAACATCCACAGCAGAATACCAGGTGTACAGACGACCGAAAGTCTCCAAGTTTGCGTCCTCGTTGGAACTGAATTCAGAGTTGTAAACCAGTGCTTTAGCGATGGCGGTTTGACCGTCACGTTTATGTTCCGTACGCAAGTTCTGTTGAGTCCAGCAGTAACCGCCAACCTCAACGGTAGCATACTCGTATTCATCGGCATCAAACACGGGATCGCCACACACGAACGGTCCCAACACTCTGAGGTAGAGTGCATCCATAAGATCGTAATTATATTGGGAACCATGAGCCGTGTAGTTGGTGTCGCGATAAGTGCCTCTAGTGGTAGTATTCGGGTAGTTAAACCCATTCTCCGTGTAGGCTTCGCCTTCCTCAATTACGGCGTTGATGTTGTGGATGTCGAGCTGAGCCTGAGGCATACCAAAGGTCACCTCCCGACCATTTTGCGCGTATGCGCCAGTGAACGGTTGTCCAATAACCAGCGAAACATCCAGCGAATTATTTCTTTCGTTGCTGGCACCGACTGAAAAGCCGCCCATACCATTCGTCTGGGCAAACATTGCACCCACAAATAGTAAAGAGATTGTCGTTGTAATTATTCGTTTCATATACTTAATATTTTTATTTTTTATCTTGAAGTTATATATGTTGTAGGTATAGCAAGAGTACGCGCAAGGTTACACGCACTCAGAAAAACAGGTAAAAAAAGTTGATTCCTGCGAAAATTCCGATTTTCACAGATCCATGTAGAGATACATAAAATATTGTCTGTCAATATGTTATAAAAATCCTTCAATAATAATGATTATTTTACACAAGACAACAAATATAGCAAAAAATACATATAGACCTCCGACTTCGGTAAATTTGTTGAAAAAAAAAGGCCGGTGAAACACCGGCCCTGAGATCCTTATAATTATTCTTACTACTTGATAACAATGCGGTCAATGACAATCTTTCTGTCCTTAGCTGCCTGAAGGCCATAAACGGTTTCGCGGACGGCGTTAGTAGAGAAGCTGTGGTTAACCTGTCCTTCGGGATTGCGATGGATGGTCAGACCCGGCTTAGAACCATTGATGTAAGGAGCGAGGACACCACCTTTAGCCTGTGCCATATAGTTCAGAACGCTCTGAATACGGCGGGCAGAGAGGTGTTTGTTATAGTCGCTGTTGCTCAGAGGGCTGGCAAAACCGCTGATGGTGAATTCCACCTTGTGGCCGTCTTCCAGGGCATCCACGAGGAAGTTGGTGAGCTTGACGAGGCGGTCATAACCGGTTTGGATAGAGTCGTTGAAGAAAGCCTCTACAGCTTGTTCCGCTTCAGCCTTCTTGGCGCCCGTGAGGCCTTTACCTGCGCTGGTCACATAGTTGCTCTTGGCAGCCATGTAGTTGTTATACAGACCCACATATTCGGTATTGGTGGTTTCGGATTTGGTGCGAGGGTCAGGACGGTCATTCTCGAAATAGAGGGTAATCGGTTTCGCGAAATCCTTTTTAATCTTTTCCATTTCAGCTTTCTTCTTCTCAGCGGCAATTTCTTGCTCATAATCGAAGACGACAGGGATTTGGACGATCATATCCATGGGCTCACAGCTTTGGGTGCAAGGGATCATTTTCGGGAAGGACTTCACCACGCGGAGAGCCTCGTCATCAAATTCCTGATAACCAGAACTTTGAACAACCTCAATATCCGTCAGAGTGCTGTCGGCGAGAACCTTGGCTTGAACGGTAGTCGTACCGGAAATTTTCTGGTTTTTGAGGTTGATGGGATACTTTTTAGTTTTGTTGATGTAGCGGCACATGGCCTTGTTACCACCCTTGAATGTGGGGAGGGACATCGCAGAAGTGGGCACAACATGTTGTCCGGTGGAGTCACCTTTAACGATGGCAATGCCTGTTTTGCATTTGCGCTGGCCATAAATATTGCCTTGGTCGCACTGCGCATAACCCATTGTGAAACAAGCCATTAACGTAAAAACGGCTACGATTTTCAAAGAGGAAAAGTTACTTTTCATATCTATACTATTTTACATTATATTCCAAGTCGCAAAAATACATTTTTTATTGAAACGCGCAATAGGAATGTTTTTTTATTTTTTTGACGTGTGACTTATGATGTATGACTTATGATGTATGATACATCAACTGTCGTCAAAAATCAAAAATCAAAAGTCACAAATCTCACATCAAAAATCAAACATCACACGTCACACGTCTCACGTCACACGTTTCACTTCTCATCACGCATTCCGCTCAAATCCTTCATCCCCCTCAAATCAACCAATCCCGTGGCGAAACCAATGACCAAGGCGACGGCGGCCATGATCAGGAGAGACCAGACGACGTGAAGGTGTAAAATATTGGTGGACAATACGGTAACGGGGACCAGCACAGCGACGAAAAGCAGACAGCGAAACCACGGAAGCGACTTGATGGGAATGCCGATGATGCGCAGGGCGAGCAAGAACTGCAGAAACGCAACGGTGAACTGCGTGCAGAAACTGGCCACGGCGGAACCACACGCCATCATTCGTGGAATCAGCAACAGGTTGACGGTCACGTTAATGACAATGCCGATGGCAGCGGTGATGTTCAGCTGTTTCATACTACCGTTGGCGGTGAGCAGTGTGCCGAACAGGTAATTCATGGAGATGGGGATTAACCCAAAAATAATCAGCCGAAAGACAGGCACGCTTTCGCCCACTAACTCCGGATAAAGAGTTTGGATTACGGGGGTGCGATATACATACAAAATAACGACAGCGGAAACCGAGAAAAGGAAGAGTAACGAGAAAGAGGTGCGCACTACCGGCACCACGTTCTCCTTCTGTTTCAGCATTTTAGAGAACAATGGCAACAGAATGACCGAGAAAAGGTAGGCAATCATTACCAGCGCATCCAAGAGGCGGAACGCGGAGGCGTAAATGCCCGCCTGCGTGGCGGAAATATCCTGAGGCAGCAAACGCTCCAACATCACGGAATCAATGCGGTAGTAGCACGACATCAGCAGGGTGATGAGCGCGTAAGGCAGACTTTTCTTGATGATAACCAAGAAGAAAGCCGTATTCCAGTGCAGTCGGCGCAGACTGGCCTTGCGCAGCACGATGGCCAACGCAATGGCAATGGTAATGAGATACGCCGCCGTCTGGCTCCACACGAACCACTCGATTTTGAAAGGCTGGTCCGTGACATTCCCCCACAACAGCATCCCGCAGAAAAGAATCATTAACAGTCTGTCCGTCACGGAGATAATGCTGTCGGTTTTGAACATCAGCAGGGCGGAAATGTTCGAGCGCACGTAGAGCAAAAAAGCGCTGAGGAACTGGTTTAGGGCTATCCAAAAGAGCAATTCTAGCTGAAAGCCTCGGTAACCGATGAGCAGCGCAACGGCAAAAATGATCACAAAATAGACGACTCCCAACAGAAACCGCAAGATAATCAGACTGGACAAATGCTTGTCCAGCAGCTGTGTATTCCGCGCGATGTTGCGATTGTTGAAGTTGGTGGTACCCATATCGAGCACCATATTGAACAGCATCGCGAAGTTGAAAAGCGAAAAATAGAGACCGTAGCTTCCCGCCCCCACGCTATTCTGAACCCCCACATCCACGCCAAGCATCCAAAACGGCTTGACCAGGAGGTTCAGAAAGATGAGAAGACAGAGGTTGAAGACGAAATCTTTCTGCTTCACTAGAACTTTGACTGTTGACTTTGACTATTGACTTGCCCCTCGACCCTAGACCCTTTAACCTCTAAACCTTAAACCCTAAACCAATCAAAACACTACGTTCACAATCTTCTTCGGCACAATGATCACCTTCTTCGGGGTGGCGCCGGCGAGCCATTTCTGCACGTCCGGGTTTTGGAGGATCAGAGGCTCGATGTCCTTGGGCGTGTAGCTGGCTGGGAAGGACATCTTCAAGCGCATCTTGCCATTGAAAGAGACGGGATAGAGGTATTCGTCCTCCACCATATATTGCTCATCATAAACCGGATAAGTGGCTTTCAAGATGGATTCCTCATGTCCGAGCAGCGACCACAACTCTTCGGTGATGTGCGGCGCATATGCGGACATCACAATACAGAGCGGCTCCAAAATGGCACGTTTGCGACACTTGGCATCTCCCAACTCGTTCGCACAAATCATGAAGGCGCTCACGGCAGTGTTGAAAGAGAAACGTTCGTTGTCCTCCTCAATCTTCTTGATCGTCTTGTGCAGCGACTTCCACTCACCCTTGGTCGGCTCCTCATCGGTGACAGCAAAGTTGCCCTCCGCGTCGAAATAGAGCTTCCAGAATTTGCGGATGAAACGGAAAACGCCCTCAATGCCGTTGGTATCCCAAGGCTTAGCCATTTCGATCGGTCCGAGGAACATTTCGTACATGCGCAACGTGTCCGCGCCGTACTTCTCCACCAAATCATCAGGATTCTGGACATTGTACTTCGATTTGGACATCTTTTCAATCTCCCAACCGCAGACATACTGTCCGTCTTCGAGGATAAATTCAGCATCCTTGAAATCGGGCATCCAGTTCCGGAAGGCCTCGAGGTCGAGGATATCGTTGCGTACAATATTGACATCCACATGGATGGGCGTGGTTTCGTACTCTTTTCTGAGGTTGAATGACACGAATTTGTTGGTACCGACGATACGATAAACGAAATTGGAGCGACCTTGTATCATGCCCTGGTTGATCAGTTTCTGGAAGGGTTCGTCCTTGCAGCTAACGCCGATATCAAAGAGGAATTTGTTCCAGAAACGGGCGTAGATTAAGTGTCCCGTGCCGTGTTCCGCACCGCCGACATATAAATCAACATTCTGCCAATATTCGTCAGCTTCCTTGGAGACCAACTCTTGATCGTTCTTCGGATCCATGTAGCGCAAGTAGTAAGCGCTGGATCCGGCGAATCCGGGCATCGTGCTGTACTCGCGCGGGTAGCCGTTGTACGTCCAATCTTTCGCGCGTGCCAACGGCGGCTCGCCAGTCTCGGTGGGCAGGAACTGATCCACCTCGGGCAACACCACAGGCAGCTCATTTTCGGAAACAGTGTAAGGCATGCCGTCCCTGTAGTAGATGGGGAAGGGTTCGCCCCAGTAACGTTGGCGGCTGAAGATGGCATCGCGGAGGCGATAGTTCACCGTGCCGTAGCCAATGCCCATTGTTTTGATCCTTTCAATCACTGCTTTGCCAGCCTCTTTGACGGTCATACCGTTGATGAAACCGCTGTTGACGGCATAACCCGTCTTGCTGTCCATGCTCGTTTCCCACGTGTCAGGGTCGCTCACATCGTTGGGTTGTGGCGCAACCACTTGACGAATTGGAAGATTGAAGTGACGCGCAAAGGCGAAGTCGCGGCTGTCATGTGCGGGCACAGCCATGATAGCGCCTGTACCATAGTCGGACAGCACGTAATCGCTCACCCAAATCGGGATGCGTTCTTCGGTGATGGGGTTAATGGCGTAGGCACCGGTGAAGGCACCGCTCACCTTCTTAACCTCAGCCTGACGTTCGCGCTCGGAGCGGTTCTTGGCCCACGTCACGTAAGCTTCCACCTCAGCCTTCTGCTCAGGCGTGGTGATTTGTTCAATCATTTCATGCTCAGGACATAAGACCATGAAAGTCACACCGAAGATAGTATCGGGACGAGTGGTAAAAATCTCAAAAGCCATCTCATTTTCGACCCCTTCGACGTTGCCACCCATGTAAATTTTCTTCCAATCCAACTGGCCTTCTTTTGCCAGCGGGAACCAGATGGCGGCACCTTCGCTGCGGCCGATCCAGTTGCGTTGGATTTCCTTCAGAGAGTCGGTCCATTGCACGGTATTAAGGCCTTGGAGCAGGCGTTCTGCATACGCGGAGACGCGCAAGATCCATTGTCTCATCAGTTTGCGCTCCACAGGGTAGCCACCGCGCACGGAGAGTCCGTCCACCACCTCATCGTTGGCGAGCACGGTACCGAGTTTCGGACACCAATTCACCCACGTGTCGGCGAGGTAAGCCAGACGGTAGTTCATCAGGATTTCCTGCTGTTCTTTTTCGGACGCAGCATTCCACTCCTCAGCGGTAAACTCCATCGGCTTGGTCTGCGCAACTTTCAATTTGCGCGTGCCATTGGCCGCGAAAGCCTCTATCAACTCGCTGATGGGTCTCGCCTTGTTCGCCTGGTAGCAATAATAGGAGTTAAAGAGCTGGATAAAAGTCCATTGCGTCCATTTATAGTAGTCGGGGTCGCAAGTTTTGAACGAGCGGTCCCAATCAAATGAGAAACCGATTTTGTCGAGTTGCTCACGATAACGGTTCACATTCTTTTCAGTCGTGATCGCAGGATGCTGACCCGTCTGGATGGCATATTGTTCTGCGGGCAGACCAAACGCATCGTATCCCATCGGATGCAGCACATTGAACCCCTTCTGGCGTTTGTAACGCGCATATATGTCGGAGGCTATATAGCCCAGCGGGTGCCCGACGTGCAAACCCGCGCCCGACGGATACGGGAACATATCCAACACGTAGTATTTCGGTCTGCTATTATCAATTTCCGTCTTATACAGGCCTGTCTCTTTCCACTTTGCCTGCCATTTCTTTTCGATTTCTCTGAAATTGTATTCCATTTTGGTTTACGGTTTATGGTTTACAGTTTATAGTATTTGACTTGTGACGTATGACGTATGACTTACTGATGTATGATGTATGGCTTGTGATTAATATCTTGTGTCTCACATCCTACGTCTCACGTCACACGTCCTACGTCCTATTTATTCTTCACAACAATCTTCCGGCTCTCCACTCTCCTACCCTGCTTGTCGAGGAACTGCACGGTGTAGTGACCGTTGGCGAAGCGAGTGCAGTCGATTTCGATGTGTGTGTTGTTGCAGTCGGTTTGATAAACCACGCGGCCTGCCTCGTTGAATAAGGCGACCTTCGTCACCTCAGCGGACTCATCCATGTCAATGTACAGCGACTGATGGACGGGGTTCGGGTAGAGTTTCACCATCGTTTGGGTGAGATGATCCTCAATACCGACATTGCAGTAGATCTCCAAGGAAATGTCCGTGTAACCGCAGCCATTGATACCGCGAGCGTAAAGCACGCCCGAACCATTCGTCGAAACATTGAGCGTGACGTTAGGGTACGTTGCATTGGATAGCGTCCAATGGGGGTTCGACACACGCCACTCGTAGTTATCTACAAACTCTGGGTTATTGACGCTGAAGTACGAATTGCCATATTGGGTGATGTTCTGCGGGCCGTTGATGGTGTCGAGGCGCGGCAGCGCGTTCACCGTCAATTCGAGATTGACAATGCTATCGCAGCCATTCACCGTCTGGAGAGCTCTCGTAAACGTGTAAACACCAGCAGTATCCATCACTGGAATGTCGAAACCGTAGCCGGAATAACTCTCATGTTCGCAGATGCTAACCGTGAAGGTTTGATCGTAGGTGGGCAGCGACGTGATCTGGCGTTCTGCCGATGAAGTACAACCATTCTCGCCCGTCACCGTGACCGAATAGGGAGTATTGTCCGGAACGACCGTCACCGCTTGCAGCGTGTCGCCGGTGCTCCAGAGATAGTGCTGCGCATCGGTGATCGCCATCAGCATGGTGGAATCGCCCTGACACAATGCATTCACACCCATAATGGAGAGAATGGGTGCATCCAACTGTGACACGAATATGGACGAAGAGAGTTCACAACCGTAACTGTTGGTTGCGGTCACCGTGTAAAGACCGCCAGCGGAAATCGTGATGACCGTGTCGGTGCTACCCGTACTCCAAGCGTAAGTGTTGCCTCCGTTTGTATTATTGTCTTCCACAGACATTTCAGCCGTGGTGTTGTCACAAAGAGTGCTCACACCATGAACCGTGAATTCAGGAAGCGGTTTATCCACAATGGTAACAGAAGCCTGTCCATGACAGCCGTTTACAGAAGTGGCCGTCACCGTGTAGTTGCCAAAAGCCGACACCGTGATGGCATTGCTGGTCGCACCAGTACTCCATGCATACGATGCCGCATCAGAAGCAGTCAACGTGGTAGATTGACCATGACAAATGGAGAGTTCGCCGGAAATATAGACTTCCGGTGCGGACTCCACATTCACGACTTTGCTTACCGTGGAACTACATCCGTTAGCATCGTAACCGATGACATTATAAGTGGTCGTCTGCGCGGGCATCACCGAAATACTCGGTCCCGTCTCGCCCGTGCTCCAGAAATAAACATCTGCACCTGTGACGTTTAACGATGCGGTGTCGCCTTCACAAATCAGGCTTGAACCACTGACGCTGAGAATCGGATTATTCCAAACCACCACTTCAATGGAGTCAGAGCGCATACAGTTCATAGAGTTGGTCACATTTACACGATAAACGCCAGGTGAAGAAACCGTGATGGAACTGCTCGTCGCACCCGTGTTCCAAGAATAGGTATTGCCGCCAGAAGCCGTAATCGTCGTACTCTCTCCTTGACAGATGAAGGTGTTACCGCTGAAGATGATGGAAGGCAACATATTGACATTCACGATGGCCGAAGAGGTGGCCGAACATCCGAAGTCATTGTAAGCCGTTACGGTGTAGGTAGTGGTCATATTCGGGAAGACCGCGATGTCTTGTGTAGCGCTGCCGTTGCTCCACAGATAGGAAGTACCGCCCAATGCGGTCAACACTGTGGATTGGCCTTGGCAGATGGTGCGTTCACCGAGGATTTGCACCACAGGCACATCTTCCACATTCACCACTTTCTGCACGGTGGTGTAACAACCATTCGTGTCATAGCCCGTCACGGTATAAGTCGTGTTGGAAGAAGGCGAAATGGAAATTTCCGTGGAGACCTCATCGGTACTCCAATGATAACTGTTCGCGCCGGAAGCGGTCAGCGTAGCGACCGTACCCGAGCAGATGTGGTTGCTGCCGGCAATCTGCACCTGCGGTTTCGGGTTCACCGTCACCAGCAGGGAATCCGTTCTGGAACAGTTCTGCGCATTGGTAGCCGTCACATAATATACACCTGCCTGCGAAACATTGATATTAGCTGTTTGAGCGCCCGTGGACCAAGAGTAGGAATTTGCGCCGATAGCCGTAATCGTCGTGGTATTGCCCGCGCAGATGGTCGTGTTTCCGTTGAAGGTCAATTGCGGTAATGCATTGACCGTCACCGTCACTGCGCCACTGGCCACACAGCCGTAAGCGTTGGTCACCGTGACCACGTAGGACTGGCTTTGCGCCGGGCTCACCACAATGCTGTTGATGGTATCCTGAGTGCTCCACACATACTTGGAACCACCCGTAGCAGTCAACGTTGTAGATTGGCCCGCACAAATCGTACGTGCACCCAGCACTTGGATGTTCGGCAACGGTTCCACGTTGAGCACCTTGCTCACCGTAGAATGACAACCATTGGTGTCGGTACCCGTCACCGTGTAGGTGGTCTCAATCGTCGGATTCACCGTGATTTCCGGTGTGATATCTTGAGTACTCCACAAATAACTATTTGCACCGGATGCGCTCAAGGTGGTGATGCTACCCGCGCACACGTAACTGCTACCTGAAATATGCACCTGCGGATTCTGGTTCACAATCACGCTGATAGAATCCTTGCTGCTACAACCATCTGTGTTGGTCACCGTCACATAATACATACCGGCAGTGCCTGTGGTCATCGCTGCGGTTTGCGAACCGTTTGACCAGGAGTAATTCGAACCGCCGGTCGCCAAAATGCTCGTGGTGGAACCCGCGCACACAGAGGTATTGCCGCTGAACGAGACCACTGGCAGTGAGTTCACCGTGACGGTGGCGGAAGTGCCCGCGACGCAACCGAAAGCGTTGCTTGCCGTCACAGAATAGGTCTGATTGAAAGTGGGCGCAACCGTTATTTGGGTAGCGGTTTGACCCGTACTCCACGTGTATGAAGTGCCACCCGTAGCGTTCAAAGTGGTGCTCTCACCCAAACAGATCGTCAGGTCACCCGTAATATGCGGTTCAGGAAGGGCATGAACAGTCACACCGCGCGAAGCGGTAGCTGTACAACCATATTGGTTCGTGGCCACCACTGAATATTGTCCTGCAGCACTCACAGAAGTGGAGGCATTATTGTCACCATTGCTCCACAGATATTCACTGACATTGTCGCCAGAAACCGTGAGTATTGTGGATTGGCCCTCGCAAATGTCCGTGTTACCGTTAATGCTGATTTGCGGAATTTCATGCACCGTTACGGTGGAGCTATAAACTTGAGAACACAAGTTTGCGTTCGTCACCGTCACCCGATATTCGCCAGCTTCACTGACCGTGATGCGGCTCTGACGACTGCCGTTGGACCACAGATAAGTGCATCCCGCAGGTGCATCCGTCATCAGGGTAGCCTGTTGACCTCTACAAATCTCCGCCATCTCGGTCACCGTGGCAATCGGAAGCGCGTGCACCGTAACTATGCTTTGTGCCGTGGCCGTACAACCGTTGGAACCCGTGGCCGTCACTTTGTACGTGCCAGAGCTCGTAACATTCAACGTGGAGGTACTTTGACCTGTATTCCACAAATACGACTCACCGCCCGTGGCCGTCAACGTGGCTGTATCGCCTTGACAAACAGCATTTTCTCCGGAAATATAGACCGAAGGAAGTGATTTGACATTCACCACAGTGGAGGCGGTGGAGGTACACCCGTTCTCATCCGTCACCAACACGGTATAGGTGGTGTTTATCGTAGGCGACACATTGATAGTCGCTGTATTTTGTCCTGTATTCCAATGGAAAGTATTGGCATTTGTAATGGCTGAAATCGAGATGTCGTCGCCTTTACAAATGGCATCCTGTGCCAGGATGGTCACCATAGGTGCGGGGTTCACCAACACCGTAGCCGAAGTGGTCGCCGTACAACCGTAAGAGTTGGTGGAGGTCACGGAATAGGTGCCCGTGGCGTTCACCGTGATGAGCGGCTGTTCGGTACCGTCATCCCAAACATAGCTTGTGCCGCCGGAGGCACGCAACGTCGTGGATTGACCCTCGCAGATGGTTAACGTGCCGCTAATCACCGGAGCCGTCAGATTGTATTCATTGACCGTCGCGGACAATACGTTCTGACAACCCGCTGTGTTGGTCACCGTCACAGAATAGGTTCCAGCGTTGGAAATGGCGATAGAATTGTTGGTGCTGCCGTCAAACCATTGGTAGGTATTGCCATTGTCGCCGCTGACCGTCAACGTAGTACTTTGACCATGGCAGAAATAGCGGTTACCCGAGATATTGGCATTCACCGCAGCTTGGGTAATGGTCACGCTCTTGATGGAAGCACAACCATATTGATCCGTACCCGTAACAGTGTATTGTCCTGCATATGAAGCTGTAATGGATTGTGTCACTTCTCCGGAATTCCACTCGTAACTGGAAGCGCCCGTGGCCGTCACGGTGGTGGTACCGCCCTGGCAGAAGGTCGTTCTACCGTTAATCTTCAATACGGGCAGTGAATGCACGACCAAAGTGACGGAAGCAGTGCTTTGGCACTGATTGGCATCGGTACCCGTCACGGTGTACACTCCCTCGGTATTCACGGTGATGCGGTCCAAACGTCCGCCGGTGTTCCAACGATAGCTATCGGCGCCATAGGCCGTAAAGGTGGTGGATTCTCCTTGACAA
The DNA here is from genome assembly GCA_900317715.1 of uncultured Bacteroidales bacterium. Taxonomy (GTDB): domain Bacteria; phylum Bacteroidota; class Bacteroidia; order Bacteroidales; family WCHB1-69; genus F23-D06. The sequence continues at coordinate 2,812 of ONHS01000057.1, read as the reverse complement.
ATACTGTTATCGCCCAAGATGGTAAGTTCTGGCAACGAGTTCACCGTCACGGCAATATCTTTTGTTTTCGAACAACCGTATTGATTGGTGACCGTCACCCAATAGGTGGTGCTTTCAGTAGGCGTAACCACCAATGTATCAGACACAGTGCCTTCGCTCCAGCGATATTCCGTACCGCCTGTGGCAACGAGTGTCAAGCTGCTGCCTTCGCACACGGTGGTGGATCCGCTAATATGCGCATCCGGAAGGGCCACGCCTATCACCTGCACCGTGGCAGAAGTGGAACAATCGAAAGCATTGGAAACCGTCACGGAATATTGACCTGCCAAATTGACGGAAATAGAGGATTCCGTGGAACCATTATTCCACAGATAGACGCTACCGGTAGATTGCGCTGTCAACGTCACCGTAGCGCCGGCACACAAATACGTGGTGTCAGCGATAACCAAAGTAGGAGACTCCTTCACGGTAAGATTCACGAAAAAGACTGAATCGACTGCAGGAGTGGATGAGGGCACAATGTAACGATACACGCCTGCATGCGTGAGGACACTGTCATACAATGTCAACGGCAGGTCGTTAGAACAAATTTCCCTATTGATGGTATCCGTATTCACGATAGCCGTATTGATGGTCAAGAACACGGAAAGAACACTGTCACAGCCATCTACCGTAGAAAGAATCTGCTCGTGATAGCCCGCTGTGTAGTAAGCGCTATCGACAAAATAGTAAGGCAGATCATATTCGCCCACCTCAGCATAGACCGTTTCAGCGCGGTAAACTGGATTATGATACACCATCAAGGTAATCACACTGTCGTAACCAGACAAATGGTAGGTGAAGGTATGCGGACCTGCCGTGGTGACGGTGTCGCCCAGAAATACAACGGGCGTATTGGCGCAAACCGTGGTATCGATTTCGACAGTGTAAATCGGAGTGACATTGAGGACCAATACGTATGTGGTATCGCACTCGGCATCAGTGGCCGCCGGCGCAACCTCTGTGTAAATTCCGCTCTGCGAATAGGCTTTGCCGCGGAACATATACGGAATGTCATTACGCGTAATCGTTTTTGCAGTCACCACTTGGAGATTCTGCTGCACGGTCAAGCGCAACAAGATGGTGACGCTATCGCACCCCTCTTGATTTTGCAGAATCACCGGATAATTACCGGCAGCGGTGTAGGTTTCTCCCATATAGCTGTAAGGCATGTTGGAAGCGCACACCGTCACATCCAGCGTGTCATAAACCATCTGCTGCAGGAGATTGATCCGCAACGTGTGATAGTCCAAACACTGATAGGAGTTAGTGTCCGTGAAAGTATATATCGTGGACGTGGTGAAGGTGGTATCCCCAAACGTGAAAGAGCTGTCGGCAGTGCAAATCGTCAACGTATCATGCACGGAAGGATACTGGAGCAATTGCAACAAGGTAAAGCTGATACATGTCGTCGAATTGACGGAATCATTGATGTAATAACTACCAGGTTCATTATAAACATGCAGGGAATCATACATATACGGGAATTCCTCTGCACAGAGGTAGTGGGTGACGGTATCGGTGTAAGGATACGTCACGGCCAAGGTCAGAGTCACCCTCAAGCTGTCACAGCCATACTGGTTGGGGACAACGAAGGTCTCCGACGTAGGTCCGTTAAAGCTCCGTCCGTGAACCACATACGGCAGTTCTGACGCGCAGACCATCGTGTTAATCGTCTGGGTGGTTGTTTGGGAAGGATTCACCGTGACGCTCAAGTAAAGGATAGCATCGCATCCTATGGCATTGATATAATGAATTTCGTAAAAGCCGGCAGAATCTATCCGCTGACCCATGAAATAATAGGGTAACTCATTGCTGCAGAGTGTCAAATCCATAGAATCGGACGTGAGCGGGTATTGTGTCACCCGATAGGTCATATCCACTGAGCAGCCGTTGGTGTCAACCCCTAAGTCGAAAGTGAAACATCCAGGCGTGGTGAAGACCAGATCCTCATAAGTGACGCTCGGCTGTCCATAGCAGAGGGCAAGGTCGATGGTGTCGTGCTGACCGTTGAGCACCTGCAGTTGGAGGAGCGTATGGGCGCTGTCACAGCCTCTTGAAGAGGGGAAATCCACCCAATACTCGCCCGACTCGGTGTAGAAATTGCCATGGTAGGCGTAAGGCAACTTATTGCGACAGACACTCTGTTGCGTAGTGTCTCTCACGTCATAGCTGTGGCCGATGGTAATCTGATAAATGTTGACCACGTCGATATAGACAATCGAGGGGGCCACAACACGGTGAGGTATCGCTATCACCGTATCCGAATAATAGACAATGTTGTTGGCTGTCAACAAAAAACTGTCGCAACCGAAATTGTCATGATAGACCGTGTCTGGCGTTGGGACCTCAGTTTGCGCAAAAGCGGGGGAACACGTTCCCAGGAGCGCCACCGCGAAAACAATCCCTAACAATCTGGTAATCAATTTTCTATTCATTATTTTAATTTTATTATTTCCCAATATAAGCTAATAATACAAAACGGCAAAAATACTATTTTTTCAGATTAGCTCACCAGCAAAATATCAACAGCCCACGACGCTCACACAGCATTTTTTCATTCATAATTCATAATTCATAATTCATAATTAAAAAAGGGTTCCCCTCCCACAACGGAACGGAACCCCCATTATGCATTATGAATTGTGAATCATGAATTTCAAAAAGTCTTCGACTTCTTGGGCGCGGTCATCGTGAAAGTCTCCTCGCCGGTAAGCTTCAGCACGTAAAGACCTCGCCGTTGCGCGTATTCTTCGGCGCCGGGGGCGTAATC
>ONHS01000045.1 GCA_900317715.1 uncultured Bacteroidales bacterium | reverse complement strand
TCACATAATATCATACGGGCACGGCTCCTTCCCCGCCCTCGTGATTGTCCGCTTCTTGAAGATATAGGAAACGGCAATCTCCATACCACCGCGTCCGTGGGTGGCCACCACAAACGGCGACACGTTCACGTCGTAGGCAAGGGAAAAACGGAGGTTCTGCCAGCTCACGAACCCATTGAAAATCAGCGCATCATTCCAGCGATAGAAGAGACCGCCCCCTAAAGTGAACAGGGTGGTGTAACTGTTTTTCTTCTTGAAATACTCGACATTGCATCCCAACAAATACTCGCTGAAGGTGCGCTGCCAAGAGAGATACAGCATCGGGGAAAGCGAAACTTCTCGATTGATAGCAAATTGCGAGTAAAAATGAGCGATATATTTAATCGGCAAGCGTGCTTGGGACTCTCCAAATCCGTAAAACGGCCGGTTCACATGTGAGGCGCTCACCGCCAACCGAAACAGCATGGTTTTGGATGGCAAATAGCCCCAAAACGCCCCCACCCCAAAGTCGGCATACAACCGATTGAACGTCTCAAGATTCTCACCACTAGGAAGATACGGATAGAACACACCGTCCATAAACTGGTTGTCCCAGGTGGACTGGTCCATGTCGAAATGGTTGTTAATGATCCCCCCGTACAGTCCCAATCCGATTTTGTGGCGACTGTGACGACCAATATTCTTAATGTACGACAGGGAAAGGATGGCTTGCGCCGATTGGTAGTTCACGTCTCCGGACTTGTCGCCGTTGAAGGTGAGGCCGATGCCTATCAATTCCTGCCGTCGATGGTTCTTATAGACGGCCCCATCCACTTCGGCGGCTATCGTCATGAAGGGCTTCGTCACCGCGAGCCACTGCGACCGCATGATGACACCCCCACGCACCACCCCGTCAAAAGCAGCTGTCAGTGAAGGATTTGTACCCGTCGGGTTCAGGTAAAACTGTGAAAAATGATAATCTTGGGCGAAGGCTACCTTAAAAAAAAAAGTCAGAGCCACCAAGAGCAGCATCACGTAGCGATATTTCTCGTTCCAGCAACTTTTCAGATACCTTCGGAGTTCATTCTCGCGCGGATTGTTCTGAGGTTCATAGAGTTTCGTGCCGGCAATCTGCTCGGGAAGGAACTCCTGCTGCACGAAATTGTGTTCGAAATCGTGGGCGTACTGGTAGCCTTTGTGATAGCCCAACTCCTTCATCAGCTTGGTTGGAGCGTTGCGGATGTGAAGCGGTACAGGCAGGTCGCCGGTCTGCTTGACAAGCGCGATGGCGTTGTCGATGGCCATGTAGGAGGCGTTGCTCTTGGGCGAACTGGCTAGATAGACAGCGGTTTGCGACAGCACAATCCGCGCCTCCGGCATCCCGATGACGTTCACCGCCTGGAAGCAGTTGTTGGCTAACAGCAGCGCGTTGGGGTTGGCGTTGCCGATGTCCTCGGACGCCAAAATCACCATACGTCGGGCGATGAAGAGCGGGTCTTCGCCGGCCACCAGCATCCGCGCCATCCAATAGACCGCCGCGTTGGGGTCGCTACCACGCAACGACTTGATAAACGCGGAGATGATGTCGTAATGTTGCTCGCCTTTCTTGTCGTAGAGCGCGAGATTCTGCTGGATGACATGGATGATTTGCTCGCGGGTGAGGGTGATCACGCCATCCACGGGCGGGGTCATCCACGACACCAACTCAATGGCGTTCAGCAGTTTGCGGGCATCACCGCCGGAGATGCGCATCAACGCTTCCGTGTTCTCCAGCTTGATTTTGCAGTTCATCTGTCCTTCCAGATACTGGATGGCGGTCTGCAACAGTTGTTCGAGATTTTCTTTCGAAAGTCCCTTCAGCACATAGACTTGGCAACGCGAAAGCAGTGGAGAAATCACCTCGAAGGAAGGGTTTTCGGTGGTGGCACCGATGAGGGTCACCACACCCTGCTCCACCGCACCAAGCAGAGAATCCTGCTGCGATTTGGAGAAACGGTGGATTTCGTCGATAAAGAGGATACAGCGCCGTTCGGACTTCTTGGCCTTGTCGATGACCTCGCGGATATCCTTCACGCCGCTGCTGATGGCGCTGAGGGTGAAAAACTCCGCATCGATGGACTGCGCAATCAACAGGGCGAGAGTCGTTTTGCCCACGCCTGGCGGTCCCCAGAAGATCATCGACTGGATGTTGCCGCTCTCAATGGCCGTGCGCAACACCGCCCCCTCACCCATCAGGTGTTCCTGACCGATGTAGCCCTCAATGGAGTGCGGGCGAAGGATCTCTGCCAACGGTTGTTTCTGCATGACACGGAATTTGACCGCGCAAAGATAGACAAAATACGGATATGCGGGGCGAAATGTTTTTTCCGTCGTAGAGACGTGCCATGGCGCGTCTCTACAGGTATACGCACAAAACAGGGCGTATGCGACACGCCCCTACAACAATTTCCCGCACAAATACTCGAAATCCCCCAGCGACAACTGCTCCGCCCGTTTCGTGAACAGCGGCTCGGTTTCCACGAATGCCTTGTCGAAGGGCAGCGACTGCAGGGCGTTGCGGAGCGTCTTGCGGCGGTAGTTGAAGGCGGTTTTCACCACCGTGCGGAAGGTCTTCTCGTCACAGTTCAGCTTCTTGTCGAAGTTGCGGGTGAGGCGGATGACGGCGGACTTCACTTGCGGCGGCGGGGTGAACTCGTGTTCCCCGACGGTAAAGAGGTATTCGGTATCGTAATAGACTTGTAACAAAACACTTAGGATTCCATACTGTTTGTTGCCAGCATGGGCACAGACCCGCTCGGCCACCTCCTTTTGGAACATGCCCACCACCTCCACCACGGTCTCCTTCTCGTCCAAAACCTTGAAGAGAATCTGCGAGGAGATGTTGTAAGGGAAGTTGCCTACTATCACTTTCGGACCCTCACAGAAGTCCGACAGCGGATATTGCAGGAAGTCGCCGTGAATCAGATTGTTACCCAATCCTGGATAGTGAACTTGCAGATACTCAACGGATTCCTCGTCCAGTTCGATGACGGCGAACTGCGGGAACTCGCGCTGCAGGAGGTACTGCGTGAGCACGCCCATACCCGGACCGATCTCCAACACGTGCGCATCGGGCGTGCGGATGGCATCGGCGATGTCCTGCGCAATCGCCTGATTATTCAGAAAATGCTGTCCTAAACGTTTTTTGGCTCGAACCATATCAATTCATAATTCACAATTCATAATTCATAATTAAGATCGGCAAAAATACACAATTATTGTAACCTTTTGCCGTTTTTGTATCTATATTATCCATTTCCCGCAAATGCCCGCCAACAGCCAATAGCTAAAAGCCAACAGCCAACAGCTATTTTTTGTACTTTTGCGCCCAAAATACCGAACCACCATGTTCAAATACCTTAAAGAGAAAAAGCAAAAGCTGCTCCGATTCTTGTTCGGATCGTTTTCCTTCACCGCGCTGATGTTCGCGTTTCAAGCCTGCTATGGCATGCCGGAAAGAGATATCGAAGTCGCCATTCAAGGAAGAGTCACCGACTTCGAAACCAATGAACCTATTGAGGGACTGGAGGTTACCTCTGACATCGTCGGTCTCACCGACACCACCGACCAAAACGGGCAATTTGCTGACCCTATGGGGAGACGAGCCTTGTACGTATGGGAGGAATACCATTTTACCGTCACAGATATTGACAGCACGGAAAATGGTGAATACGAGACCTTGGACACTGTGCTTCCTGCTTTGGATTTGACCCAACCTTTACAATTGAAGGTCAAGAAAGTATCTGACGCTCAATAAAATGAGTGCATTCAAACGTTTCCTATCCCGTGTATTCCGCAAGAATGAAACGGAAATACACGAGTTGAGCTATCTCTTTTGGGAATGCACGTGGCGGTGCAATCTCTCGTGCCGTCATTGCGGGTCGGATTGCAAGGCAGAGTCCAACGTGAGTGACATGCCCTTTGCCGACTTACTCCGCGCCTTAGAACCTTTGGAACATCGCTATCCCCGCGACACCGTCATTATCGCCATCACCGGTGGGGAACCGCTGTTGCGTGCAGACTTGGCCGACTGCGGTCGCGCCCTGCGACAGCACGGCTTCCGCTGGGGTATCGTCACCAACGGGATGCTCTACGACGATGCGCGTCACCGCGAACTGGTGGCCGCCGGACTGAGCTCCATCACCGTCAGTCTGGACGGTTTGGAAGAGACCCACAACTGGCTGCGACAGCATCCGCAGAGTTTCCAGCGGGCGTTGCGGGCACTGCGACTCATCGCCAACGACCCACGGCTGATCTACGACGTGGTCACCTGCGTGCACGGGCGAAATCTGAAAGAGCTGCCTCAACTGAAGGAGCTGCTCATCGCCAACGGTATCCGGCACTGGCGGTTGTTCACCATCGCGCCCATCGGACGGGCGGCGGGCGATCGCGAGCTAATGCTCAGCCGTGCGCAGGTGGAGGATATGCTGCAGTTCATCGCCGAAACGCGCAAAGAGGGCCGCATCGACCTGAAATTCAGCTGCGAAGCATATACTGGAAAATATGAGGAAGATGTGCGCGACAGCTACTTCTTCTGCCGCGCCGGCATCAACATCGGCTCGGTGCTGCTCAACGGCGACATCTCCGCCTGCCCGAACATCGACCGCACCTTCCGACAGGGTAACATCTATGAGGATAACTTGCTGGATGTCTGGGACAACCGCTTCCAAGTCATGCGCGACCGCACCTGGATGCGCTGCGGAATGTGCGCCTCCTGCAAAGACTTCAAGCAGTGTCTCGGCGGCGCCATGCACCTGCGGGCAGGGTTTGGGGAACAGATTCGGAGATGTTACAATTTCAGGCAATAGGCAATAGGCAATTGGGATGGTAGGGACGTATCGCATACGTCCTTGCTAGACGAGTCGCACACGTCCCCACCAATATCCAAGCAATAAATCTGGCTGAAATAAAACCCATATAGAAAGATTTTGTATATTTGCCATTTTACTGCTTAAAATTCAAATATCAGAATATCAATTAAATAACATAAAAATTATGCCGAAAATTTCCCAAAAAGGTGCAAGCATGCAGTCTTCCCCTATCCGGAAGCTGGTGCCGTTCTCCGATGCCGCCAAAAATCGTGGCATCCATGTCTATCATTTGAACATCGGTCAACCCGATATCGAAACCCCGAAAGGTGCCCGTGATGCCGTCCGCAATGCCGACATCCCCGTGATCGCCTACAGCCACTCCGCCGGTAACCTCAGCTACCGCAAGAAACTGGTGGAATACTACCACAGCGTGGGCATCGAAGTCACCACTGACGAAATCATCGTCACCACCGGCGGCAGCGAAGGCCTCCTTTTCGCCTTCAACAGCTGTATGGATCCGGGCGACGAAATCATCATCCCCGAACCTTTCTACGCTAACTACAACGCTTTCGCTACCATGTGCGGCGTGGTGGTGAAACCCATCGTCTCCACGATTGAGAACGGTTTCGCACTGCCTTCCATCGAGGATTTCGAGAAGGTGATCACCCCGAAGACGAAAGCCATCATGATTTGTAATCCCAACAACCCCACCGGCTACCTCTACTCCAAAGAGGAAATCCTGAAGCTGGGTGAGATCGCCAAGAAACACGACCTCTTCCTCTTCGCCGATGAAGTGTATCGCGAATTCTGCTACGACGGCGTGAAACACTTTTCCGTCATGGAGCTGACCGACATCGCCGACAATGTAGTGCTTTTGGACTCTGTGTCAAAGCGTTACAGCGCATGCGGTGTGCGTGTGGGTGCCTTTATCACGCATAACAAGGAAGTTTATGCCACCGCTATGAAGATGGCCCAGGCCCGTTTGAGCCCGCCTTCTTACGGCCAGATCCTCGGCGAGGCTGCCGTCGATACTCCCAAAGAGTATTTCGAGAGCGTCAACAAGGAATATGTGGCTCGCAGAAACACCATCGTGAACGGTGTGAACGCCATCCCCGGTTGCTTCGTGCCGATGCCGAAAGGTGCTTTCTACTGCGTCGCCCGTCTGCCCATCGACGATTCCGACAAATTCTGCCGCTGGCTGCTTGAAGATTTCAGCTACAATGGTGCAACCGTGATGTTCGCTCCCGCCACGGGATTCTATTCCAAGAAGGGTCAAGGTGTGAACGAGGTGCGTATCAGCTACTGCCTCAACGTCTCCGACCTCGAAAAGGCCGTCGAATGCCTCCGCGAAGCACTGAAGGTGTATCCGGGACGCACGATCTAATGTTGGCTATTGGCCGTTGGCTATTTGCTTTTGGCTATTGGCTAACAGCTAAAGCTAAAAGCTAAAAGCTAACAGCCAAAAGCCGAAATTCGGCAGATGTCAAGTATGAATTATTCAGGTTAAATTATGATTAACTTTAAACATACCGAAAAAGATGTGGCAGGTCACCGCCTGTTACATCTTTTTCTGCTTTTTGCGGTAGTTTTTGCAGTGTTTGCCCCTGAAAAGACTGCCGCGCAGCGGAGTAAACCCGTTTATCAAACGGATTTCACCAGCAAAGATTACGTGGACACCATGGCTCCGATGCTGTGGCTGGACGCACATTTCGCCTACTATTTCCCCGTAGGTGCGCTGAGAACCATGTTCAAAAACAACTTCAGTATTGGTCCTGGTTTGACTTTCAAAACAAAAACCAACTGGACTATAGGTATTTACGGTGACTACATGTTTGGTGCCAACATGCGCGATCCGAACTTTTTCAACGGCACCTTGGCCAACGACAACGGGGTCGTCATTGATGGCAACGGACTGGTTTCCCAGGGCGGCATCACCGCGGAGGGACGATATTGGACCGTCGGGGCCACTTTCGGCAAAATCATCCCCTTGGATCGCTGGAAAAACTCCGGCATTTGGCTCCGCATTGGGGCAGGCTACTTCAGCCACAGACTGCGGCTGGATGACTTCGGCAAACAATATCCGCAACTGGACGACAACTACAACAAAGGCTACGACCGCCGCTCCGGAGGCTTCGACATTAACGAGTTCATCGGCTACCAATTCGTGCACAAAAACCGTATGCTGAACTTCTACGCCGGCATCGAGTTTCACCAAATGTGGACCAAACCGAATCGAAATTATATCTTCTATGAAGGTCCAACCGCCGATATGAAACCCCAATTCAGCGGACTGATTGGATTCAAAGTGGGTTGGAATATCCCGTTGTACGAACAGAAGTCGGTGACAACGTTTTATTATAGGTAAGACGTATGACGTGAGACGTATGAAAGAAATCACACGTCACACGTCAAAGATCACACGTCAAAAAAACAAAAGCATGCAAATACTCTACACAATAGGAATATGGTTTTTCGGCCTCGGCATTCGGATGGCGGCGATGTTCAGCGAGAAGGCTTGGTTATGGGTAAGAGGACGGTTGAATCTTTTCGAAGAACTGGAAAAAGCCTTTGCCACCGGTGACCGTCCTGTGTGGATTCATTGCGCCTCTTTGGGCGAATACGAGCAAGCTAAACCTCTGATTCAGAAGATCAAACAAGAGCAGCCCGACACTCGTATTCTCACGACATTCTTTTCCCCTTCCGGCTATACGCAAGGCATCAAGGACAACATTTCCGATGACGTTTTCTATATCCCTTTGGATCTTCCGTCCAGAGTGGTTCACTTTTTGAGAATCGTCCAACCCAAGGCTGCCATCTTCGTAAAATACGAATTTTGGTACAATTTCATGCGTCATCTGCATTGGCATAAGATTCCGTTCTACTATATCAGTGCCATTTTCAGAGAAAACCAGCACTTTTTCAAATGGTATGGGAAATGGTTTGTGAAAAGGCTCAATATGGCCACGCACTTGTTCGTGCAAACCGAAAGTTCCAAAGCCCTGCTTGAAAGCGTTGGCATCATGCAAGTTACCGTATGCGGCGACACCCGTTTCGACCGAGTGAAAGCCATCGCTGCACAAGCGCAACCGTTCCCCTTCATGGACACCTTCCGCAACGGGAAAAAGATTATCGTGGCGGGCAGCACTTGGGAGCCCGACGAGCAACTCTTGGCACAATTATTGCAAAATCATCCTGGCTATAAATTGGTGGTCGCCCCACACGAAATCAATCGTACTCCAGAAGTGAAACGGACATTCGCCGCATATAAGACCGCACAATATTCCGCCTTGAACGAAGCGGAGCTGCCCGACAGCGACGTGCTCATCATCGACACCATCGGCATTCTGAGCCGCCTCTACCAATACAGTGATGTTTCGTACGTCGGCGGCGCCTTCAAGACAGGACTGCACAACATTCTGGAGGCAGCCGTCTATGGCAAACCGCTCTTCTTCGGACCTCATTACGACCACTTTAACGAAGCCGTGAACCTGGTCGCTCTGAAAGGAGCTTTCCCCGTCGCCACCGTCAAAACGATGTCCGACATCATGCAACGATTCGAAGAGAATCCCGAATATTACGCCCAAACCTGCAACATCTGCCAACAATATGTGACGCAAAATTCAGGCGCAGCACAAATTATATATAAGACCATTGACTTGAAACTTAAAACCTGAAGCCATTGCCTATTCCCTACTCCCTACTCCCTACTCCCTATTCCCTATTGCCTATTAACTATCGACAATTTCAAACAAAAAAACATAAAAAATGAGCAAAACATTAAAAACCGTTCTGATTATCGTGGGTGTCGTCCTCGTGTTGGCGGCCATGTTTGTGAAACCTTATAACAAAATGGTCCAGAAGGACGAGGAGTGTTCCAAGGCTTGGGCCAATGTGGAGAATGCCTACCAACGCCGTATGGACCTGATTCCCAACTTGGTAAAGACCGTCCAAGGAGCTGCTGATTACGAGAAAGGTACTTTGACGGAGGTGATTGAGGCCCGCGCAAAAGCCACATCCGTGCAAGTGGATCCCAGCAATCTGACCGAAGAATCCATCGCGCAGTTCCAAGCCGCTCAGGATCAACTTAGTTCTGCTTTGAGCCGCTTGATGGTGGTCGTGGAGCGTTATCCCGAACTGAAAGCCAACGAGAACTTCCTTGAATTGCAAGCTCAACTGGAAGGTACGGAAAACCGTATCGCAGTGGAGCGCGGCAAATTCAACGAAACGGTGAACGATTACAACAGCTACATCCGTCGTTTTCCGAACAACATCGTCGCTGGCATGTTCAACTTCGACAAGAAGGGCTACTTCAAAGCAGCTGCCGGTGCTGAAAACGCTCCTGACGTGGAGTTCAATTTCAACTAATCGAAGGATAGAAAAGTCTTGAAACGACTGATAATCATATTATTCGCACTGTTTATCGCGTGGACGGGAATGGCTGACAACTCGGATGCCATTCCTGCTGCACCCAATCCGCCACGCCTGGTCAACGATTTCGCAAACCTTCTCACGGAAGAGCAAATCCAAGAGAAGGAACAACGACTGGTGGCCTTCAATGATACCACCACGAACGTCATTTGCGTAGTGACAGTCAATGACTTAGGCAATTATAGCGCAGCGGAGTTTGCCTACGAGCTGGGCGAGCGTTGGGGTGTGCGTTCCACCGACGACAAACGAAACGGGGTGGTGATCTTGTTGAAACCGCGCAACGAAACCTCCGGAGAGGTCTATATCGCCGTCGGTTACGATTTGGAAGCAGCCATCCCAGATGCTATGGCGAAACGTATCATCGAGCTCAAGATGATCCCGTCATTGCGCGAAGGTGATTACAACGCGGCCATCGACTCTGCATTGGCGTATATTCTTCCGTTGGCAGCTGGCGAAATCTGTGAGCTCCGCGATGATGACGACGAGGATGCTGTGGCAGCACTCATTGCCTTCTTGGTGATCATCGGCCTGATCGTGTTCATCTGCGTTATTGCGCACAAATATGGCGACAAAAACAGCAGCGGAGGCCATTTCGGCGGATCCTTCTTCCCGCCCACCAACTGGACCGACTACAGCGGTGGCTACCGCGGCGGTTACGGCGGAGGTGGCTTCGGCAGCTTCGGCGGCGGAGGCGGTGGCTTCAGCGGTGGCGGCTTCGGTGGATTTGGCGGAGGCGGCGGCTTCGGTGGAGGCGGCGCCGGCGGAAGATTTTAATTATGAATTATGAATGCAGAATTATGAATTACTACATTAAAAATGCACATATCATCAACGAGGACGAATGTTTTGAGGCAAACGTCCTCGTTTCCGATGGAATAATTGCCAAAATAGTAAAGAACGGTGAAATGTGCGATTACGGCAACGCCCAAGTCATCGACGCGCGGGGCAAATACCTCATCCCGGGCGTGATTGACGAGCATGTGCACTTCCGGGAGCCAGGTATGACCGCCAAAGCCGACATCTACAGCGAGAGCCGGGCAGCGGTGGCGGGCGGCGTAACCTCCTACATGGAGATGCCGAACACGGTGCCGCAAACGACCACGCAAGCGCTTTTGCAGGAGAAATTCGACCTCGCAGCGGAAAAATCCCTCGCCAACCACTCCTTCTACATCGGGGCAACCAACGACAATCTAGACGAAATAGTCAAAACCGACCCTCAAAAGGTTTGCGGCGTGAAATTGTTCATGGGTTCCAGCACCGGCAACATGCTGGTAGATAAGGAGGAAATGCTCGAACGACTCTTCAAAGAGTCGCCCTGTCTGATTGCCGCTCACTGCGAAGATGAGAAAATTATCAAGAGCAACACCTTAAAATACAAAGAATTAACCGAAAAACACGAGGTAATTCCAAACGCCACCATCCACCCGCTCGTACGTACGGAGGAAGCTTGCTACCGCTCAACGGAAAAGGCGGTGAAGCTGGCCCAAAAGACGGGCGCGCGCCTGCACGTCATGCACATCTCCACCCGTGCGGAGCTGCTGCTCTTCAACCCTGAAACTCCATTGAAAAACAAGAAGATAACCGCAGAGACCTGTCCTCATTATCTGATGTTTGACGACCGTGACTACGACCGTTTGGGCTTCGCCATCAAATGCAACCCTGCCATCAAATCTACACACGACAAACTCGCCCTTCTGAGAGGCATTCAAGACGGCTACATCGACACTATCGGTTCTGATCACGCGCCACACCTGCGCGAAGAAAAGTTCACCGACAGCTACTTCACCGCCAAGTCGGGTTTCCCGTCCATCCAGCACAACCTGCCGCTAATGGTGGACTATTTCCTGCGTAACAAGCTGCCATTGACGAGTTTAGTAACCCTGATGTGTCATAATCCCGCCACGCTGTATCAAATTGACCGTCGGGGCTTTATTCGTGAAGGCTACCACGCCGATTTGGTTCTCTTGGACAACAATGTTAACGATTTGATTACCAACGAGAAAGCATTCTACAAATGCGGCTGGACCCCTTACGATGGCACTTCCATTCGCACGCAAGTGACCCATACTTTCGTGAACGGAAATCTGGTCTATGAGAATGGCCTCTTCCACGAGGAAAATCGCGGAGAAAGACTGACCTTCAACCGCTAATCTTTGGCGTAAAAAAATCAACAGGATATTTATTGTTCCTCTTTTTTCCGCAAAATCTTGGTGCGGATCAATTTGTTGATCTCTTCTGAAATATGCCAGCGGTAACAAATCAAAACGGACAATGTCATGAGCACCGCTGATTTTACAACGGCATCCGCTATGGCAGCTACCTTTTCCGATTGGAATATCTCGAGAGACAACGGATAAAACCATGTAGTCCAACCATAATCCAGGAGGAAAAGAAATGCCACCAAAACTATGATTTTCAGCTGAGCCTTGGAAAAGATATTGACATTCAGCTTCACGTAAACCAACCACAAAAGGCTTACATAATAAATAAAATAGGAGAAGAACTGCGACAAAGCGGCCCCATCCATACCGTACTTAGGAATCAGCAGCACATTCAACCCAACCGCCGTCACTGTCAACAACACGGTGAATATCAACGTCCAATAATAATACTTTGAATAGTTTAGCGCACTGGAACTGACAAACAGCGTGGCCCCCATCACTTTGGTAATACCCAATATCAACACAACGCTTTTACCTGCCTCATAATCAGCGCCATTAGGCAAAAGCATAAACAGCGCGTCAATATTGATCCAGATAAAGAAGAATATCAGCGCACTGGAGAGCATCAAATGCAACGACACGGATTTGCAAAGATATTCAGCATGAGACATATCTTTGTTCTTAATGGATTCCGATATTTCGGGCTGCACGATGGCATTCAACGAACGGTTAGGAACTTCCACCACCGTAGCGATGTAATTGGCTATGGCATAGATACCTGTAAACGAAAGTCCCATCCCCGCACTGAGGAAAAAGGTATTCAGCAGCGGCATCACACTGACTGTGATGGCGTTGAGCAGCAAGAAAAGGGTGTAGAAAAGAATGTCTTTCAATAACGGTTTGGTAAAAACCGAAAAATCAGGTTTGAAGGATATTTTCCCTAATGTAAGCAAATAGAGGAAATCCACAAGGGCGGCAATGAAATAGATGATGCAAATGGCCACCACCAAACCGTCCAAATTGATGATCTGCCAGTATCCATACAGGAGATAGGATACCAGCAATCCCAATCGAACCCCGACTTCGCGCACGAACTTCGGCACCACAATGCGCATCAACACATTCGCGTTGGCCTCGAACACCGTCTGGTAGAGCATGAACAGCGACAGCGGGAATACAAACCTAAAATAATTGACAAAAAGTTCCGAATTCTTGCTGAAAGTCTGTATGATGACCCCATGTAGGCACTTCACCACCACCATAAAGACCAAGAAACCCACAAGAGGGACCACTAAAGTCCAGAAAAAGAAGCCATGGTGTTTGTTTTGCTCATCTTTGAAGAAAGGGAAGAATCGAATGATGGACGAACTCGTACCCAACTGTGCAAAACTTGAAAAGAGGATCGCCGCGTCGATCATGACGCGCGTCAAACCAATCTCCTCCTGGGTGAGATAGGCGGTCATCACAAAAAACGTAGTCAGAAATCCGATGGCGATTCCTACATAATTCACCAACGTTCCCCGGATACTCTGTTTGATGACAATGCCCATAATGTTCTGTATTTCCAGTAGAGATGCGGTAAATCACACCTCCACAGATGTACAACCGTCAAAAAAGAATTATTTTGTAGGAATTTTCAACTTCTGCCCGATCCTCAAAGCATCTTTATTGGCGAGATTGTTACACTGTGCAATCTCACCGGGAGTGGTATTATATCGACGAGCAATGGAGCAAAGCGTGTCGCCTTGACGGATCGTATAAGAAGTATAATCGGGCTGCGCTTGTGGCACCGGCTTGATTTCAGGCTGTGAATTGGCAGAAGTAGCTGCAGCTGTAGAATCGCAAGTAGTTGTCACAGAATCTTTTGCATTATTAGCAATCGCATTCGTTGAATCTTTAGCTGTCTTGGCATTCGGGTTCGGGACCTTCACCGTCGTGCCTTTTTTCACGAGCAGTTTCTGACCCACACGCAAAGAGGTCGTGTGTAAGTGATTGAGGGACTTAAGACTGGCCACTGTAGTGTGGTATTTGGCCGCAATTTTGCCCAATGTTTCTCCCTTTTTCACCACATGATACTTGTTCGGCGTTTTCTGCACAATCATCATGCCGTCCTCGGTTACCGTTCCCTCAGTAGCCGCAATCTGATTCAGATTCTTGGTCGGGTTGAAGTAGGTGTCATAATTGTATTTTGACACGGAGTCACTCATCGCGATGTAGCGCAGCAAATCGTTGGAACGCAGACGCACCGGCATACTCTTCGTGAAGGCGGGAATGACATCTTTTTTGTATTGCGGATTCAGCGACTTGATCTCATCATAACTGACACCCAGCACGTTGGCAATCTGCATAAAGTGCGTTTCCTTATTGATCATCACGGTATCCACATCGCAAGGGATGGTAATTTTGGCGGGTTGGATGCCGTAGAGATTATGGTAGGTCATCATGTACATTGCTCCGATGAAAGCGGGGAAATAGTTCTGGGTTTCGCGGGGCAGATAGGGATAGACGCCCCAGAAGTCCGTTTTTCCGCCGGAACGTTGGATGGCCTTGCGCACATTACCTGCGCCGCAGTTGTAGGCGGAAATCGCCAAACCCCAATCCCCAAAGATATTATAAAGGTCGCGGAAGTGACGGGCTGCCGCCTCCGTAGCCTTGTAAGGATCGCGACGATCATCTACGTAGGAATCGACCTCCAAGCCGTAAAGCTTACCCGTGCCATACATAAACTGCCAAATTCCGGTGGCTCCTGCAGGAGAAACCGCCGTGGGATTCAGCGCAGATTCGATAATCGTGATATACACCAACTCCTCGGGAAGATTGTATTTGTCAAAAACAGCCTTCATCCAAGGATAGTAATACTGCGCAAGTCCCAAAATCACGGAGGAGCTGCGCTGACGTTGCACAGAATAGAGCTCGATAAAACGTTTCACCTTGTCATTGTAGGCAACTTGAATCGGCGTGTGAATATCACTTAAACGTTTGAAAATCAACGAATCGTTATGATCATATCGGGTTGTGTCATCTACCAATTTGGAAAGAACGGAGTTTTGGGAGGCCATGTCGCGCTTCACATACCAAACATTCAGCAGTGAATCCATCAAGCGAATCTCATAGCGTGCGAAAATCTCCAAATTCTCTTGCGTGGCTTTAGCGAGGGAAGAATCTGTCGCACTGACCACGTCTTGAGCGCGCAAATTCAACGCAAAACCGCAAAATAATAACAATATCAATATTTTATATCTCATACTTTCGATTATAGAACAAAAGGACGACAAGACTTAAAAAGTCTATCCGTCTCAGTTAAAATCTCTTCATCAAAACCGTCACCTCAGGCGACTGATTTTTGAGGCCACAAAGATACGATTTTTAACGAAAAATCTAATCTTTTATTGTATAGTCATTCCATTTTAATTCCTTACCCTCTTTGAATAAGGTAGTTATGGACAAACTTCCCTCCTCGTCATATTGCTGCCAAAGTCCCTCCTGTAGGCCATTTTCGTACTTTCCTGTCAGTCGGATATTGCCATTTTCCCAATACAAAACAAATTTGCCGTCCAGCACATTATCAGAATATTGGATTTCAGAAGCTTGTTTGCCGCTCTCGAACCAAGATTTCCACGTACCCTCGCGAAGTCCGCCCTCATAACGTCCTGTTTCAATGGCAGTTCCATTTCTGTATTTCCATACACCCTCTTCAAATCCCGCCACATATTGTCCCTCGTTGACAGGTTTTCCTTCCTCATCATACTCCACATAACGGCCTTCCAGCTCGCCATCTTCGTAGTTGGCAACCGTCATGGTGTCGCCACTCGGATAGAACCAAAGCCACTCTCCATTTTTTTGTCCTTTATTATTGTAACTACCTGTTATTTCAATCGTTTTATCTGTAAAATAGAAGTTCCACTCCCCTATCGGTCTGGAATTTTTGTATTTACCCTTGGAACGAAGCTCGCCCGTGGGATAATACTCCTTCCAAAGTCCCTGCCGCAAGCCATTCAGGTCCGTAATGCCCTCATAGCGAAGCCATCCGTCCTCGTAAAGATATCCGTTCGTGATTTTTCCCGTGGAATCGAAGTCGCGACGAATACCATCGGGACGACCATTGTAGTAGGTAGCCGCAATCGCAACACGTCCATTGGGATGGTACGTTTGTCGCCGCTCCAACTCTTTAGTCTCCTTGGCATCCTTAACCAATTGGTCGTTTTCGTACTTCTCCACGTACAAAAATTCACCGTTTTCGTCATAATATTTGAAGAATCCGTGCTTTTTGTCGTTCAAATACTGCGCTTCGAGCCTTATATTACCGTTATCCCAGAAATATTTCCAGCTGCCTTGCTTGAGTCCAAACTTGTCGGTGCGGTTCACCACCTCACGACGGCTACGCACGCCTCTGTAGTACTTCGTCACCGCTACCACTAGCCCTGTGTCGTTGAACTCTTTCGCCAATCCGTGTGGCAATCCGTTCATATAGGGCACCGTTTTCTTCAATATATTATTTATAGTATAAGTGTTCACACTGCCGACAATGGAGTCCTGTCGCCACTGTGTTACCGTATATTCATCTTTCTGATATACAATTTGTTCTCCGTCTTTCTTATCCTGTACATAATGGACGGTCATCTTCACCGATGCGTCATCGTTGTAGAAGGTCCAAAGACTGTCCAAAAGAAAGTTTTTGCGATTTCCCTCCGAGATGAGCACGCCCTTTTCATTGTAGGACTTCCACCAGCCTTCGGGTTTTCCGTTCACCAGCCGGCCTTCGCTCGACTTAACGCCAGAGGGATAATAGAATATTTTGTAATCATGCAAAAAAGTGGAGTCCTGAGCCTGGCAGAACACCCATCCTAAAAGGACAATCAGCCCAAGAATCCACTTTTTCATCATAGAACAAGACAATTATTTCGTTCCTACAAATCTAACAATACTGATTCGAGTACTCAAAGCGTCACTCAACAAAGACACCTTGTAATACAGCTCCATATTGACAGAATTCCCATCAAATGTAGCCTCCACTGTAATGTTGTCAATTTGCTCAGTAGCAGTGTTATAAATATTATTTTGGAATTGGCTGCCGATAATGTCAAGAACTTGTTTTACAAGAGCGCTGTTGTCAGCCGTTGACGCATACATGATCGTACTTCCGCCGACAGACTCAATGGGAATCACGCCATAGACCAACAAACCTGTGGTCAAGGGGTTTGTAAGGATGCGCAAGCTTCCATTTGCCGTAACGTTCTGTGACACAAAGGTAAAAGTACCCGTGTATTTTCCTGCATAAGGATTGGTGCTGGAACAAGATGCCAATGCCAGCACAGCTGCAATAGCAATAACAACTAATTTTTTCATTTCTTTGATATTTTTGTGATTACTGTTTTTTTCGAACTGCAAAAATACAAAAAATCCCAAACACAAGGGATTTTATATTCATTTTGCTGACCAGAATATCCACACCGTAGTTTAAATTGTTCATAAGTTGTGTCTGCTGGATATGCTAGAATTACTATTTTTGCCGCGATAAATAACGAATATCCACCTAAAAAAATCAAACAATGAAAAAAGCAATCTTTTTATGCATAGCCGCGATCATTTTTATGCTTTCTGCTGTTTCGTGCAACAAGATGTGTCAATGCACCAGAACCTACGAAAATCCTAACATCCCGACGGATATTTACGACGTGAATCTGGCAGAAGCCGGACTGAATAAATGCTCCGACCTGAACGTCATCACTGAAGATGCCAACGGACGGACCATCATTGAGTGCGTCAAAAAAACCAACTAAACATTTGGTGTGGATAACTTTTCAGGAGAAGCAGTGGCCACACACAAAAAATATCTATTTTTGCAGCCTGTATCTTAAAACCTAAATCTTATGAAGAAAGTAATGGCAATTTTTGGTGCCGCATTATTGCTGGCAGGTGTTGCGACTTCTTGCAACAAGAAATGTGAATGCAAAACCTATGCTTTGGGTGTTGTGACCAAGACCTATGACATTGAACTGGAAAGCGGTAAGAAATGCGCCGATTATTCAGCTCTTGTTACTGAAGATCCCAAGAGTGGCATTGAGTGCAAATCCAAATTGTTCTAATTTGTTTTCACAAAGAGAGAAAAGCCGCGGCATTGCACCGCGGCTTTTTTTGTATCTTTGCCGTCTGAAATTTGAACGTTATGACCATTAATATTATCACCTTGGGATGTTCCAAGAACATTGTGGATTCGGAAGTGATGGCCGCGCAACTGCACCGCAACGGCCACGAACTCTATTACGAAAGCGCGCAAAAAAGCGACATTGTGATCATCAACACATGCAGCTTCATCCACGATGCGCGGGAAGAGTCTGTGAATGAGATTCTGCAACAAATTGAGCGTAAGAAACGCCGCCAAATCAAGAAGTTGTACGTGGTGGGATGCCTCGTCCAACGCAATATGGCGGAACTGCAGGAGGCGCTGCCCGAGGTGGACGGTTTCTTCACCTTCGCGGAACTGCCGAAGCTGCTGGAATCTCCCGATTTTCAGTTGCTCAACACAGCGGACCGGATGCTCTCGACCCCGCGCCACTACGCTTACCTCAAGATTTCCGAAGGCTGTGACCACCAGTGCTCCTACTGTTCCATCCCGCTCATCCGCGACAAGCAGGTCTCCAAACCGATCCCGCTTTTGGTGGAGGAGGCACAACAACTTGCCGACCAAGGGGTTAAGGAGTTGATGCTGATTGCCCAGGACCTCACCTACTACGGCATCGACCGCAGCGGCAAGCGCGAACTCGCCGACCTGATGGACAAACTCGCGCAAGTGAATGGCATTCAGTGGATTCGGCTGCACTACGCCTACCCGCTGAACTTCCCCTATGAGATTCTGGAGGTGATGAAGCAGTACCCGCAATACTGCCGTTATTTGGACATTCCCTTCCAGCATGTGAGCGACGACATCCTGCAGAGCATGAGACGCGGCGGTAGTTCGGCCTACATCTACGACCTCATCGCGCGCATCCGCGAAACGATCCCTGGCATTGCGCTGCGCACCACGCTGATTTCCGGCTACCCGACTGAAACCCGCGAGCAGCACAAGGAATTGGTGGAGTTCGTGCGTCGCAACCGCTTCGAGCGACTCGGCGTCTTCGCCTACTCGCAAGAAGAGGACACGCCTGCTTTCGACCTCGGCGACCCCATCAAGGCCTCCGAAAAGAACAAACGGGTGAACGAAATCATGAAGCTGCAGGAGAAAATCTCCTACGAGATCAACCAGACCCGCATCGGCACCACGATGAAGGTGCTCATCGACAGCGAGGAACCCGACTGCTACATCGGCCGCACCGAATTCGACTCGCCCGATGTCGATAACGACGTTTTCATTGACAAGAGCAAACCCCTTACCGTTGGCGAATTCTACAATGTGGAAATCACCGACGCTGCGGAATACGATTTGTTCGGAACGGTTTGCCCGCAGGCCTAACGGCCAAAATGGGATCCGCACGCCGTTAGGTGTGCGGGGAAATTTTATTCCCGAAATTCAACCATGTGATGATATACGTAACCGGTAACCGTATCGAACACGAAAAAGTGCTGATGCGGTGTCCTGCAGCAGCGATAGTATAGCAAATGATTCTCTGGAAGAGTTTCCCATTCGTCAAAAAAGTCGATTTTCTGGTGAGGGGACTGCTCTTCCAAAATATAATTCCGATCACAGCTGATAAATGCGGAATCAGGTTTGATTTCTGTGTAGGAGCACTCTTTGGCGATAATGGCAGACTCCACTTGCGCCGGCGTGCCTTGATACCGAAACCACATATTGTAGAGAGGCCATTCTTCGCAAACCCCGCAATCGTCGTCCTGACCTAAGGAAGGATAAAGTTGCCTGACATGGTATTCTTCGAAATTGGAACTCATGCTCAACCAATCCACAACTTTATTCCTAACTCTTGTGCAGGATGCGGTAAGA
>ONHS01000053.1 GCA_900317715.1 uncultured Bacteroidales bacterium | reverse complement strand
ATGCGTTCCTCTTTTGTTAAATTCTCCATGTTGACTTGCTTTGGTTTTTTAGACTGTTTTTATACCATAGGCGGTCAACTTATTTCAGGCATTGACATTTGGATATTATCGCTGTTCCATTTCCGGCAGGCGAAGCAGCGAATACTGCCGCTGCGCCAAAGCCATATTCGACTGGAACTCCCTAATCAATATATCTTGAGAAAACTCCGACCCGAACAGATAGGGGTTCTCGCGCATATATTCCTGCACCATTTCGTTGTTCACCAGTTGGTAAGAACTACCATTCTGGCACACTTGCCGATCTGAGTCCAACTTCACACCATTGACAAAGATGGTTTCGGGCGCATCGGAAAATATCGGTTCCTGACCTGGAATCGAAAGGAACAACCTCATCGTCGGCACAGTGCTGGACACATAGTACAACGAACTGACTTCATAGAATCGCTCATAATTGTATGAATAATAATACGTAACTTGCTTCCGAGAATGAGCTTCAACTCCAGGTAGATAAGGCATACAAGGACGTATCTGACGCGACAAGGGATTAGTCTTCCGCCACCCATATCGAGAATCGTAATAGAGGAGGTTCATCTCTTCTCCATCCTGTTGCCAGTACACCGTTGTGTCTCCATCATTGATTATTTCAGCCGTTATTTTAAGACAAACATCCGAAACGAGCGTCTCACCCAATCGTCGGGCTACTGGCTTAGCCCTCATATTTGTTATATTTTTGATTTCAAGCTTCTTAAACTCCACCGAAACCTGCGCCTCACAAAGAAGCGGAAGCATTAGGATGGCCGCAAACAGTAACCAAGAGACCGACTTTTTCATAAACACATATTTGACTCCGCAAAAGTAGAAAAAAATTCATAATGCATAATTTAATTCGACATCGCACCCAACAAATAATTATGGATTGTGAATTATGAATTATGAATTATGAATTGTCACCGCTTCTAGCACCCTCACTATGTCCTCCTCACTGAACGTCATCGGAGCGGAGTAGTTAATGGAATCGGCGGCGATCATGCGGGTAAGTTCCTCAAAGTCGGACGATTTCATGGGAGACTCCAGTTTGTCCAAGCCGCAGGTGACGATCAGGTCGGAAACGGCCTGCAGGAACTTTTCGGCAGCGTGGCGGTCGTCCGTGTGGTCGTCCACCAGCTGACAGTAGCGTGCCATCATCGCATATTTCGACAGGCAAGCGGCCTTCTGGTACTTCAGCACGGGCAGCATCATCAGGGTGATGGCCTGACCGTGCGGGATGTGGTACTTGGCCCCGATGCTGTGGGCAAAGGCGTGTATGTAGCCCGCCAGCTGCGTATTGATGGCGTTGCCGCCATACATCGCCGCGCGACACATCGCCAGACGCGACTCAATGTTCTCAGGCTCACGCATCAGCACGGGCAGATGCTTTAGAATCAGCCGTACACCTTCCAAGGAATGGTACGCATCTTCCACATAGACCGCCACATCGCTCAGGGTACCTTCCACTACGTGGCTGAGGGCGTCCATCCCGCAAGCGGCGGTCACCAACTGCGGTGCGTGGATAGTGAGCTCGCTGTCGAGGATCACGTGCGTCACGTCCAGCCCGACTAACACGGTGGAGTCCTTCGTGCCGCGCGCGTTGGTCACGACCGCAGCCACGGTCACCTCCGCTCCCGTACCCGCCGTCGAAGGCACGGTAATCATTGGCAGGGTCCTGCCCGGCACCACCAGAAACTTTCGCAGCAGGGTCTTAGTGCTGAGATGCGGCATCTTCACGCCAGCGGATATCATCTTGCAGGTGTCCATCACCGAGCCTCCACCGAGGGCAATCACACATTCAGCCTTGCACTCCATCGCGATTTTTCGACCCGCATCAATCAGCGCAATGTTCGGTTCGGAGTTGATGTCGGCGAAGAGAGTGTACCCTACCCCAGCCTCTTCCAGCGACTGCACAATCTTCTGCTCGTAGCCGAGCTTATGCAAGGTCTGGTCGGTTACTAACAGCACCTGTTTGTAGCCGTGTTCCTCGCAAATCGCGCCAATATTCTCCCGCGCGCCGTGGCCTTCCACGACCTGCGGTTCCGGCAGCGGCACCTGGTGAATCACCTTGCCGGGAAGCTTATGTATCTGTTTTCTGAATTTGTATGTGTCCATTGTTGACGTATGATGTTTGACGTGTGACGTGTGACGTTTGATTTATGATTTGTGATGTATGATAAATGATGAATAATGGATGAAAAAATTAAACTAATAAACTTCTTAACCTCCTAAACCTTAAACCCTAAACTCTAAACTCCCTAATCCCTCGACCCTCGTCCCTATTCCCTTTTCCCCTGAACTGCGGTGCAAAAATACTCAATATTTGATAATACACAACGAAATCTCAACCACTAGCGGGCGATAGTGGAAAAAATGTATTTTTGTATCGAAAAATCAACGGATTATTTTTTATTTAACATATTGATTATGAACAAGATTGTAATGATTACAGGTGCGACGAGCGGTATCGGGCTCGGGTGTGCACGGAAATTCGCCGAAAATGGCGACAAACTGATCCTGACGGGTCGTAAGGAGCAACTTCTGGAAGAAATCCGCCAAGAGCTGACCGCCAAGGGCACGGAAGTGCTGACGCTGACCTTCGATGTGCGCGACCGCGCGGCAGCCACTCGCGCCATCAACTCGCTGCCGGAAGAATGGAGCAATATCGACGTGCTGGTGAACAATGCCGGCTTAGCTCTCGGACTGGAGCCCGAATACGAGGGTAGTTTCGACGACTGGGAGACGATGATCGACACCAACATCAAGGGTTTGCTGACGATGACCCGCCTCATCGTGCCGGGCATGGTGGCGCGCGACTGCGGGCACATCATCAACATCGGCTCAGTGGCTGGCGATGCCGCCTACGCCAACGGCAACGTCTATTGCGCCACCAAGTCGGCAGTGAAAACCCTTTCCGACGGGCTTCGCATTGATGTGGCGAATTCGGCTGTGCGCGTGACGAACCTCAAACCCGGATTAGTGGAGACGAACTTCAGCAACACGCGCTTCCATGGCGACACCGAGCGCGCTGCCAACGTCTATAAGGGCATCAAGCCGCTCACCGGCGACGACATTGCCGACGTGGCTGTCTATGCCGCCAACGCCCCCGCCCACGTGCAAATCGCCGAGGTACTCATCCTCGCCACCCACCAAGGCAGCGGCAGCGTGATCGTCCGGAAATAGCGACTATCCTTAGATCACGGACATATCTAAAAAAAAGCAGGATTCTCAGAATTCTGCTTTTTTTTGTGGGATTCACACAGAGGCGAACCTTAATACTCCTCATATCCGCCGTTTTCATCCGTCAAATGGATGACAATCACGTCAAATGCGGGATAGTCGCGGTATTCCACGTAGAAGGAGAGGTCGTGTTGGAATTTTTTCGGGAATTTGACTCCTAATTGCTCTCCTTTTTTGATTCTGTCCTTTTTACAACCTTTGGTATTGGAATCCGAATCCCCTTTTTCCTTGAGTTCATAGTCGCCATAAACCTCTTTCACGGTTTTGTCGTCATTGAGGACGACCACCCGGCAATGGAAGTCGGTATAGGGGGTTTCGTTCACGACGCGCACCTGATTGTAGGAATTCTCGGGACCTTCAACCGTGAAAGTCATATCCTTTTGCGCAAAAACAGCCATCGCGGCCAAAATCATCACTACTGATAAAATTGTCTTTTTCATATTCATACTATTTTTTGTTTTTAACACTCATCTGTAATAATTCATAATTCATAATGCATAATGCATAATTAGCCGTATTCCAAACGTCATTCATCGTTTCCATTCATCGTTTCCATTCATCGTTTCATTCATCGCCCACCATTCATAATTCATCATTCATCATTTCCCCCTAGGGCTCGCTTCGCTCACCCTAGGCTGGCATAGGTCGGGCTTTCAGCCCTTTTTGGAAGTTGTTTTAATTCTTTATCATCCGAACTTTTTCACGTACATGGCAATAATAAACACCACAAGCACGAGAAGCAAAACGGCCAGCGTGAACATGGTCGCGGCAGAGACGACGGCTTTCAAGGTAGTGCGCCACCAACTGTAGCCGCTCAGTTGCGTGAGGGGAATCAGCGTAAGGAGTATGGAGTACGAAGATAGTAATTCCAGGCAAAAGAAATCGAATACAATAGAGTAAATGGTGTACATATTGGTGATATAAACCATCGAAACCAGAAACTCGGAATAGCGCAGGTCGGGGATGTTCGGGCTGTGCCGGAAGAAGATGTACAAGTGACCGGAAATGAACAACAGCAGCAACAGCATTAATATACTGGGGGAACGTTTATGGAAGCTATCTATCTTATCGATAACACCATTGACAATCGTTGCTGTGCGGTCGGAGAGAGACTCCAACTCCTCGTCCGTTTGCGATCCTTCCATGGTTACGGTGGCAGCATCGTCCGTCCTCTCAGTATCTGCCTGCGACACCTGCGCAGAAGATTCCGATTCGTCATCGTTGGCAAGAATCTTCCCTTTGATGTTAAAACCGTGGGTCACGAGCAGAGAGATCGCGGTAAGCAGGAAAAACATCTTGAAGGGAGCGTAATTGGAGACCCTCATGCCGCGGAGATAGTCGAGAATCAGGTAACCAGGGCGCAAAATGAGATCGCGGATGGTACGGAACATGCCGCGCTCGCCCATTCCGTATGCGTCCACAAAGTTCTCTACCGCCACCTTCATGGAGAAACGGTCGGTAGTGGCTGGCTGACCACAGCGGGGACAGAATTTGCCTGTGTAATGATCATGACAGTTGAGACACTCGTGCTCCTCTTGGGAATTGGGAGCAATTTCTCGAGGTTTTAACTGCCACGCCTTGAACTTGCGGTATTTCTCTTTAAGATTGATTTTCTTTCCCATAATGAAGCTGCAAAAATAGGATTTTTTGCGTTATATGGACAGACAATCTACAACCGAATTAGCGTGGAACCTGTCGTCCGCGGACTGTCCGTAATCAGCTGCACGGCGTAAACACCGTCTTTCAGATCCGAAAGGTTGACGTGATCCTTGCCCCTGGCGGTCTTGACCAAACTGCCGTTGAGCGAATAAATCCGGAACTCAATGTGTTTCGGATGCGCATCGCTAAAATCGGCATACAGGGTCTTGTTCTCTAAACGAAACGTGACGCCTTGCGGCTGATGGTCGCTGAAATCAGGAATAAGGTCGGGAAGATCTAGCACGTGCAACAGCCCGTTGTACGCGTCAATCTGCCCATAGCCGTAGGTGTTGTTGGGATAATTCATCGTGTTGTCGGGATGCGTGCAGGTCTGGCTGATGACCTCCAAGGCCTGCTCGGGAGTAAGGTCGGGTTTGGCCTGCAGCCACAGCGCGATAATGCCAGCTACCACCGGCGATGCCATCGACGTACCCGACTCGGCCAAGTAGTAATAGTTCTTGTTGCCCACCTGCACTGTATGAGTCAAATTTTTCTGAATCGTCGAAAAATCGGCATAGAAGCTGTTATAGGAAGCGCTGATATTCAGTCCCGGAGCCACCACATCGGGTTTCACGCGACCGTCGAACGTGGGGCCGCAGGAAGAGAAAGTGGTGATCTGACCAATTTGGGCGGGCGCAAAATCCTCCATGTCGGTGTTGGTTTGCCCAGCGATGTTCGTAAACGTGGGTTTATAACCAGTTGCGCCCACCGCGATGACACCGGGGAGCGTGGCCGGCCAAGAGACCGAATAGCCGCTCTGCGCGAAACAGTATTGCGGCACAGCGGTGACGTTGCTGAAAGGGCTGAAGCTGATGTCACTGTACATCCACGCGGGGTTGTCGCTGGTGAGCAGCACCGACGCGCCGCAAAGCATCAGGTAGGCCAAATTCGGCATCGTGCCTTGAATGTGATAAACCGTCCCTCGCGGGTCTTGATACGGACTGACGCTGACATCCAGCTGCACCAATCCTTGGCTCACGTTTACGGTGAAATGGCTCACTTCCGTTTGACTTATATCGCTGGTGTTGAAGGTGATAGTACCTTCGATGCCGCCGCCGGTAAGTTGGAAGCCGAAGAAATCGAAACGGACCAGCTGATTGCCAGCGGTCACGAGGTCAATGTCAATGATCTGTCCGCTGGAGATGCCGTTGATGATGCCCGTACCCGCCTGATAGTCAGCGGCTCCCTTCTCGAAGTAGCCGGAACGGAAGCCGTCGTTGCCCGCAGCAGCCACGATAATGCGCCCTGGACCGGTGAGCTGTTGCAAAGCCTCGCCCTCCAGCTGTCGCTGCGTAGTGAGGGTAATGCTCTCGCAACTGCTGAAGTTAATGACGCAGGGTTTTCCGTCAGCCGCAGCGCGGTCGAAAATGTACTTGAAGCCCAGGACGGCGGTGGCAGACGTGTTCTCGTCGGGATTCTCGAACTGGTCGCGGTCAGAGTTGAAATCCGCCACGTAGATATCTGCTTCGGGCGCCATGCCCTGGTACTGTCCCTCCACGGCCGAACCCGCCATGATGCCCATCACGTGCGTGCCGTGGATGCCGTTGCGGGTGTTCTGCGAATGCTCGTAGGCGGCAATCTCCGCGACGGTCTCCAGAGCATGACCGAAGGTGCCGTCGGCGTTGGGCCAGTGAAAATCATAATAGTACTGCACCCGCAGATCACCATTGGCATCCTGGAAGGCCGGATGGGTGAAGTCGTAATAGCAGTCGAACACGCCCGCGGCCACCCCCGCGCCCGTGTAGGCCTGCGGAAGGTTCAGCCCTGCGTAGATGTCCGTGGCGTTCACCTGCTGCGGGGTCACGTCCATCGCAGGACGGGGCATCCGCTCGGCCTCAATGCGCTCAATCGTGTCGTTGAACGAAAGGGCTGCGACAGCATTCAGCGGAATATCCACAATGTAGATACGACCCACGTTGTCAATGAGCCGGCAACCGTGACGGGCGAAAAAGGCACCGGAATCGCAGGTTTGCGTCAGCGACACCAAGGCTTTGACGCTCTTGGGAGCGACCGCCTCTCCCCTATCGCTATCGACATATTGGGTGACCATCGCGGCCAAATATCCGGACACTTTCCCGGAATTGACCGCCTTTTGCGCGAATCCGAATATAACGAATGCCGTAAACAAGCACAACAAACATGTCTTCTTCATAGTGTTTTTATCTCTAAAAATGACAGCGCGAAGATATGGAATTTTCAGGACAACGCAATGGTGTTTTGAAATTTTAACATTTTAAAATGACAAAGGGGAGCCGCAACGACTCCCCATATTATTCATTCTACATTCTACATTGTTCAGTCTCGCACACAGCGGACGGAAAAACCGTCGTCTTTGCCATGATTGATGCCCCAGTGCAGATTCGGAAGGTCGTAGTTCAATTTGCGACCGTATGCGTTGCTACCGCCATCATCCGTGGAAGACCAGAAGACTGCATTATAGCCTTCTATGTAGCCAGAATAATCAAAATCACCGTTTATGACAGCGCCGGCGGGTATTGCCTCGAATCCTGAAGCGTTGTTAGCACTCGTATTATTGCCAACATCGCAAGTGTGGTCATCGGAATATTGCCACCATGTGGTGGAAGCCATTGCTTTGGCAATGTTTTCCGTGTCAACACCGCAGATGAATTGCTCATGGTTGCCCAAATAATCAAACAGAATCTCCCATTCTGCTCTGCTCGGCACATGCCATCCCGTGGGACAAACACCTTGCACCCCGCTCGGAACGGCATTGCTGGAGGAGGCCCCATGCATCATCGCAACCCAGTTGTACAGATAGCCCCGTTCTTCCAATGGGATGGTGGAGATGCTGTTATCGTAGAAAAATGGCACGGTGTAGCTATGAGTTCCCTGCGTGTTTTGGGGAACTATAGTGCTGTCGCTGTAAT
Source organism: uncultured Bacteroidales bacterium (assembly GCA_900317715.1). GTDB lineage: Bacteria > Bacteroidota > Bacteroidia > Bacteroidales > WCHB1-69 > F23-D06. The sequence goes on along the minus strand of ONHS01000053.1, from coordinate 9,808 downwards.
GTGTGGTTCGCAGGTTGTCCCGCATCCAGCACTGGCTGCCGATTTTCACGGTCCGATAGACGTTTCCTTCAACATCGGTCATGGTCGGTGCCTCGGGACAGGACATAACATCGATATTTTCGGGAGCGACCATATTGAGTAGTGTTTGCAAGCTGTCAATACGGCTATTCAGGGCGGAAAGTAGCGCCGCCAGCTGGGCGTTTGTGATGTACTCGGCATCATTGTTGAACGAACTGACATTCTGCGGTGTATTCGTCAGGTCGTTGTAGTCTCCGCTGAAACCGTTCTCGGCCGTTTTCGCGTACAGCGCATACGGCACGCTCAGCAGCTGCTGGGTGGTGGTGATGGTGTAGTTGCTGCCGCCGTTCGGGTCGGTTTCGGTCTTCAGGAAGAAGGGACCGTTCGCCCAGTTGATGTTGGCGAAGATGCCCTGCTGTACGCTGCCGCCGCCGATACTGAGAGTCACCAGTCCGTTGGCGTTCGTGGTGGCCGTATGCGTCTCCACATACACCGCGCTGCCGCTAGCGCTCCCTTGCAGGATGCTCACGCGCACGCCCACCTGCGCGTTGGTCACCAGACTGTTATTGGCGTTGCGCACCACGGCCTGGTAAGTGAATTTCTCCGGTGCCTGCGCGAAGAGGGTGACGGCGCAGAGGAGCGTTATGATAATTGTTGTTAGTTTCTTCATACTATTTATGTTTTGGTGAATACTATTGTTCTGGATTATCCCAGGGGGTAGAGACGCAAAATTTTGCGTCTCTACAACGGTTCTATTTCCGCACTACCTTGAACGTTTTCAGCACCCGCTTTCCGTCCCGCACCTCCAGATAATAGGTTCCCTTGGCGTATTGGCCGATTTGGAGCGTGGTGAGGTCGTCGGTGACGGTGACGGTCTGCAATCGTTTGCCGTTGCCATCGTAGAGGGTGGCGCGGAGGCCGTCAGCGGGAATCTCGAAGCCGTTGAGTTGCAGCTGCGCGATGTTCTCCGTGGGGTTGGGATAGACCACGGCGTTGAGGGCAATCTGCGGGTAGTCGTCCACGCCCACGGTCATGATTTCGTAGGGTTGTTGTACGCCTTCCGCAACGGTAATGGAGCCGTTGCTGTTGGCGGCACTCTCCACCGCCATCTGTCCGACGGTGTAGCTCACGCTGCCGCCGTTGCCTTGCGCGTCGCCGCCCACCGGCACAATGGCGGATTGGGCGAACAAACTCGGCACCAACAAACAGCTGAGAATCAGGATTGTGAAAATTCTTTTCATATTGCTATAAAATTTAGGGGATCTCTATTTTTACCATTTTCGCGCCACATCTCCAGACCATGCGAGGTCCGTTGAACAAAATCTGAAAATATGACGCTGCAAATTTACAAAAACCTCTCATGGTATATTTCTATAACATACCAAATAATAAATTTCTAAGAACGCTGACCCCTAATTTCCTAACACTACCGCAGTTCCCATTCTGAAGCGGGAACGCTGATGTGGAAACTTATCGTCTTGTCACCTGTCTTACCATTAACCTTGTAGGTAAAAAGGTCGTCAGTACGACTGATTGTCAAGGTGCCGCTTTCAAGGTCAGGACCCATTTCAAAATCCCAATTTAAATCATGGATGCTCCAATAGACGACTTCCTCACCTGTTGTTGGAAGGGGAAAAGTGTATGTTTGGTTCAGGGTATTCTGTTCCACATCGGCAATGATGGTAAACAGTGGATTGTTCTCGGCATCGAGCTCAACTGTCTCAGCACCGGCATAGCTTCGACCATTTACGTCTATCGAATAGTGACAGTTCAAATGGTAGGTGGTTCCGTTGAGCACCATCGTATTGGCCGCAACCTCGGTAGGAGTAGGTGTTGGGGTATCGTTCCCGCCATTGTCGGGCTGTGGATTGTCTTTCTTACATGCGGTCATCAGCATTGCTGCTGAAACCATCAGGGTGATTCCTAATAGAAAAATTCTTTTCATACTGAATTCAATTTACTTTAAGGGGACCTCTATTTTTACCATTTTCGCGCCACATCTCCAGAACATGCGAGGTCCGTTGAACAAAATCTGAAAATATGACGCTGCAAATTTACATAATATTCTTTTAGTTCGGTCTGTTTTTTGATTTTTTCTTCTTTTTAGGGAGGTAATATGTTTCTGATTATCAATTAGTTATTATGTTTAATTCATTCCGAGTCGCATGACTTGCTCGTACCGGCACAGGTTGTAGACAAGGTTCGTCAGGGTATTGAAGGCTGCGTTCCGCGCAAAACCAACCACTTGGCTGTACATTCCGTGAAGGCACTCTTCCATGAACCCGAATACATGTTCGACCCTCACGCGCAGTTTTGAGTTCTTCCTGTTGATGGTCTCCTGCCATTTGCTGATTTTCTTGCCTCTGGTGTTTCGCTTGATTACCTTGTCCTTCATCCCGAATTTCCGCATCACCCTCTTCACCCCTTTGCCGATGTAGGCACTGTCCGCGAGCAAATCCTCACCCCTGTCTTCCTTGATTATTTTGTTCTCTTCGCGTGTGTTGTGCTGGCGCGGTGCCTCCACGAAGCTCCCGTCTATCATGGTGCCCTCATGCAAGATCAGGTTGTTCTCCTCCAGGCTGTTTGTATGTTGGTTTGGTCTGATTCATTGCTCATTCAAATTCGTTGCAAATATACAAATAATTCTTTGAATGACAATGGGTTGCGAAAGATTTTTGTCATAAAAAGTTCATTTGTGGCGAATTGGCTCAAACGAGAATTTCGGGTGCCGGTTTTAGTGAATTTTGGTTCGTAATCAGCTGTTAGTCAGGAAGAAATAATTAGAGGTCCCTCTCTGTCTTTTACATTGGAAAAAACACACTTTTTTTTCAACACACACGTAGAAACAAAAAATCTCATCGAATTACTGCCTTTCATCGTTTTTCACCTTTTTTCATCGCTTTTTCATCGTTTAAAACAACAAAGGGGAGCCGCAACGGACTCCCCTATAACTACTCACTACTAACTGCTAATTACTAACTGTTAGTACATTCCGCCCATGCCAGGGTTCATGCCGGCAGCAGGCATTGCAGGAGTTTCCTCCTTGATTTCGGCGAGCACGCACTCGGTGGTCAGCAGCATACCAGCGATGGACGCTGCGTTTTCGAGAGCCACACGGGAAACCTTGGTCGGGTCGATGACACCAGCCTCGATCATGTGCTGGTACTCATCGATGCGGGCGTTGTAACCGTAGTCGCCTTTGCCCTTGGCCACAGCGTTCACGATCACGGAACCTTCCTTGCCTGCGTTTGCGGCGATTTGACGGAGAGGTTCTTCCAAAGCGCGGCGCACGATGTCGATACCGATCTGTTGGTCTTCGTTGTCGCCCTTCAGACCCTTCATAGCTGCGATGCTGCGGATGTAAGCCACACCGCCGCCAGGGATGATACCCTCTTCGATAGCAGCGCGAGTTGCGTGCAAAGCGTCGTCGAAACGGTCTTTCTTCTCCTTCATCTCCACTTCAGAAGCGGCACCCACGTAGATGACTGCCACGCCGCCTGCCATTTTGGCAAGACGCTCTTGCAGTTTCTCACGATCGTAGTCAGAAGTGGTCTTCTCGATTTGAGATTTGATCATGGCGATACGAGCCTCGATGGCTTTCTTGTCGCCCTTGCCGCTGACAATGGTGGTATTCTCCTTGTCAACGGTGATCTTCTCAGCCGTACCGAGCATTTCGAGGGTGGCATCTTCCAGTTTGTAGCCTTTTTCCTCAGAAATCACCGTACCACCCGTCAGGATGGCGATGTCTTCCAACATCTCTTTTCTTCTGTCGCCGAAGCCAGGAGCCTTGACAGCCACAATCTTCAAACCACCACGCAGACGGTTCACAACGAGCGTTGCAAGAGCCTCGCTGTCAACGTCTTCGGAGATAATCAGCATAGGACGGCCCGTTTGGACAACCTTCTCCAAAATCGGGAGGAATTCCTTCATGTTGCTGATTTTCTTGTCATAAATGAGGATGTAAGGAGTGTCATACACGGCTTCCATCTTCTCGGTGTCGGTCACGAAATAGGGAGAAATGTAACCTCTGTCGAACTGCATACCTTCGACCACCTTCACATAGGTGTCGGTGCCTTTGGCCTCTTCGATGGTGATCACACCCTCTTTTTTGACTTTCTGCATAGCTTCGGCAATCACTTTACCTACTGCAGAATCGTTGTTTGCGGAGATGGTAGCGACTTGTTCGATTTTCTCGTGACTGTCGTTGATTTCCACAGATTGAGCTTTGAGGTTCTCGACAACCGTTGCAACGGCTTTGTCGATACCGCGTTTGAGGTCCATCGGGTTGGCGCCGGCGGTCACGTTCTTAAGACCGGTGTTGAAGATGGCTTGTGCGAGCACGGTAGCGGTGGTGGTACCGTCACCAGCTTGGTCGTTGGTTTTGGAAGCAACCTCCTTCACCATCTGCGCGCCCATGTTCTCGATGGGTTCTTGCAGTTCGATTTCCTTGGCGACCGTCACACCGTCCTTGGTGATTTGCGGTGCACCGAACTTCTTGTCGATGATGACGTTACGGCCTTTCGGTCCCAGTGTCACTTTTACGGCGTTAGCTAATGCGTCAACACCTTTTTTCAGACCCTCGCGGGCTTCCCAGTTATATTTAATGTCTTTTGCCATTGTTGTTTAGTTTAAGGTTTAATGTTTATTGATTTTTGACTTGTGACGTGTGACTTGTCCGTTACTTTCACTTCCAACGTCATACGTCATACATCTTACGTCTTACTTGCAGATCGCGTAGATGTCGCTTTCTTTCATGATGAGATAGGTTTCTCCGTCGAGTTGGATTTCGGTGCCGGAGTATTTGCCGTAGAGCACGGTGTCCTTCACCTTGACGGTCATGGGTTCGTCCTTTTTGCCGGGACCGACTGCGATGACAGTGCCTTGTTGGGGTTTTTCCTTGGCGGTGTCGGGGATGATGATGCCGCCGGCGGTTTTCTGTTCAGCTTCTGCAGGTTTCACTAAAACTCTGTCTGCTAAAGGTTTGATACTTTTCATATTGATACTTTTTTTAGTTGATACTTTCTGTTATTAAGTTAACGGCGGAATGTATTGCAAATTCCGTGCCAAAGATCGAGATATGAGACGTGTGACGTGTGACGCATGACGTGTGACGTGTATCGGTCTGCCAATATGACAGCACCTACGAACAGCATTTGGAAATTTTATATTTTTGCCGCCATAATTGACGTATGACATATGACTAATTCATATTATCACAAATCATACGTCAAAAGTCATACGTCATACGTCAAAAAAAATCAAACATGCTCCTAACCCTCCTATACCTTTTCATCGTCCCCCTCCTAGTCGTTCTCGCTGCCAGGAAGTGGCCCATTATCGAGAAGATTTCGCCGATGGTCGTCCTTTACATTATCGGACTGATTGTCGGCAACATCGGCATCATGGGAGAGAAGTCGTTGGGCGTTTGCAGCAACGTTTCCAACGTGGTGGTGCTGATTTCTATCCCGCTGATGTTGCTGGGCTGCGATTTCCGCAATTGGTCGGCGAAAACGGTGCTCAAGTCTTTCATGGTCGGGCTGGTCAGCATCCTGATGGTCACCATCGCCGGATTCTTCCTTTTCCGCGGGCAGGCGATAAAGGCGGATCTCACCACGGAGGATTTCGCGCGGGTGAGTGCGGCGATGACCGGCATCTACACCGGCGGCATCCCCAACTTCGCCCCTGTGGCCAAAGCGGTGAACCTGCCGCAGCACCTCTTTCTGATGGTTTCCGGCTACGACCTTGTGGTCACAGGCATCTATCTGATTTTCATCGTTTTCGCTGGAAGAAGCATTGTCCGATGGTGTTTTCCCGCGAAGGAACAGTCCCCCACCCTTTCAGACGAAACCGAAACATCCTCCGAGACGCAAACCGCTACTGACACAAAGTCTTTCTGGCAGAAGGTCGGGAACCGCGCCATCGGCATCGGGGTTGCTGTCGTATTGGTCGCCGCCTCCTACGGGCTGTCGCTCATTCTCCCGCTTGAGAACACCACGGCGGTCATCATCATCACCCTCACCACCCTCTCCATTCTGCTCTCCTTCTGGAAACCCGTGAAAAGACTGGAGGGCACCTTCGACATAGGACTTTACTTTGTGTATGTGTTCTGTCTGGCGGTGGCCACGATGGTGAACGTCCACGACCTCGAGTTTTCAAAGTACCTGTTCATATTATATTATATAGCCTTCGCGGTGTTTGGCTCATTGGTGCTGCAAATCTTGTTTGCCCGCCTTTTCAAAATCGACGGCGACATGACACTGGCTGCCTCCATCGCGCTCATCAACTCCCCGCCATTTGTACCGATGGTCTCCGCGGTTCTGCACAACAAGGACATTATCCTTCCGGGCATCGCCATCGGATTGCTCGGCTATGCGGTCGGAAATTATTTGGGGATTGGGATTTTTATGCTGCTACGATAATAGTTAGCAGTTAGCAGTTAGTAGTTAGTAGTTAATTTGTAAGTACTTACGAATTTCATTCTACATTCTACATTTTTCAAGCGCGTCGTTTGGCGCGGCGGGCGGCGCGTTTTTTGCGGCGTTCCTCCCAACGTTTGCCACGGGCTTTCTTCCGGTCGGCACGCTCGATGCGGCGGTTGATGACCGTGGAACGCATCTCCGACAGAATGTCGCCGAGGACCAGCACCTGGAACTTGCCACGACGATTTTCATCTTGCATCAATTGGTTGAACTTGAACTGTCCGTCGCGCATTCCTTCTTCCAAGCAGGCCGCTTTGAAACGGGAATAGGCGTTATTGATAAGACGGTGAGCGATAGGCTCTTTCAGACGGAAACTGGCCCGTTTGGACTCGTACTCGACATTGATTTCGCGAAGTTTCTGATCCACCACCCGTCCAAACAAATCCGCCGTTGACTGCGGTGTTTCCGGATCCTCGAACTCGAAATAAAAATGATACAGAGACTCTTCAATATCGGCGAATCCCACATAGAAGAGCGTTTTGATACCCAATTCTTGTTCCGCTTGGCGCACGGCCTCAATAAACTGAGGCTCGTACAATTTCTCACCAGTGAGCGACACGATGCCGTTCACCTTGCTCACCATGTGGATGGTCGGGGTGTTCTCATACTTTCCTCCCACCTCGATGAGATCGTTCATATTGTAGCGGAAAAGTCCCGAATAAGTTGTGACATACGCGCAATAGCGACGACCTTGTTGCAATTCATCCAACTGAAGGAAATGCTTCTGCGGCGAATCCAGTTCCTCCTCCGCCACAAATTCGTAATAATGCAGATGCGGGAACATCACTGACTCGTTGGTATCGTCGAGGGCAAAGCCAAAACGACATTCCGTGGCAATATATCCAAGTTCCTGATAGAAAGTCTGTTCAAAATTAAAATAATCCAGATACTTGTCCATATAGACCTTGGTATTGCCGCATTTCCAAGTACTCAGAATCTGCAGTTCCGGCCAATACTGTTTAGGGAGGATATGACCGCCGTTCTCATCGCGGAGCTTTCGTAGTTCGGCGGCGCGTTCGGGACGCGGGCGCATATAATCACGTAATTCTTCCCGAATGGTGTCGGGAATACTATACTTGTCAGTCAAAGTACCATGTTCAATATCTTCAATCAGCATGTCCAGATTCTCGTCCACAGTACGTTGCAATTCCAGAATGGTTGAGGGGTTCGCGGTAGCCCAAAGGGTGACGTCCCAATATTGGATGGCGAGCCGCATGAGTGTGTAGTTGCGGGCGGCATAGTCATCGATGGACATCACGCTGGCCGGCGCAGTATAACGCCGTTTAATGATGCGAGGAATGTCTCGCACCAACACCCCGCTCACGGAACCGTACAGTGTGCCGTCTGGCGCATAACCTTCACATTCCTTGCCCACAATGGGGAAGATGTGCCCAGCCAGTGCCAACTTTCTGTGTTTGATAAAGTTCCAAATCCACACATGGGACATTTTACCATATACATCTTTGAGGTATTTGTGGGTCATGGGAATCCACTTGGGCTGGGAAGTTGTCCCTGAGGTGGTTGCATACATAAACGGGCTTCCCGGGAACAGCACATTGCGTTCACCATTTTTGTGTCTCTCCACAAGCGGGCGCAACGCCTCGTAATCGTTAGCAGGCACCAAATGCTGGTACAAATCGAAAAGTTCTTCGTCGGTGGGTGCGGCAAGCATCTGCTCAAAATGATGCTGCCGGCCGTAAAACGTAGCCTTGCTGATTTTGAGGATATCGCGCAAAGTCCGCTCCGATGCCAATCGCGGATGTTGTGACGCACGCCGCAACCGTATAGTCTGAATGCCCCCTACTATTCCTATTAACGTGTTGATTATCAGCGGTACATGTAATTTTCTTTTCATATAAGAACGTTGATACGAACTCTATTTCAAATAAAACGGCAAAAATAAAAAAATTGTTTACTGTTTTATCAATTTGCGGTTGATGATGCCGTGGGAAGTGTGAATTCTCACGAGATAGGCCCCCGTGGCCAACGTTGAAACCTCAAGGTCAGTACTTCTGACTCGCATCACCAAACGTCCGCTCAGATCTAGCACTTCCACAAAACCAGGTTGTTCTTTGAGCCCCATGATACGAGTCACCTGTTTCGTCGGGTTCGGGGCAAGAAAGACGTGTGTATCCCATTCGTAATCCTCAACCCCTACGCTCGTGGTCAGGTGCAGCGTCACCACACTGTCGCAACCCGTTGAAGCGATCAGTGCTTGTTCATAATCACCTGAACCACAATATATTTGTCCGTTCCATTCATAACAGCTGTCGTAAGTCTCGATGGTAAACTCTGAGGTTTCGGTGTGGTTGATGGTGAGGTACAACGTGACGATGCTGTCGCAGCCGGCGGAGTTGGTGAGATGGGACGTAGAGGACGGATAGTCGCCTGATTCGGTGTAGGTGGTGCCGTGCCAGGTGAAGCTCTCGCAGGCAACGACGGTGGTGTCGCCGTAGGTGGGATGGTTGATGGTCAGGTGCAAAGTATCGACTTGCGTGCAGCCTTGAGCATCTTCGTGAGAGAACAAGTAGTTGCCGCTCTCGGTGTATTCCGTGTCATTCCACGTGAAAGATTCGCAGGCGGTTTCGGAAACAGCGGTGTGCACTGGGTTGTAGATCGTCAAATGCAAAGTATCGACTTGCGTACAGCCGTACACATCTTCGTGACTGAACAAGTAGTTGCCGGTCTCGGTGTATTCCGTGCCATTCCACATGAAACTCTCACAAGCAGTTTCAGAGACAGCGGTGTGCACTGGGTTGTAGATCGTCAGGTGCAAGGTGTCTACTTGTGTGCAGCCGTGGGCATCTTCGTGAGAGAACAGGTAGTTGCCGCTCTCTGTGTATTCCGTGCCATTCCACATGAAAGACTCGCAAGCGGTCTCGGAAACGGCAGTGTATACAGGGTTGTGGATGGTCAAGTGCAAAGTGACGATGCTGTCGCAGCCCACCGCGTTGGTGAGCTGGGACGTAGAGGACGAATAATCGCCGGATTCGGTGTAGATGGTGCCGTGCCAAGTGAAGCTCTCGCAGGCAACGGCAGTAGTGTCGCCGTAGGTGGGATGGTTGATGGTGAGGTGCAAGGTATCCACTTGCGTGCAGCCTTGAGTATCTTCGTGAGAGAACAAGTAGTTGCCGCTCTCAGTGTATTCCATGCCGTTCCAGATAAAGCTCTCGCAGGCGGTCTCGGAAACGGCAGTGTGAATTGGGTTGTGGATCGTCAGGTGCAAGGTATCGACTTGGACGCAACCGTGGGCATCTTCGTGACTATAGGTATAGTCACCGCTAGTGAAGAAGGACATGCCATTCCAAGTA
>ONHS01000052.1 GCA_900317715.1 uncultured Bacteroidales bacterium | reverse complement strand
GTAACAATAAGGTACGATTATGAGAAGTAAGATTGAAGACTACAATGCAGTGGTAGAGGCTGCAAGTAAGTTCACACGTAGCGTTGCCGAGGGCAACAGCAAGTATGCAAAGGAACTGTTCACTGAGGATGCCTGTCTCTTTGGTTTTCTGAATGGAAAGCTGGAACGTGGCAGCATTGACCAGTTCTATCACAACGTAGATACCGTGGGTGCCGGAGAGGAATTCAAAACCCGTATCGACGTGTTGGAACTGGAAGAGACGCTGGCTGTTGTCCGTGTGCTCGAAGAGGGCTGGGGCGGCTCCATCGACTTCACCGACGTGCTCCTGCTCCTAAAGATTGACAGCGAGTGGAAGTGCGTGGCAAAGGCATATAACCAGAATTCAAACACCATTCAAAAATAGCGTAACAATGAACAAGAACAATGAAACCGTACAGGGCATCTTGAATGCCATTGAACTTTATGCAGAGTCAGGCCGCAAGGCAAGTCGTGAACTTGGCGAGAAGGCTTTCACGAAGGAAGCCATCATGTCGTGGGTAGAGAAAGGAGTGATAACCACCGTACCCATCAACACACTTTTCGATGTGCTGGAGCAAACGGGTGAGGAAGAAGTGAGCTACACCGTCGAGGACGTAACAGTAGCTGGCAACGTGGCCTTCGTCCGTGTCTCGTCTTCATTCAGCAAACTGACCACCTTCAATGACATGTTCACCCTTGCACAGCAGGAGAACGGTGAGTGGAAGATTGTGAGCAAGATCTACAGCGTGAAATAATCTGAAATATTCTTTGGTCTGCAAGATTTTACTAATTTTGCAGACCAAATTGTTTGTATGACAAAGATAACGAAATTCCCTTCGGCTCTGATCAGCGGCGACTGCACCACATCGTCGCTACGGCTTGACGGCGGCAGCATCGTTGACCAGTGCATCGTGACGGCTGGCGAAAGCGGCACATTCTTCCTTGAACAGCATCTTCTCTATGTGGTGTTGGGTGGAAGCGTGAAACTGGCTTGTGGCCGACAGACGTGGACTGTGGGTAAGAACGAGATGATTCTGCTGCGCAAGGCTCACGGCGTCAGCTATGAGAAGCACGGCTCGCCCGAAACCGGACTCTTCGAGAGTCTGTTGTTCGCCATCAATGACGAACTGCTGAAGGATTTCTTAACCTCGCAGCAAATCAATGTGCCTCCGATGACAGAGGAACTGGTCGCACAAGTTTCACCTATGAGCGACCGACTCGTGGCTTACTGCTGGTCGCTGGCTCCTTACTTCAACGACCCGTCGCAGATCAGTCCCGGACTATTGCGTCTAAAAGTTATGGAGCTGCTTTACAACGTGATGGACTGCTCGAAGAACATCTTCCGTCAGATGCTCCAGCTGCGTCAGCCCGTCCGGGTTGATGTGCACCGCGTGGTGGAGGAGAACTACACCTCGCCCATTTCGCTCGAAGAGCTGGCGTACCTCTCCGGCCGTTCGCTCTCCAGCTTCAAGCGCGACTTCCAAAGCATCTACGGAGAGCCCCCCGCCACGTGGATTCGTGAGAAGCGTCTCTCGAAGGCTCGCCAGATGCTCCAGTCCTCCAAAATGTCCGTCGCAGACGTGGCCTACAGCCTCGGGTTCGAGAATCCCACCCATTTCAGCCGCATCTTCAAACAGCGATACGGGGTGTCGCCCTCGGCGGTAAATTCGTAGCCAGCTTTCTTGCCGAGCGAATATCGAAGACAAGCAGAGACGCAAAATCTTGCGTCTCTGCGCATTCCGACGGAATTGATTCCTCGTTATCCTGTCTGCGGCGGCACAATGAACGTCAACCTGCGCGCCGACGAGACCTTTGTGGAGAACGATGCAGAACCCGAACGCCACCTACGCCACCGTTAACCTCGGCGAGGCGTTCACCGTGGAGCAGATTGCGGACCGGTCGATTGTGATTGATGCGGATATTAATGATGTGTTGAACCAGTTAGTAGTTAGCAGTTAGTAGTTAGTAGTTGTGATGACACGAATTGACATATTAATCCGATACCTTATTGCCGAAGACCCGCAATATTCCGAAATGCAGATTCCCGAGGATTTGCAAGGCAAGCGCGACCTGTTTCGTGCCTTGCGCAATGTGCGTTGGCCGAAACCTGTCAGCGAGGAATTTCTGCATTTGCAGAACGAAGAACTGCAGGCGCAATTACAGGAAAAAGGCATTGTTGACCTAACTAAACTATCAACTTTAAACTCTCCACTTTCAACTACTCTAAACTCTAAACCCTCAACTCTAAACTATATCCTTTGGCAAGGGGATATTACCCGATTAAAGGTAGACGCCATCGTGAACGCCGCCAATGCGCAGATGTTGGGCTGTTTCCACCCATTGCACAGATGCATCGACAACGCCATCCATTCCGCGGCGGGCGTGCAGCTGCGCGAGGAATGTCACCGACTGATGCTGCAACAAGGACATCCGGAACCGACGGGGCGGGCCAAAATCACCAAGGCGTACAACCTGCCGTGCAAGTACGTCATCCACACCGTCGGCCCCATCATCCCCGACGGCATCCCGACGGCATCCCAGAAGGAACAATTGGCCTCCTGTTACCGAAGCATTATGGCTTGTGCCGATGAGAACGGTCTCGAAAGTGTCGCCTTCTGCTGCATCTCCACGGGCGAGTTCCGTTTCCCGAACCAGCTGGCCGCCGAAATCGCCGTGCAAACCGTCAAGGATTATTTGACCGTGCATCCCGATTGTAGCGTCAGACAAGTGGTTTTCAATGTGTTCAAAGAGGTGGACAGGGATATTTATCAGCGGCTTCTATTATCATAATCACCAACAGCATTTTTTGTGTCCACTTTTGGAGCTATTATACATCGGCTTTTTTTGTATTTTTGCCACAAATATTATATTATGAACCAAGAAGAATGCCTGATTTGCAGTGCACCGCTGGAATATCTTGAACAGGACACGCTGATGGAGTGTGCGATATGCCACAAAAAGGAGAACAGCAAGACCCGTTGCGTCAACGGCCATTACGTCTGCTCCGATTGCCACACGGCAGGGATGGACACTATCGTCGGCCTCTGCCTGGCGGAATCGTCAAGAAATCCCGTCGAAATCCTCAACAGGATGATGGAACTGCCGTTCTGCCATATACACGGCCCGGAGCACCACGTGATGGTGGGCGCCGCGTTACTGACGGCCTTCAAGAATGCCGGAGGGGATATTGACCTTCCCAAAGCCCTTGCGGAGATGATGAATCGTGGCAAGCAGGTTCCCGGAGGTGCTTGCGGTTTCTGGGGTGCCTGTGGCGCGGGCATCAGCTCGGGTATGTTCGTCTCCATCATCGCCAAGGCCACTCCATTGTCGCAGGAACTATTCTCTTTGCCGCACTGGATGACTGCCAAATCGCTGAACGCGATCGGCGACATCGGCGGTCCGCGCTGCTGCAAACGCGACTCCTACCTCTCCATCCTCTCCGCCATAGACTTCGTGAGGGAGCATTTCGGCATTGAGATGGAAAAACCACATGTTGTCTGCCGCTATTCGGCCCGAAACAATCAGTGCATCGGAAAGAGGTGCCCGTTCTCGTCTATGTGATTTACATGCAATAGTTATAATCGTGAATCTCTTTTTTTCTGTTTTTTGGGGGAATGTTTTCTAGTAGAAGTTTTTCGTGACAGGGAACGTTTACCTGAATAAATCCGATTCAAAATTCTGCATAGAAAAGGAAAAATCATTTCGTTTTCTATGTAAAATTTTGTATTTTTGCGGCCGTAAAATGATGTTATGAAGAAGAACCCTCTTTTGCAATATGGCAATGTTCCCATATTTGGTAAGATGATAGAATCAGACTACCAGCAATTGGGTGTGCCTTCAAAGAAGATTCAGTCTTTGGAGAAAGACGGCGAACTCATTCGACTGAAGCGCGGACTGTATGTGGTGAATCCTGAAATCAGTGGGAAGCCCATCTGTGCACCGCTATGTGCCAACCACATCTATGGACCTTCATACGTTTCGCTTCGGTGGGCATTGCGTTGGTATGGGCTGATACCCGAACAGGTACACCGTATGACCTCCACCACCATCAAGCGCTCGCGGTCATTCGAGACCCCCGTCGGTTTTTTCGATTACTATCAGGTAAAACCCTCCTATTTCAGCATCGGACTGAGAATCGTCCAAGAAGAAGGGGTTTCGTTCATAATGGCCACTCCTGAAAAGGCATTGTGCGATTTCATACTTTATGACAGCTACCTGCCCAATCGCTCCTTGAAAGGTTTGCTTCAATATTTGGAAGAGGACCTTCGACTGGACATGGAGGAGTTGGCGAATTTTGATGTGAAAATCATCGAATCTTGTGCGGAACAAGGCGGGAAAAAATCAATTCTGGACAATCTCGTAAAAATTATACAACGATGACGATATACGAAAACATGCTCGAAAATCATGTGCAAAGGGTGGGCATCTCAACGCCTAACTCCTCTCATGAAGTGATGCAACAAATAGTGTTAGGTGGTCTTTATCGCGGCGGTTTTTTTGATTACGCTGCATTTTACGGTGACACATGCCTGAGAATTTTTCATGGACTTCCCCGTTTCTCAGAAGACATGGATTTCTCATTAGTTACTAAACGCGACGATATTCATTTGGAGAATTACTTCCCGGCGATTGTGAACGAATTCAAGCTGTGTGGCCTTTCCGTAACCATTACCAAGAAAGACAAAAAAAGCTTCGGCAGAGTAGAGTCGGCATTTTTGAAAGATAACACCGAGGCTTACGAAATCAAATTTCAAACTAAAAAAAACGTAAAGATCAAAATAGAATTGGACACGAATCCCCCTTTGCAATTTGATACGGAACAGAAACTATTGCTGGAGCCTTTCTCGTTCATGACAAGATGTTTTACATTGCCCGACCTGTATGCTGGAAAAATGCACGCGCTTGTATATCGTGCATGGCAAAAGAGAATCAAGGGACGTGATTGGTTCGATTTCGAATGGTATGTTCGTAAAAATATCCCGTTGGATTTCAAACATTTGCAGGAAAGAATCAAGGTATTTAACGGAGAAAATATTGACAAGGAGTCATTCCTCATGCATTTACGCGACAAACTGTCCACAGCAGACATCAATCTGGTAAAAGCGGATGTGATTGATTTTATTGCAGACCCTCACGCTCTCGACATCTGGTCCAACAACTATTTCCTGCAACTTGCGGATAGGATTCGATTCCTGTAAGTTCATTTCTTACGGAGAATTTGGACGCACTCATCCTGCAGAACGAGAATAATGCGTACTTTTGCCGCCCAATTCCATATTGTGATGAAACTTAAGAAACGGAAAGTCAAGTACGCTGCTATATTCTTCCTCTGCTGGTTTGCTCTTTTGGTCATTCTGGTGGATGGAGTTCTGAAATTCCAGACATTGGTTGACTATTTCGGCTCGTATGCATTGGTGGAGACTATGTTAGTGCTATTGGTCACCTTACCCACATTGGCCGTTTACAAATTCACGAAAGAATAAAACCAGTGAGTATCAGATTAAATGAGTAAGATGAAACAGTTGCCGAACATGTTATACTTGGATTCCATTATTCCAATCGCATTCATTGCTGTTTTGGCGACATTTGCCGCCGTAGTCCGCTCTCGCCAGCTACATATCTACCGCAATGGCAAGAAGGTGTTGGTGCTGGCGGGTAAGTCTGCGCCAAAAATCATCAGAGAGGACCCGATTTGTGATCTTTTACAAATTGAGCGAATCAAATGGATGGAGCAACACTTCAATCATGCCTTGGCTACCATCAAGAATGCGTCTGCCGTTTTCCCCACAACTCACAACCGAAAAAAATGTATTTTTGCCGTCGAAATGAGCGTACGTTTGAGACAGATAACCGCGTGGGTGCTGCTGCTAGCGTTCTGCGGCATGACCGGCACCAAGGCCCTCCACCACCATCACTGGACGGCGGCGGAGGATGTTGTCTGCCCGCTGGACGGCGTTTCGATGTCGCACCATACGCTCGCGCACACCATCCTGCAATCTGTTGATGAGGATGACGACAGCGATTGTGCTATCTGCCATTTTACCGTCACGAAAGTAGTTCTGCCAGTGTGCCAACATTTCTCCGGCGGAACTCCTACCCTATTCCTCCATTATTTTGTTTCCACCCCCTGCGAAATTCTTTCCGTCAAAGGGGTGAGCTTGTTACGGGCACCACCGGCTCAGTTAGTAGTTAAAAGTTAGCAGTTAGTAGTTTGCGGCAACGTTGTACTTGCCGTACACTATTCATTGACTATACTCACTAAACATTGATCACTAACAAACAAGCAAACAAATAATGAAAAGACGTATAAACTGCGCCCTGACGGTTCTGTTTGGGGTGCTAGCCCTTGGTGCGGGGGCCCAGGATTTGCCGCACCATAACCACGAGCACGACACGCTGCACGTGGACGAAATCACCATATCTTCAAATCGCGAACAAACCCTACGGAGGCAGGCACCGGCACTGATTGACATTGCCACGCCGCGTACGATGATCGCCACCAATGCCGTCTGTTTGGCGCAGACCCTCGACTTTATGCCGGGTTTGCGTGTAGAGGACAACTGCCAAAACTGCGGTTTCACGCAGGTGCGCATCAACGGGTTGGATGGTCACTATTCGCAAATCCTCATCGACTCAAAGCCTATATTCTCCTCATTGAACGGCGTTTATGGTCTTGAGCAGATTCCGGCGGAGATGATTGACCGTATTGAGGTGATGCGCGGTGGTGGAAGTGCCCTGTTCGGTGCATCGGCGGTGGCCGGTGTCATCAACATCATCACCAAGGAGGCCACTGAAAACGGCGGTGGTTTCGGACACACCGTCAGCAACTACGACTTCACGCGCACCTTCGACAACACCACTCATGCCTACGCCTCCGCAGTCACGCGGAACCACAACGCGGGCGTTTACCTGTTCGCGCAGGACCGCCACCGCGACCCGTACGACCGCAATGGCGACGCTTATAGCGACCTACCGAAGCTGCGCAACCTCTCCGTTGGGCTGAATGCCTTTGTGCGTCCTACGCGGCTGTCGAAACTGAGCGTCCGTTACAACATCGTCAACGACGAACACCGAGGCGGCAACAACCTCGGTCTGCAGCCCCATGAATCGAACATCTCCGAAGGCGCGGGGCATCTCATCCACAGCGGGCACCTCGACTACCATATTGACTTCGGGCACCAGCATGTGGAGGCTTATACTGCCCTGCAGCACATCCGTCGCAACAGCTATTACGGCGGTATCGGAGAAGGCACACCCGAAGAGCGTATAGACGCATTGAAGGCTTACGGATATACCACCAATTTCACCCTCGCCACTGGGGCTCTATGGCGCTATCACTTTGACAAGTTGTGGTTTATGCCCGCTTCCCTGACCGTGGGTGCGGAATACAATTTCGATCACCTGACTGACTCTATCCCGGGTTACGCACAATATCTTCACCAGGACGTGCATATCGGCAGTATTTATGCACAGAACGAGTGGAAAAACGAAAAATGGTCGCTGTTGGCCGGCGTGCGCATGGACAAGCACTCGCTCATCCGCCGTCCGATATTTTCCCCGAGGGTGAACATCCGTTACAATCCGGTCCGAAAACTTTCCTTGCGAATGAGTTACGCCACCGGATTCCGGGCTCCGCAAACGTATGATGAGGATCTGCACGTCTCCTTGGCAGGCGGCGAGCGCATCATCAGCACCCTTGCGCCAGACCTCAAGGAGGAGCGTTCGCACAGCGTCTCCCTCTCCGCCGACTACTGTCTTTACAAAGGAGGCGTAGATGTGGACTTGACTGTCGAGGGCTTCTACACCTACCTGAAGGACATCTTTGCAGAGCGACGGTATGAAGATGCTGCAGGAAACGAAATATCAGAGCGTTACAATGCCGGTTGCGGGTATGTGGCGGGCGTACATGGTGCAGTAAAAGTGGCCTGGAACCGCTGGATTTCTGGTCAACTCGGGGCCACATGGCAGGTGAGCCGCTACACAGAGCCGGTGGAATGGAGTGAGGACGCCGCCCCCGAAATCCGGATGCTCAGAACACCGGATGTCTATGGCTATCTGATACTTGAGAGCAACCCTTGGCGTCACCTGACCTTGAACGTTACAGGTAATTTTACCGGACCGATGCTGGTGCCACATGAAACAGAACCTCCAGTTTTGGTGAAGACGCAGTCGTTTTTCGTCCTCAACGCGCAGGTTTCCTACGATTTTCATTTTAAGATTCAGCGGAAAGCCGAATATCCTATGGTACAGCGTCCGTCTGAAGTAGGCTACAACGAGATTGTGTTACGCCTGACAGCAGGTGTGCAGAACATCACCAACGCCTATCAGCCCGACTTGGACTACGGTGTGCTTCGCGACGCGGGCTATATTTACGGTCCAAAGCAGCCGAGAAGCGTTTATTTGGGCTTTAACGTAAAGATCTGAAATCAATACCCTAAATAAATTTCCAAAAAATATTATTCTCCGATAAATAGGGCATTTGCGGGAGAGAAATCAGAAAATTGAAAGTTGAACCCCCTCATTCGGGTCGCCAAGCGTGTCGGGTGGCGGAGTGAACGGCTCGTTTAGCCATTTCCAGAGATCCATTTTGGTGAAGGTGTTCAGACGCAGCGACGCGACGAGGTTGGACAGATTCCAGTCGTATGATGCCTTGAACTGGAGATATTTGAGCATCAGTATGGTGATCAGGGCCGTCCATAGCTGTATCTCCACCGCGTTCTGCGACGTGCCGACAAAATCTGGTGCCTGACCGGGGGCAAGTCATTCTCCCGCACCTTTCTGAACGAGAGGTTGCTTTTGTGCCGCACCACGAAAAACACCCCGTTGCTGTCCCAAAGGTTCAGAAGCTCGAAATCGCAGTAATAGCGGGCGGACACCACCACCGTCCCCCTCTCCACGGGTATCTGCTTGGCGGCTGTGTTGTCCCCTTTCTTGCCGTCCGTGATGAGGACGTAATGCGGCAGGAGCATGTCGTAGTCCAGCAGCTTTTGGGGTTCTTGAACTTGAACTTCTTCCGTTTCCCGAACGTGTGCTGTCCAAGATGTTCGAGGCAAGCATAATAGATCTCCCTGAACACGGAGGAACCACGATGGCGGTTCTGGTAGGCCACGGTGGACTTGGACGGAGCCTCGCGGATGCCCAGGTGGTTAAGGTTCCCCGTGGCGGACCTCAGTCCGTTACTGATGTCACGGACCTATGTGCTGTTTGCAAACTGGCAGAAAATCATGCTGACAAGTTGGCTCCAAGTGTCAAATCCCTTGCAGAACTTGTCGGAGTTGCACTTGCTTATGATGCCCTTGATTATTTTTTTCGGGAGAGTCGCTATTGCTTGCACAAAAAGTGTTATATTTGCCGCCATAAAGATAAGGTTTTTTTTTCTCACCGCAAAGGTCGGAAAAAATCCCGACCTTTGCCCTTATCTTTCAAAAAAATTATTTAGGACGCTATTGACAAAGTATCAAAAATTAAAAAAATACGATTATGAAAAAGCATTTGTTCTTTCACACGCTCATTATCTGTTTGGCTGTCAGCTTGTTCACAGGTTGCAAAGACAAGCCCGACGATGCTCCCGTGATTCCCAGCGGCCATGTTGCCACGCCCGATTGGGAGGTATCCCCTGACTACGACTACAGCAGCAGCACGACGGTCATCGCCGAAGTGGATCTCACCAAGTCCTACAATGCCCTTACGCCCAACGACTGGCGGGTCGATACAGCCGACCTGCTGGCCGCCTTTGTCGGCGAAGAGTGCATCGGGGTGACAAAACCTGTTGACGACCTCTTCTTCCTCTACATCACCTCACCCTCACAAAGCGACGAAGAGATCCAACTACGGTATTATTCCGTCCGCCTGCAGAACATTTTCCAAGCCAGCACCGGCCTCCATTTCCAGAACGGTGACCGCCAAGGAAGTGTTGCCAACCCGCTAGCGCCGCTGTTTGTGGAAATGAAATAAACAGGAAATCCAAAACAATCATCATGTTCGAACAAATCAATTTCGTAGAGATATTCAGCACGTTCCTCGTGATGTTCGCCATCATCGACATCACCGGTTCCATCCCCATATTTGTCTCCATGCGCGACAAGGGGACGAAAATCAAACCCTTGGAGGCCACAGGCGCCGCCCTGATTCTGTTCGTCGGGTTCTATTTCCTGGGGGATGCGTTGCTCAAACTCTTCGGCATCGACATGCCGTCGTTCGCCGTCGCGGGTTCCATCGTGCTCTTCATCCTCTCCTTCGAGATGATCCTGGGGCGCGACATCATCAAGAACGAGCCCACCTCGTCGGGTGCCAGCATCGTCCCCATCGCCTTCCCGCTCATCGCCGGACCCGGCGCCATCACCGCCTTCATCTCGCTCCATGCGGAGTACGCCACCGTGAACATCATGATCGGCTTGGCCATCAACATCGTCATCGACTACATCGTGCTGCGCTATCTCGACAAAATCAGCCACTGGCTGGGCCCCGACATCATCTACGTGCTGCGTAAATTCTTCGGCGTCATCCTTTTGGCCATGGCCATCAAGCTCTTCTCCAACAACATTCTGGCGATTATACACCAAGTGCCGTGATAGGATATTGACGTGCCAAAACATATCTCCACAAACAGAAACGGCCCCGCAATCGCGGGGCCGTTTCCTTCATTAACCGGCCACATCATCCCTAAGGACCGGCAACTCATTAATATAAAAGGGGCTATTTCTTCAGAATCTTCTGCACGCCGTTGCCGACTTTCAGCAAGTAGAGGCCTGCAGGATACTGTTGCATGTTGAGGATCACTTGTGTCTCGCGGTTTTCGACAGCCTCCAACAGCTTGCCGTTAGCGTTGTACAGCTCGATGCGCTCGGCATTATCGTTCGTGATATACAGCGTACCCGTACACGGGTTCGGGTATGCGTGCACGCGGGACATCTCGTGGTTGTCAATGCCGTCGTGGGTGGTATCGGGCACAGAAACAGGATAGATGGTCATCGGATATGCGTAGGTGTAGTACCAGACGCCACTGTATTCCATGCTATCGACAACAACTCCGGCGGCAGGCTCAGCCCACTTCTCGAAGTCGCCGTTGGCGAGGGTCTGGCTCATACCAGCATCCATCATCCCGTTGTTCTTGCTTTCCCAATAGCTGTAAGGAACCTTGCGGAGGGTGTCGCCCTCTGCAACGGCAAAGAGGATGTCGTCAAGACCCCAATTGCCCAATTCATAGCTGAAACGCGGGTCGGCGGCGGCGATGTCGGCCATCATGTCGGCGACAGTGGCAGTGCCGTTCCAGCGGTAGCCCCAAGCCAAAGCAGTGTCAGCCCAGTTGACGGCCATCACAGCCTCATTGGAACCTTCACCCACCCAGTAGAGGATGTCGCTGAAAGCGATGGTAGCCTCTTCTGGAAGAGGAGTCACCGGCGTGGTATCGGGAGCAGACAAAGGAGTCACCGGCACAATGGGGGTCTCCCAAGCGTAACCGAGAGAAGTCCAATCGTATGGATCACCGGTCATCGTGGCGCAGTCGGTGTTACCCACCTTGATCAGGTCACCTTGAGAAACATACATGTCTGTGTATCCGAAGTCGGCCAGCGTTCCGTTGACATTATACATGATGAAGCCATAAGGCTCTGACATCACCAAATTGTAGGTCGAATCATCATAGGTGACATCGTAAATGTTACTGCCACCACCGGAATAGCCGAAACGGTAGTCATACGCCATAAGGGTGTCCATCACGGCCTCCACGGTGGTGCTGGTGCCGTTGAAGCGCACGCCCCAAGCCAATGCCACATCAGGATCGCACCAGTTGCCCACGAAGATAACCTCCGTGTTGCCCGTTCCAACCCAATAAAGGATCTCTTCAGCAGCGATAGTAGCGTCAACAGGGCCAGGAGGAGGCGTAGGAATGGTGTCGGGAGGAGTGATGGTGGTGTCGGTAGCCAACGCCACGGCAATGTTGTCGATACGGAAATCGTTGTCGGTGCCGCTCACCTTGCTCTCGCCGTAGAAGGCCAGTCTGACAACCTGTCCAGTGAAATCGGAAAGAGAAACCACAGCCTGAGCGGAGGTATTGGTCACAGCAGGAAGATAGTAATCGTCACGGTTGAGCGTGTCGCTGCCCCATTGGGCAACCGGGATCCAAGTCGTACCGTTGTCGGTGGTGGCCAGCACCATGAAGCGGTCATCTTCAAGACCAGCGCCTGTTTGAGGGGCATCGGTGGTGTTGTATGCGGTCAACATATAGTCGAAGGTCAACTCAGCATTCGCGGTGAGATCAATTTCGGGAGTCACTAACCAATACTTGCATGTAGTGCCATAGAGGTTGACCTTCACATGTGAGGAACCGTCGAAAGCGGTGGTAGAACATGACCAACCGCTGGTAGTGGAGGTCAGCGAAGCACTGTTGGTAGAGTCAACATAGAGTCCACTGTAACGGTTCCAGCAAGATGAGAGCTGGTTCAAATTGGTGATGTTTTCGAAGTCAATGCTCCAAGGCAGCGGCATAGGGGCACAGGAAGTGGCGAAAGTCAGCGTGCGGGCGTTGGTAGGCTCACCCCAACAGATGCTGCGGATATCCACAGAGTATGTGGTGCTGGGCATCAGACCGCTGAGCTCGTAAGAAGTTTCGTTGGTGACTGTGACGCTGTCCGTCGTAGTGCCGTCGCTCCAACGCAAAATGTAAGAGTCTGCCGTGCTGGGATCAGTCCACGTAAGGGTAGCGCCGTAAGCCGTGATGTCGGACACTTCTAATGTGGCGGGACGGCTGCAGCTGCTGACGGTATCTACCACCACGCTGTCAATGTAACTGGTGATAGCGGTGGTGCCGACGCTGATCTGCATGATGGTGATGCGGTTGCCCGTGCCGGTATAGCCACTGAATTCCACCTCAAACTCGTTCCAACCCACGACGGTCGGGGTGAGGGTGGCCAAACGGGTGAAGGAGGTGGTATCGGTCACGTCTTCGCTGACACCAACAGCAATACGCACCTTGTTCATATTGGTGGTGCTACCACCGTATTTGTAGAAGAAACTCACTTTCAGGGTGTTTACATTGGCCGTAAACTCAGGCAGATAAGCCACGGAGTATTCCTTGATGGCACTTGAGGTGCCTTTGGAGTACATCTTGAGTGACTTGAAACCGTTGTAAGCATTGCCACTGCCAGAAGCGCAATAAGGATAGTTGTTGGTAACCAAGCTGCTGGATGAATTGCAGTACAGACGGTTCCAGCAACGGTTCATGCCCTCAGACTGGGTAGCCGTCCAGTTTTCGAAGTTTTCAACGAAGGGAACCTCAGATACGGGTGCACAGTGCGTGCTGACCGAAATGGTGCGAGGCAAGGTGAAAGTACCATCAGGGCAGATGGAAACCACCGTGAGTTCGAAGTCCGTAGAAGCCGTCAAACCGCTGACAATGACTACGGTATCGTTAAAATCAGCGCTGTCAACGCTATTTTCCGAAGTGAGGTAGTATCGATAGTTGTTCACCAAAGTGGGATCATCCACATGGAGGGTGAAACCGTCGGTAGTAATGTTATCCACACTGATGCCGTTGGCGCGGGCGCAGGCGGGCATATCATGCACGTCGAGGTCGTCAATATACCATGATTTTGCGGAACCGCCCGTGGGAACGGTGCGCAAAGCAATGTAGGCATTGGCGGGCGCATTGGTTAAAGTGACGGCACACAGGTCGTAACCATTCGTAAACTGGCCGCAAGGATAGCTGGACACGGCGACAAAGCTGGTCGTGTCGGTGGGATCGGTCATATAGCCCACTTCCAAAATACCACCAAAGCTACCGGTTTCAGAAGGACGAGCCATAAAGCTTATCTCCAAAGTATTGGTTGCCTGAGCAAGTTCGGGAAGTCTGAGGATGTCTATTGAATTGCTGTAGTTACCATAAATGCGCATGGTATAACCATCCTCGCCGTAGCCGTAAGAAGAACTTTGAGAAGGCGTGAAGAGTTCCAGACGGTCGAGAGAACGAGCTTTGAAGAAGCCCCAACAAGGCAAAGTGCTGTCGGTCACTGCATAGCCATAGCCGTTAGCCACATCCACAAACTGGCTGAAATCCTCATGATAAGGGATAGCGATGGGGCCGCAGCCGGTGCGGAAGGAAGCTTCGGTAGCGTCAGTGATGGTATTGTCGCTGCATATGGTGCGCACACCCACCACATAGCGCGTATTGGGCTGCAAGCCGGTGAGGGAGTAGGTGTTGCTATAGATTTCCACGCTGTCTTCAGCAGCATATATTCTATAATGGTTGGTGTTGTTGGGATCGGTGATGGCAATCTCTGCTGAAGAAGCGTCAACGTTGGAAATCAACACTTGTGAAGGTTTCACGCAGGAAGGCAACACATCCACTATCACATTGTCAAGATAGCCGTAGCTGTTGTCGTTTCTGCGGAGGGCGATACGACCGGTGGTGATGCCGGCAAAGGTCACCTCAAAATGATTCCAACCGCTACCAGTGGGCAAACAGGTGGCAATGGGAGTAAAGGAAGTTTCATCGTTGACATCGGTGATGACACCCGCTTCGAAACCGTGTCCGTAGGTGGAAAGCACATCGAATTGAAGACGAAGCTGGTCAGGAGTGTCCTCAAACAGAGGCAACACCAAGATGGTCGGACTGGAGGTGCGGCTGCTCACACAGAGGCATTTGCCACCGCTCACATTGAACGAGGAAGAGTTGTTGACATAAGGATCGGAATCGCTGTAGGGGTTGATCAGATCCCAGCAGAACACTTGGCTGACGAAGGAGACCGACGCGGAGGAATAGGACAAACCGTTGTAAGACTGGAAATCTTCCGTCCACGGAAGTTCGGCATGAGTCACTTCTAAACACGGGGTGCGAAAGTTAGCGGTGCGGGCTGAAGTCTGCGTACCATCAGAGCAATTAGAGAAGACTTTCACCGTATAGCCGGTGTTGGCGGTCAAGGTAGCGTAGGAATAGGTCTGGGTATAGATGACGACACTGTCAATCAGCGAATCGCCTTCGAAAAGTTTCACGGTGTAGTTATTCAAGTTGGTAGTGTCGGTGATGTTCACCATGGCAGTAGTAGAGGTAACATCCGTCACACTGACGCTTTGCGCCTTGAGACAAGAGAAGGCGGTGTTGGGGTCGGAGGCATAGATAATGTTGGTCACACCCGTGAAGGTGTAGTTGCTGCAAGTAGATTCGGAAATCCGCAAGTGCGCAGTACCAAGAGTCGTGGATCCATAGGCTCCACCATAACTGTTACAGTTCCAGTAAGCGCTGGGCGACAAATGGATTCCTTCATCAGGATCGTTGTAGTCAACAGATCCCAACATGGAGCCACTAAAAGTGTACGTAAAGCGGGAATCGTAGGCAGCGATGGTATCAAGCGCATTAAGGAGGGTGATGCTGCCTTCCCAGCGCACGCCCCAGACCACCACGGTGGGCGTGTAGGGAGCTGAATCATCGTCCCACCCGATAGCCACGCAAGTGCTGTTGCTGCCGGTGCCAGTCCAAAATTGGATGTCGTTCGGGTCGATGTTTGTCAATTGGGCTGAGGCATTTAAGGCAAGCCCCAGAGCCATGATAAATACTAGTAGTTTTTTAACCATAATGATATTGTTTAAAAATGTTTGACCATTTCTGTCCAATATCGGCAAAAACTTTTTGGGAAGAATGCGCGTGCGAACCTTCGGACCACACAAAAAGGAGGTAGTGAATACCTAACGGGATCCTTGTTCGGGGTGCTTTTCCTCGAAAGCGTTACCGATTTCTCAGGGTTTGGCAGGTATTCTGGCTTGCTCCCCGTCGGCCCTGTCTTCCCATGTACTTATGGCAGCACACAGTGACGTAACAATTGGGCCTTCAGTTCGTTAGAGCTTACAGCAGCGGGACTGCGCCGGACTCACACCGGCTTCCCTCTTGGCGCCCTTCGTCAGGGCGACCAAACCGGCGGCAAAAATACACTTTTTTTGGATATACGAGAATATTTAAAGGAAGGAAGATGTCACTTCCGATAATCCTTCGGGTTCATCCCGGTTTCTCGCTTGAAGAAGCGGGAGAAAGAGGACGGTTCGCTGAAACCTAAGAAATCGCTGATTTGCTGGATGCTGTAATCCTCGCGTGAATCGAGCAGCGATTTTGCGCGGACGGTGATATAGGTTGAAATCCTTAACCCACAACTCCCCTTCATGACAAATTAGAATCAACATGTCAGGTGCAAGGTACACTTCTCCATACGCGGGGAATCCCTTCACATTGTCTATTACCACTACATCCTGCTCAGCGATGTCGTTCATGTGTTGGATGTACGGATGCTGAGTGTTTACGTCTGCTTTCATTTCCTTTTTTTCTAAATTAAAGAAGTGCAAAAATAGGAAATGTTTGCTATGGTTGAACCGAAAACCGACATATTGTCAATTTTTTTCCCTTGCTGGTTAAGACGGATATATGAAAAAAAAAGTGTTTCTTTGCAGTATCATTTATTTGTAAAAAAACAATCGAATTATGAAGAAGATAATCATCCTTATGACCGTCCTTTCGCTGACGACAGCGGCATGGGCGCAAACGCCGAGCGACAACACGGTGGAAGTCAACTACAACGGCACCACAGCTACCGTTGCCGTAGCTGACAATGTCGCGCAATACCTGACCGTCACTCAAAACGGGGCGCACGTCTCCATAGCGCAGAGCAGTGATCTTGCCAGCGAGATTACTTACAAACTGAGCGGCACATCCACCGACGGCGAATTTTACATGTCGGGGTCCTACAAGGCCACCCTTGAGCTGAACGGCCTCACCCTGACGAATGTCACCCCGGTCTATAGCGGGGCAGCCATCCATATCCAGAATAGCAAGCGCATCAACGTGAAAGTCGCCACTGGCACCACCAACACCCTTGTGGATGCCACCAGCGGTTCGCAGAAAGGCTGTCTATATGTGAAAGGACACGCCGAATTCAAGCAGCAAGGCACCCTTAATGTGGTAGGGAACGTGAAACACGCCATCAAAGCCGGCGAGTACATCAGTGTTAAAAACGCCACCATCAATGTCACATCCGCTGTGGGAGACGGCATTTCCTGCAACCAGTACTTCCTGATGGAAAGCGGCACTGTCAACATCAGCGGCACCAGCGACGACGGCATCCAGTGCGACCTTGACGGCGACACCTCGACTGGCGAGACCGCAGACCACGAAGACGAAGACTCCGGCAACATGTATATCACTGGCGGCACCATCACCGTCAACTGCACGGCGATTGCAGCCCAAGGTATCAAGAGTGCGGGCGACATCTTCATCTCCGGCGACCCGGTCATCAACGTGACGACCAGCGGCATAGGCACTTGGGACGATGATGACCTGGAGACCAAGGCGGCGTGCGGAATCAGTGCCGACGGCAACATCAACATCAGCGGCGGCACCCTTACGCTCACCTCCACAGGCTCGGGCGGCAAGGGCATGAAGTGCGACAGCATCCTCACCATCAGCGGGGGCGACATCTCCATCGCCACCACCGGCGGCCTCTACTACAACAACGGCACGACAGAGAACACCAACTATACCGGCAACACCGACCACATCAGCAGCAACTACTACTCTTCGCCCAAAGGCATCAAAGCCGGACTGAAAACAGAGAACACCACCACCGGCAGAAATGGCGAAGGCATTGAGAGCAAGAACACATTGGAAATCAGTGGCGGTGAAATCTTTGTCGACACTTACGACGACGGCATCAACGCCGCCCAGGACATAACTGTCAACGGCGGTTTCATCTTTGCCCATTCCAACAACAACGACGGCATGGATGCCAACGGCAACTTCTACATCAACGACGGCTTGGTCTATGCCATCGGCGCCAGATCTCCCGAAGTGGCTTTAGATGCCAACACCGAGGAAGGCAAGAAACTTTACATTAACGGCGGTGTCATCATTGCCGTCAACGGCATCGAGAACGGCAGTGTCATCAACCAACCCTACATCCAACCTTCATCCGTCAGCAGCAACAGCTGGTACACCATCACCTACGGCGACCATATGGTAGCTTTTTATACCCCAACCATTAACACTGGCGGCGGCTGGCCTGGCGGCGGCGGTCCCGGAGGTCCTGGCGGAAGCAACTCGTCCCTCTTTATTTCCGCGCCCTCTACCCCATCGCTTGCCAATGGCAACAACATCAGCGACGGCACTTCTCTTTTCGAGGGCAATTGCTTTATGGATGGAGGCAC
>ONHS01000082.1 GCA_900317715.1 uncultured Bacteroidales bacterium | reverse complement strand
AAAGTATGTTCCCAGCCGTCTTGACATACTTGCCGTCGGTGTAAGATTTGGTTTCAGGGTCATAGGCGGCTTTCTCGATGACCTCTTTGGCATTTGCCACATATCTTTTGGCTTCTTCTATCGGGTTTTCTTTTTCCATTTTTCAGGGTTTAGTTGGTTAAGTTTCACAAATCAATTTAACTGTCAGAACGTCGTCGGTTTTTTGGGTGCGACCATCGTGAAAGTGTCCTCGCCGCTGAGTTTCAGCACGTAGAGGCCACGTTCCTGTGCGTATGTGTCAGCCCCGTCATCGTACTTGATGGCGGCAACGGCCACGCGGAGCTCCTTGTCTGCGAAATCGGGGTACAACTCCTTACAATGCTTCATTTGGCTGAGGAAGTAGTCTATGTCATGCCTCCCGCATCGGGTTTTCACCTCAACAATCACCGCCACAGAGGTATCGCACAGCGCGACATCAATTTCCATCACATCTTGGCCTTTGACTTTAGCCTTGTGGACACCCTCATAGACACGGTCGATTTCTATGCCTTCTTTCTTAAAGAGCTTATATGCGGCCGGTTTACACAATGCCTCCACCAGCCGACCCCACTGGGTGGTAAAGACATTCTTCATGTCTTTGATTGCCCTGTTGGTGTCCGCACTGATTTTGTTCATCCGTTCCTTGAACTCGGCACGGTCCTTTTCACGTTCGGCTTCGCGTTTGGCTTCTTCACGTTCGGCTTCGCGTTTGGCTTCGCGTTCCGCTTGTTCTTTTCGTTCCGTCTCCCACTTCGCGTCACGCTCTTTTCGCTCAGCTTCCAATTTCGCGTCACGCGTTTTTTCGCGCTCCGCTTGTTCTTTGTAATAACGGTCGGCATTTTCCCTCATAAGGCGGCCGTTCTCTTTTACCGACTCCAGCAATGCCCCGAAGTCCGGGTATTGCGGTGTGTTTGTTTCTACTGTATTCATCGTTTTACAAGTTTAAATTTAGAATATTTTCCGCTGCAAAGATACAACAAGAATTCACGCTTGTCAATACTTTTCAATAAAAAAATTTTCTTACTGGAAACCAACCGTTTACATATTTTCAGCAAAATTAATTAACAATTATTTGTAAAAATAATTTTTCGAATTCGCAGATTTCGGCGTATCAGCGGTTCAACACGCACCGCCGCCCGCGCACCGCCTTCATCATTCTTCATTCTACATTTTTCATTGAAAAAGTGGTTCCGTCCCTCATCGGAACGGAACCCCTTTGAAATGATTAGGATTAATATGCACAAGGTTAATCGCGAACGCAGCGGACGGATGCAGAGATCAAACACACAACGGCACTGGGACAAGCATCGCGCAACGGTCGATGATGGCGTTGGCATATTCGAAGCCAGAGTCACAAGTCTTTTTGTTCTTTGCGCCATCGTAGCCCATGTGCAGATGCATGGTGTCGTATCCGGCCACGATAGCCGCCATCAGCTTCTTGTCGCGCTTGGCGGCAGCTTCCTTATACTTCTTGACATCCGGACGGCCCTTCCCCTTGCTGATTTCCAGCGCGGCATCTAATGCAATAAGACAACCATTCCACAAGGTGTTTCCTGCCATTTTAATATACTTGCCGTCAGTGTAGATGTTCAATTCGGGATCAAAATTGGCTTTCTTAATGACTTCCTTCGCATTCGCCACATACCGTCTGGCTTCCTCAATGGGATCTTTCTTTTCCATTTTTTGGTTTTAGTTGGCTAAGGTTCACGAATCAAATTAACGCCGCAAAAATACACTTTTTTCGATTCGATCCGCTGATAAAATCAAAATATTTTTTTCAGAACGTTGTTTAATAATTAACTATTAAATTTAAGAAACACGGAAAACAGGCGATTACCTAATCACACGATGCACAGATCGGCACCGATTTGCTTTTGTATACATAAATCTCCAAAAATCAACCACGAATTATCACAAATTACGATTATTCATCATTCATAACTCATAATTCATCATTCATCATTCTTCATTCTACATTCTACATTGAAAAGGGACACCCCTCCCACAACGGAACGGAACCCCTTTTGGTATGATTATGTAATGATTAGCGAAAGCTTAGTCGCGGACGCAGCGGAAGGTCAACGCAAATGCTCTATTCTTCTTACTGCAGAAAAGTTATTGAACAATTCTGATAATAGGCACTCCCAAAGCTTGTTCTATGAGGGCGATGGTTCTGCAAGTGAAATTGTGACCGCCGCTCAGCCACCGGGTCACATCGGACGGTCGGCGGTGAGTGATGGCCGCCAAATTTTTCTTGCTGATGCCTTTTTCTTTCATCACAGCATCAATACGACTGGCGATACCTTCCGTGATGGCATCGGTAGCCCAGTCAAGTTCTGGGATGCTGTCGTATGCTTCCTGGACAACAGGGCTGTAAATCTTAATGTTTTTGGGCGGTTTCATAATTCAAAAGAAGTACTTTCAATGCCTGTAATGACATTCTGTTCTATCTTAATTTTTCCTTTTTTCAACTCCTGCTCAAGCAGCGCGTCAAATTTCTGCAAGTCCATGACATATCCGCTCAGTTCCTCGTCCTCCTCGTATGTGCGCGTCATCTTTACACCACCATTCCCTACAATCAAAATCTGGTCTGATATCCGCAAACAGTACAAGCGTAACACCTTGGAATCAATCGACAATGCCGCCAGATGGTCCCCATAACGTCCTTCAGGACGGAAATAGCGTTCCAAAGCACCATTTGCAACAATTCTGTTGATTGCCCTGAACACTTTTTGGAAATCTTTGTTGAGTGTGGCATCGGTCATGAATTTTTGTATAAACTTTTCGTATTCAGTTAGATCACTGCCATCAAAGCAGATGGAATATAAGCCGACCTTATCGCTTTGTTCAATAGTTTTTACTGTAGCCTTCTTCATAATGCATCAAATTCTATCACGCTGCAAAAATACTTTTTTTTTCAATATTTCGCATATATGTAAAATATTTTCTTCCAACCACACAACAGACAATGACGCAATAGAGCCGCCATATTATGACGGCTCTACACGTTGGCAATCCCGCATACGATTATCCCAGACCACGCACCGCCGCCCGCACACCGCCTTCATCATTCTTCATTCTACATTGAAAAGGGGCTCCCCTCCCACTACGGAACGGAACCCCTTTGATATGATTATACGATGATAAGCGGAAAGCTAGTTGCGAACGCAGCGGACGGAGCCGAAATACTGTTTTTTCGACCAACCATTATTTTCGCAACGAATAGCTGCATTATCATACTTAAAGCTATAACGATATGCATAATTACTACTGTTGTTATATGTGAATGTCGTGGAACTCCAAACAAATGCAGTCTGCTTTAAGTTAGACTTCAGAGTACCATTAGCATCATACACATAGCCCCCCGTATAACCACCCGCAGGCAATATAGAGAAACCGGTGGTATCGGCATCGCTACGGTTGTAGTTGCCAGGCACACTACCAGCTGCGTAGGTCCAAAATTCATTCTGATTTCCATTTTTAGTAAAAACACCAGAGATCAATTTATTACTATTTATGCCAGTACTACCATTATAGTTTGGAAATTCAAAATCATCACCACCTACTGATTTAAACAGGGTCTCCCAATCATCTTGGGTCGGCACATGCCAACCTGTAGGACACATACCTTGTGCTCCTGGTGATGTTGCCCCATTCATCGCAGCTGTCCAGTTGTATAAAAGGCCGTAACTTGTTGAGTCATTTCCCAAGGCATTCGGATAGGAGCCACCAAAGTCCGGATAATAGTAATATTTATTTGAAGATGAGAAACAATTATTGCAACTAGTTTCCCCCACTTTTGTTCCTGGTGATATAATGACATTAGATAACCCTTTCGTCGCCCTCAAGTTCTCTTTCATCCAGCACTGTGAGCCGATTTGCACGACTTTGTAAGAGTGTGGATCTGGATCGGCATCTTTGACGGCAGAAACAATTTTTTTACCCCCAATAGTATCCCCAGTCTCATTATCAGTACGAACATAATGGGTGTTTGTATTTACTTGACCAGTACCATCTACGATACATGAGTTCTTAAGATCAACTGTGTAGCTAGTCGCATCAGAAACCACGGTCGAGTCAGTTCCCGACACCTCTCCATTACCCGGTGCTTTAACCGTAGCAGTACAAGATACAACATAGGTACCAGCTTTTTTGAAGGTAATAGTTATATTTTCTGTCGTAGGAATGGGATCAGGCAGCACACAGCTGTCCGAAGAATGAGGTTCCACACTCCACGAAAATGTGAAATCGCTGCTGTTGACAGCATTTCCGCCATCGCGAATTGTTGCCGTATAGGACACGCTGACAGGTCCGTTAATCACGGACGGATTTGGCAAATCCTTTGTAATATCCAAAGAGTAGTTACGAGCATCCCGCACGCAACGGACGGAAAGTCCAGAATTTGCTGCAAAAGTAGAACCTATCCCTATGGCACCCTCATTGTATGTCAACAATATACTATTACCCCCACTACACCAAAACGCCGTTCCATTACCAATGGAATAATTCCCATTAGTACCTGCCGGAAGAGCGCCAAAGCCGGAAACATTTCGTTGGCTATAACTGTAATCACCAGGTGCACCTGCTGCATCGGCAATTACCTTCCAGTCACATCCTTTGGCTAGCATACCACCTGAGCTATAGGAAGTAATAATGTCCGACCATTCTGAATTCGTTGGCACATGCCAACCGTTAGGACAGACACCCTGTGCTGTGCCTCCTCTTGTGGCCGCAGACAAGTTGTAAAGTTTTCCATATTTGGCCACATTATTGACATCACCTTCAGGATTATAAGTTTCATTACTGAAAGGATCTCCATTCGCATATTGGTCGGCACGCATATTTTCCGCCAACCAACAGTGGCTACCAATCTTCACCACTTTATAGTTATACGTGTCCCCGTTTTCGTCATAACCTTCTACAGAAACCAAGTTGTTCCCATCAACAGTTTCTTTAGCAAGCCAAGAGGTCACACCTGGACAAGAAGTGGGACTCTCTGTTTCTATAGTAATATTTCTAACAATAGCACAAGTAACATTATTGTAGAGAGAGCTTATACGCCGAGTCACAATAACGAGCGGATACTCTTCGTATTCGGTATATGTATGCGATGGGAGAGGGGCACAATTTTGGTGACATTGTTCTACCAAGTCCATCGCACCATCTCCCCAATATATCGTTTGAGAAGCATTAGCAATATTAGGCAAATATTTAAGCTGCACGTTATGTTCCTCCTTGCACAACTGGAAATCATTCGAAAGCATTTCATTTCCTTCTTCCAACAGTGTACCATTAGCATAAGTAGGGAATTTTATCTCCGTTGTATCAGTTTTGTTCAATGATATTCCTTCTGCCTCACATGTGACTTGATATGTGCCTGTGGCGGTATATAACACCATACATGAATCACCATAGCTGTAAAGTGCGGTATTCTCTGAAGGTGTCACGCTCCAAATGTACCCAGTCGGCACCGCGTCTGTCACCTCTGCTTTATATATGATTGCAGAGACCTTACCTGTCACCGTTGATTTCCGACACAACGTCGGCACACCGCGAGTTGTGATTTCCATTGAAGCCACCACTGGGGCCACCGTCACCTCCGCTTCCGCGGTGCAACCGCTGGGGCTTTTGGCGATGATGGTATAGTGGGTTTCTGTTTCTGGATTCGGATATACGTGCGAGGGGGCGTCGTTGTTAAGCGTTTCAAACGAGCCATTGCTCTCGCCCCAGTTGACCTGCTCCACATTGACAATTTCGTCCAACGTCACCGTGTTGCCGGAGACACTCGCCGTGAATGAAGGCACATCCGTAGAAGCGCTGACATGGACATTCTTCGTGTCGCTCGGTCCCGTACCGTCCACCGTGCAAGAAACCGTATAATCACCCGTCGCTGAATACGTCACCTCAAACGAGGCGCTTGTTCCAGACATAGACGTAGGCGATGCGCCACCTTCAGGACCATCAACCGTCCACGCATAGGTGTGATCGGTCTGCCCACCGTCGTTCACCGTTGCAGAGTACCTAACCATCGTTGTGGTGGCGCCCGCAGAGCAAATGGAAGGAGATTCATTGTCAGCCGTCAAGGTCAACGCAGGAGGTATCACATTAACTTCATCATCCGTTATGCTACAACCCGTTGCCGTGTTTGTGGCAACAATGGTGTAGGTATGTTCACTCTGGGTTTCATAGGTGTGCACAGCGGAAGTAGGATATTCACCGAAGGATTGAGTGGTGTTAGGATCACTGTTGTCCCATATAACCTGATTCGTATTTTCCAAAGGGTTCAACGTCACCGTAAGACCATTCACACTCGTCGTGAAGCTCGGCGTGGGCAGGGGGGCAATATTCGTCGATGTAGAGGCGGTGACATCCCCAGTGGTCTTGCTGGCCGTACAGCTGACCGCGTAGGTGCCCGTCTCTGTATAGTTACGCGAATACGTTGCATTTGTTTCACCAGGAATCTCCACACCATCCACGCTCCAAACATAGCTGTAGCCAGTGGCGTTCGGCGTACCATTGTCGGTCACGGAGGCGGTATAGGTGACCTCTGTGCTGCGGCCGACAGTGCCGTCGGTGCAGATATCTGTAGATCCTTCGGCATTGAGGTTCATCGTGAGGCTCACCGACACATCCTTTTCCTTGGTGCATTCGGTACCGCTGTTCGTGGCTATGATGTGGTAGCCATCTCCGGTGGAGTTCTCGTTGTAGGTGTGGGAGACTTCCGTACCGCTTCCTACTGTAGTTGACGTTTCATCACCCCAATTGATGGAGGTCGTATTGGCAACACCTGTCAACGTGACCGTGCGGCCGGAAACCGTCGGTTCATTAAACGTAGGAGCCGTTTTATACGATGCCGTCACCGTTGCGGTCTTCTTCAGCTGGACAGAGTTATGCGTGGCCGTCGTGCAGGAGACCGTGTAGGTGCCCGGCTTCAAGACCGTGACACTGCACACATTCGTCGTGCAGGCAGGGGTAATCTGCGCACCGTCTGCAGGCGAACCACTCTGTGGCACGACACTCCACGTGTAAGGAGCGAAATTGCTCGTAACATCATCCTCGCCTTCCTTAATCTGTGCGGTGAATCCCACAGATGCGGACCCGCCAGCACAGAAAGAGACCTCACTGGAGGCAGGTTCCAAGGATGCCACCGGTGCGGCAATCGTCACCTCCTTAGTACGGGTACAACCTTGATGGGATGCTGTGGCGGTAATTGGGTAAATGCCGTTTTGATTATACGTATGATTAACCGTATTCGTAGTACTGTAAACTGTCACATCAGGGGTTCCATCTCCCCAAGCTACAGATACAGGCTTGGGAACCCCAAGGGTCACCGTCACTTTATTACCATTCTTCGATATAGTGAAATCACCAGGGACAGTACCTGAATAAACTGAAAACACGTTGCTTTGCACCCGCTGCCCAACACCTGGAATTGTAGCCGTGCATGAGATCGTATAAGTTCCCGTCTCAGAATAACTGTATGTAAACGACTTACCCGTTTCAGACATTTGCGTGCCATTGAGTGTCCACACGTATGGCGCACACTGGTCGGCGATGTCCATCCCATTCCGATTGACCACAGCGGTGTAAGTAACTTCCACCGGATTGCCGTCGCAAATATACGCATAGCCAGATTTCGTGGAGCTGACACTCATTTGCACAGGAACAGGATTGACGTTTTCCGCGTTGCGCACGCAACGGACAGAATAACCCCACACCTTGTTATTGGTCTGATTATCATTGACCTCAACTTCATTTTTGTTACTTGTAAGAATCAAATAATATGCCCGACTACCACTTTCAACACTGGACCAAAACGTCGTTTTACTCCCATACGAATTATATTCGCCTTGTTGGAAAGCACTTTCATCACCTACAGAATTTTCATGATAATTGTAGTGTCCGGCAGGGACAGCTCCGAAACCGTAGGCATTGCGTTCCAAGCTGTTATAGTCTCCAGGAAAATCAGATGTGTTTCCTGGTATCCAATCACAGCTTTTAGCAAGTTTAACAGCATGATTGTTGGCATCAGCAGCTGTTAGCAAGTTATGCCAATCACCAGTGGTGGGCACATGCCAGCCAGTGGGACAAATACCAGGAATCAAAGGATTGGTTGTTGAAGAAGGAATACCGCGGGTGGTCGCATACCAGTTGTAAAAATAGCCATACGTCCCCACATCTGTTCCATTATTAGGATAATAATAGGCCTGCGTAAACGACCCGTCGGAACCGATACCGTTCGTGATTTCCATTCCGTCGGCGTAGTGCTTGGTGCGGAGGTTCTCGGCCATCCAGCACAGGCTGCCAATCTGCACTACAGGATACTCGTTACCATCATAGTCCTGCACGGAAACCAAATTGCCGTCCGTATTGACCTCCTCCCTGCCTTCGTAATGGGTTGTCCCAGAAACGAGAGTACCCTCTTGCCGCGCATGGTTGGTGAACAGCGATGACGAACAAGCATGCACCGTGGCATTGCCCAACGCAATCTGCTTGGTTGCAGCACAACCGTTACTGTTGCTGGTAGCCGTAATGGTGGGAGTACCTTGGGCACTGTATATATGCGTTATCGTTCCATTTATGACGAACTTTTGCCCATTATCTGTAATTGTATCAACATCCACATTGGTTGAAGAACTATTATCACCCCAATTGAAGGTGGCATCTTGATTGAGACTCATCAATTTGACTAAATAGCCTTGATTGGTTTCGTCATATCCTTCTTCGCAAGTGGTGAAGACGGGAGCTTGCATAACGTTTACGGTTGTCGTAACAGACTTCTCTGCCACAGAATCCGTTCCTTGTTTAACCTTGCAAGTCACCATATAGTTACCTGCGCTCGTATAAGTCACCGTGCAACTGCTACCATTTGCTACCAAGTCGGCACCCTCCACGCTCCACTCGTAGGTGTAATCACTCGTGAAGTCCTTGTTGTATCTCGTCACCTTAGCCGTATAAGTAACGGCACCCGCGTCATTAGAGCAGATGGTAATATCATTCTGGCCGGCGGTGATGGTCAGCGCAACTGGATTGTAATCGTCATCACGGATACAACGGACGGAGAATGCGTGTTTATCCAAAAGTTGATCGTCATGAGGTCTGTTCATGGCAGAAGTGTCGTAGTTCAAATGACGAGTGTATATCTTGTTCTCGCTATTTTGTGTACAGGTCCAGAAAGCAGCGCTTGATTCGAAACCCGTATAATTTTCAGAAGTGTACCAACCTGCGGGAACTGCCCCGAAACCAGTAACGTTGCGCTGTTCATCGCTGAAGTTACCAGGAGCAAGTACGTTGGCGGATTGCTTCCAACCGCATCCCTTTGCCAACTTGCCCGTAAAGTTACCATCGGAGTTGAAGCTGTTGTTAAAATCAAGTGCGGAGCCATTCACTTCCAAATCCAGGATTTCCCACTCGTTTTCGGAAGGAATATGCCAACCTGCAGGACAAACACCTTGTATGCCGCTAGGTGCCATGATGGTGGTCTGAGCGTATGTAGCGGCTTGCCAGTTATAGAGGTAGCCATATTCATTCAGATTCGTTGCTTCGCCATTGGGATAATAGATATAAGGTGTTTCGGCAGAAGCTGAGGAACCTACCGCAATTTCAGTGCCGTCACCATAGCTCGTGGTGCGGAGGTTCTCCGCCAGCCAGCATTGTGTGCCAATTTGCACAACAGCATACATGTTCCCGTCAAAGTCCTGCACCTTCGTTACGGCACCACCGTCGTTGGTGGTTTCCAAACCGTTGGTGGAATTTTCGATACCAGCAGTGGCAAGCACAGTGGAGGTTTGCGCAGGGTGATTGCCCACCGCACACGGGGTAAGTGGCACAAACGTGATCGTTGTGTCAGTTTCACATCCCGTTGCACTCTTGACGGTGATGGTATGGGAACCTGTTTCATGATACGTATGGTTCAATGCCGTGGCGGACGTAAAATTCTCATCCGCACTCTCCCACTTCACCGCGACAATGTTCTGAGAGCCCCTGTCGGTGATGATCAGGTCGCTGATGCAAATGGAGATAACCGGAAGGCTGTAAGGATTATTGGTGACGATGGTGGTCACAGTGTCCGTCCGCTTGAGGGTGTCGGCGGTGAGGATGACCGTGCAGGTCACAATCATGCTTTCTTCTATAGTCGCCTGGACTTCCTTGAAATAAGAGGTGTCGAAGGAAGAATTCGTGGAACTATCGACCTTAACGTTGTTAACCTTCCATACAAAGGAGCATTGGCTCGTAATATCCTCCCCTTCATCCTTCACCGTGATAGTATAGTGGGGTTCTGGGTCAGTCGTGCCACAGGCGTAGGTCACGCTATCCGGACCATTGAGGGCGATTGTGATGTTCGCGAGGGTGCGGGCGGAATTTTTCCCCGGTTCAGAGGTACCGGCCGCATTGGTAGCGGTGACGCTCACGTAGTAGAGGGTCTTGGGGTCAAGATTCACAAACGTGTATTCCGGGTCTGTGGTGATATAGCAGCCTATCGGGTCGCTCATATCCTCGTTCTTGGAGATGCAGAACCGATAGAAAGAGATGGGTGCACCGGAGTTGGTGAACTCGGCTGTGGCCTTCATGGAGTTGAAAGTGATTTCGGAGAAAGTGAGGCTGACGAACACAGGGAGCCCGGTCTTGAGGCTGGCAAGTTCGGCCTCCACGGCGGCAAGGCGTCTGCTCAGGCTGTCAAACACGGAGAGTAGATCACAGATATTGACGGCATCTTGCGTACATGTGGAAGAAGTCGGAGGGTTCTTGATGTCGAACTTGCTGGGAACGGTGATAGTACCGCCAGTGAAGTCGTTCGTGTTGACGTACGTGTTGGTGGTACCTTCATTGGTAACGGCTACATTGTTCAAGTTCACCACAGCCGGATCGCTTTGGTTTAGCGTGAAAGAACCCGCTGGAGTACCGTTCATATTGACCGTAACGGTAGAGTTGTTCACCGCAGGGATTGTCGGCTTGTTCTCAATCTTTGCCGGTCCCTCGGTTGCGTTCCAGTCCGCATTGACCTGAGCAGGAATAGTGATGCGCCCGTTCGTCTTTTGGTTGGCCGTG